>NZ_JAMYLH010000004.1:0-361255 GCF_040317925.1 Mesorhizobium sp. M1348 | reverse complement strand
GCTGCGAATCCGTCATCGCTCTTCGCCGCCAGCGCTGATCCCGCCGATATGAACAGACCAGCCAAAAACAGTCCCTTTGCGATCGCCGACCCGATCGAATTCATGATTGCCCCCAATGAATAATTTTTATTGCCTGTCGTTTGTAAGTTAGCCGACCTTACGAGCATGCTCAATCGGTTATGACTGGCTGTTGTCAGAACGGTCGATATCCGGGAGGCGGACTCACAGTCGCCGTCACGCACCCCTTCGTCGATCAATTTAAGTGCCAACGCGACGGCAGTCGGGTGCGCTGTCATTATGCTATCCGTCGAGCGCGACTGAAACCCGACAGTAAGCAATCGGCCCATTACTCGCCCCTGAGTTGCCGCTATTAAGCGCAGAATGGGTGGCTCGCGGCAAGCTCGCAACCTCCATGTTACGGCGACGGGTGTAACTCGCGCGCGTCACCTGACGGTGTACCAAACGTGACGGTGGCGGTTGACCGTGACGAAGTCACAGAACATGCCTGCAATTCGGTCGTGCGTCGTAGCCCGATGCCCAACTAAGAAATGGACAGGATCTCGAGTTCGCGCTGCCCTAGCTGGACAACGTCGCCAACGGTTTTGCCAATCAATGCGATGGCAACCGATGAACCATGCGATATGGAAGCTTGAGACGGGTTGGCCTCATCCTCACCGACGATGCGGAAGGTCTGAGTGCGGCCATCATCACGCTCGAAGGTAACGGTGTGGCCGAAGGCGATCACTTCATTAGACGTCGGCACCGACATAAGCTGAGCCGTACGGACGCGTTCGGCATAATAGCGCATATCTCGAACCGGAACCGCCGACTGCCATCGCCTCTCGTTGACATCTTCCAGCGCGTTAGCGGCCTCGAGGGCCTGCTGAGCGCGAGCCAATTCATCCTGCAGCATCTTGAGGCCCGCGTCCGTGACGAGGTTGATCCGACCGGAGATAGGGCGAGCCGGCAGGATGGTTTCCGATGCTGTCTCGGCGCTTTCCTCCTTGGCAAATGCTACGCTCAATTGGTCGGGACTCCGTGTCGAACACCGTCGCCGGGGTGGATTCCGGCTCGTCCGCTTTTGATCAAAGACGGCAGAAATCTGTCGTCGGTGGCGGAACGCGACATGACCATGAGCAGACGCATCAAAACCAACCGCCCGCCGTCACCAGCTCTACGTCAGGCTCAGTCCTTTTTGAACTCGAATAGCTCGATGACGTTGCCCGATGGATCTTCGAGCAAGATGGCGCGACCGGCACCGCCGTCGCTGATTTCGCCGCGGAATCTTGCATCAGCCCGGCGCAACCGCTCAATAAGGACATCGACCTCGTTCGTAACGATCATAAATCGGTTCCACCCGCCTGGCTTCGGATCGCCGCCCGCCTGACCACCGCTCCCCGCACCTGGGGCGCTGAGATACAGCGTCAGGTCGTCGCGCAGCAGCGCAGCGAACTTGCCCGGATTGTGCATGTCGATCTTGAAATCGAGATTGTCTCGATAGAACGCGACCGCCTCGTCGACGTCCGCGACGATGTATCGGACGGATGCCATTCAACCTTCTCCTCTGTCTTGTAGCTACAACAGTCAACTCGCGCAAAGGTTTCCCTGTCGGTGGAGCCGAGCGCAGAAGCGGGCTGTCTGGATGTCAGCCGAAGTAGTCGGATGAGGGTTTTTGGACATAGGTCGTATTTCGGCGGTGTGTATGACACTCTATACGACCCACATTGGGTCGGCAGCGTAATGGCTGCTTCTGACAAGCCAGTACCAAAAGCAGACCGTCAACTTCCGGCCCATTTCAGCCGTTCAGTGACAAGCATTCCCATGCCGTTCAGGGCGCTGTGTGCTCGTTTCCACCCGCCGGCTTCGGGATGGATCGGCCGGAAAGACTCTATTCGGTCGATCCGGTGTCCGGCAGTTCCATGTCGGTGACGACGTTCTCGCCATTCGTCACGTCATAGGCGAGGACGATGTCCATGCCCGGCTTCAGCGCATCGAGATCGGTTTCGGCGTTCAGCTTGTAGGACTTGCCGTCGTCCAGCGTCAGCGTCAGCGCATCCTTGTCGACCTTCTTGATCAGGCCTTCGGTCTGGCCGGCGAAGGCGGCGGTGGAAATCAACAGCGTGGCGGCAACAGCGCCAATCAGGATACGCATCATCGTCCTCTTTAATCATTGCCGGTACAGCGGCTCGTCCAACGGAACGGAACTGAGCAGAAACCAATCGAATGTGTCAAAACTAAATCCGCCGGATCACAGTTTGACCACTGTGGAAAACGCCAATAGAAGGCAGGCGACAGCGCCGCGCGTCCTCCTGGACGCGCAAAGGACGCTGTAGCACTTTTGATTTTGTGCATGATCGTTTCCGAAAATCGCTCCGATTTTCGAGGTCATGCGCTAGGCCGGCTCCGCCGCCGGCAGGGCTGGTTCCATGTCGCACAATACGTTCGGCCATCTTTTCCGCGTCACCACCTGGGGCGAAAGCCACGGGCCGGCGCTGGGCTGCGTCGTCGACGGCTGTCCGCCAGGCATCCGCTTCACTCGCGACGAGATCCAGGCCGAGCTGGACAAGCGCCGCCCCGGCCAGTCACGTTTTGTGACGCAGCGTCGCGAACCGGATGAGGTCAAGGTCCTGTCCGGCTTCATTCTCGATGAGGACGGCGAGACGATGATCACCACCGGCACGCCGGTGTCGATGCTGATCGAGAATGTCGACCAGCGCTCCAAGGACTATGGCGACATCGCCCGCCAGTTCCGGCCGGGCCATGCCGATTACACTTACGAGGTCAAATACGGCCTGCGCGATTACCGCGGCGGCGGTCGCTCCTCGGCGCGTGAGACTGCGGCGCGGGTGGCGGCCGGGGCGCTTGCCCGCAAGGTTGTGCCAGGCATGGTGGTGCGCGGCGCGCTGGTGTCGATGGGCGAAAAATCGATCGATCGCGCCAACTGGAACTGGAATTTTGTCGGCGACGCCGAAAACCCGTTCTTCACTCCCGATCCGGCGTCGGTCGCCGTTTTCACCAAATATCTGGACGGCATCCGCAAGGCGGGCTCCTCGGTCGGTGCGGTCATCGAGATCGTCGCCGACGGCGTGCCGGCGGGGCTTGGCGCGCCGATCTATGCCAAGCTCGACCAGGACATCGCCGCCGGCCTGATGTCGATCAACGCCGTCAAGGGCGTCGAGATCGGCAACGGTTTCGAGGCCGCCCGCATCACCGGCGAGGAGAATGCCGATGAGATGCGCATGGGCAATGACGGCAAGCCGGTCTTCCTGTCCAACAATGCCGGCGGCATCCTCGGCGGCATCTCGACCGGCCAGGCGATCGTCGCGCGCTTCGCCGTGAAGCCGACCTCGTCGATCCTGACGCCGCGAAAGTCGATCGACAAGGACGGCAACGATGTCGAGATCATGACCAAGGGCCGGCACGATCCATGCGTCGGCATCCGCGCCGTGCCGATCGGCGAGGCGATGGTTGCCTGCGCCATTGCGGATCATTATCTGCGGCATCGGGGACAGACGGGAAGGGAGTAGGGGAGTAGGGCAGTAGGGCAGTATGTTGGTGCACGCCAAGCAGCCAATTTTTTTCCTTTCCCCTACTGCCGTACTGCCCTATTCCCCTACTCCCCTGCGAGTGAAACGAGCGCTTATGCCTTACGACCAGAAGAAGATCGTTGAAGCCCTGCGCGCCTTCGAGCGCGGCGAGATCGTCGTCGTCATGGACGATGACGGGCGCGAGAACGAGGGTGACCTGATCGTCGCCGCCGTCCATTGCACGCCGGAAAAGATGGCGTTCATCGTGCGCAACACGTCAGGCATCGTCTGCACGCCGATGCCGCGCGAGGAAGCCAAGCGGCTCAACCTGTCGCCGATGGTGGCCGACAATGATTCTGCGCACACCACTGCCTTCACCGTCAGCGTCGACTTCAAGCACGGCACCACGACCGGCATTTCGGCGGACGACCGCACGCTGACGGTGCGCAATCTCGCCAATGGCAATGTCGGCGCGTCCGATTTCGTGCGCCCCGGTCACATCTTTCCGCTGATCGCGCGCGAAGGCGGCGTGCTGATGCGTTCGGGCCATACCGAAGCCGCGGTCGACCTCTGCAAGCTCGCCGGCCTGCCGCCGGTCGGCGTCATTTCCGAGCTGGTCAATGATGACGGCACTGTCATGCGCGGGCCGCAGGTGCAGGCCTTCGCCGAAAAGCACGGGTTGAAGCAGATCTCGGTTGCTGACCTCATCGCCTACCGGCAACGCAAGGAAACGCTGGTCGAACGCGTCGCCTGTTCCGACATCGAGACGCCCGGCGGCAAGGCGCAGGTCTTCACCTACACGCTGCCCTGGGATTCCATGCATCACGTGGCGGTCGTCTTCGGCGATATCCGCGACGGCGTCGAGGTGCCGGTACGCCTTCATTCCGAAGACGTGGTCAGCGACGTCTTCGGCACCAGCCACCGCCTGGACGCCATCATGAAAGCGATGGGCGAGCGCAAGCGCGGCGTCATTGTCTATCTGCGCGAAGGCTCTGTTGGTGTCGCCCATCAGGAGCGCAAGCGGCCGGCTGCCGGCGACCGCGAGGATCATGAAGAGGCGCGCCGGCGCGAGAACGAATGGCGCGAGATCGGCCTCGGCGCGCAAATTCTCAAGGACCTCGGCATTTCCTCGATCAATCTGATCGCCTCGCGCGAGCGCCATTATGTCGGCCTCGAAGGCTTCGGCATCCATATCGCCAAGACCGAGATTCTGTAGGCCGTTCTCACGATGCTGGTATGCGTCCGGCCCTGCTCGGGGCCGGACGCACCGGAAACTATTCCGCAGCGACCGCGGCTGCGTCGCATGCAGCCATGTCGCAGTTCGGCGCGGCAAGGCTGCGCTGGCCGGCGAGCACGATGACCAGCGCGATTGTGCCCGATGCCACCGATACCCAGAACCCGTTCTGCGCGCCGAAAGCGTCCACCATCCAGCCGGCGGCGAACGAGCCGAGCGCCATGCCGATGCCGATGCCGGTCATCACCCAGGTCACGCCTTCGGTCAGCACCGCCTCGGGCACGCGCCGTTCGATCAGGCCGAATGCCGTGATGAAGGTCGGCGAGATCGCCACGCCGCTGACGAAGACGGCCAGTGCCAGCAGCGGCACGGTGTCGGCGACGAGCAGCGGCAGCGTGGTAAGCGCAATGATAGCGATTGCGATGGCAAGCTGAATTTGCAGCGGCATTTTCAGGTTCAGGGCGCCGATGATGATGCCGACGACGAACGATCCGAGCGCGTAGACGCCGATGACGAAGCTGGCGGCGCCCGGCTGGCCAAGCTCCTTGGTGATCGCCACCGTGCTCACCTCGGTGGTGGCGAAGGTCGCGCCGATGAAGATCAGGGCCAAGGTGAGGATCTGGACCGGCCGCAGGCGGATTGCCGAGCCGCCCGAACCGTGTTCCACCGGTCGGGCTCGCGGTTCGGTCGAGCGCTGCAGGATGAAGGCCGTCGAACCGAAGGCGAGGAACAATGTGCTCGCGAGCACTCCCGCCTCCGGGAAAAGCGCGACACTCAGTCCGACCGACAGCGATGCGCCGGCGATGTAGACCAGTTCGTCCGCCGCCGACTCGAAGGCGAACGCCGTGTTCAGTTCGGGGCGGTTGCGAAAAATCTCCGTCCAGCGTGCGCGCACCATTGCCGGGATGCTGGGCATGACGGCGGCGAGCAGCGCCGAGACGAATAGCGTCCATATCGGCCAATGCTGATTGGCCGCCGCAATCAGGATCGCGAAAGCGAGCGTGGAAATCACGGTAGTCGGCACCACAATCCGCGTCTGGCCGAGGCGATCCACCAGCCGCGATACCTGTGGGGCGACGAAAGCGTTGGCCAGCGCATATGTCGCGGAGACGGCGCCGGCCAGCCAGTACTCGCCATCGGTCTGTGACAGCATGGCGACGATCCCGATAGGAGCCATGGCCATCGGCAGCCGGGCAACGAAGCCGGCTGCGGCGAAGCCTTTGGCGCCAGGAGCGCGAAAGATCTGGGAATAGGGATTTTGCATGGTCTGGCTCCTCGACAACGGATAGTCCGACGATTACATACGTAGCGTATGAGTTTAAATAGATCATACGTCTCGTATGTCAATTGGCATACGAGACGTATGTTAATAGGGCCAGACCATGCACAGACCACGCAAGGAGATGATTGCCGAAACCCGCGCCAAGCTGATCGGGGCGGCGCGCCAGGCCTTCGGCACGCTCGGCTATGCCGAAGCGTCGATGGATGATTTCACGGCATCGGCCGGGCTGACGCGCGGTGCGCTCTATCATCACTTCGGCGACAAGAAGGGCCTTCTCCAGGCGGTCATCGCCGAGATCGACGCCGAAATGTCGGCCCGGCTGAAGGTCGTTTCGGCCAAGCCGGACAATCTCTGGCAGGGCTTTGTCGACGAATGCACCGCCTATATCGAGATGGCGCTGGAGCCGGAGATCCAGCGTATCGTGCTTCGCGACGGGCCGGCGGTGCTCGGCGATCCATCGCAATGGCCAAGCCAGAGCGCATGCATCCGTTCGATGACGGAGAGCCTGCAAAGGCTGAGCGACGACGGAACCATTCTCGCCGTCGATTCCGAAGCCGCGGCAAGGCTGGTCAGCGGCGCCTCGCTGCATGCGGCGCAGTGGATCGCAAATTCGAACGATCCCGAAGCGACATCGAAGAAGGCAGTGAAGGCGTTCAAGGTTCTTCTGGAAGGGCTGCTCAATCGCACCGGCAGGCTGCATCAGCCTGATCGACCGTCGGCAATGCAGCCCGAAGTTGCCCGATCACCGGCCTGAGGTCATTCTTTTCGCCAATGTCAGACGGCTCGCGCTGGATCCAGCCGAGGCCGGCCGCGTAAACCCTGTTGAACATCGCGTCACCAGTGCGCGAAAACATGGCCAAAGCGGTGAGGCGCGCCTATATCGGGGCATGGCTACGAGACTTTACACCCATCCGATTTTCCTCGAGCACATAACACCGCCCGGTCACCCGGAGCGGCCGGACCGTCTGCGCGCCATTGAGCGTGTGCTTGACGATGAGGCTTTCGTGACGCTCGATCGCGTCCAGGCGCCGGAAGGCGACGAGGCAACCATCCTCTACGCGCATCCGCCCGAATTCGTCGACCGGGTCCGCGCAGCGATACCGGACACCGGCATCGCCCGTATCGACGCCGATACCACCGCCAGCCCAAAGAGCTGGCAGGCTGCCGTGACTGCGATCGGGGCTGCCAACGCCGCTGTCGACGACGTCTTCACCGGCCGTGCCGACAACGTCTTCGTCGCCGCGCGGCCGCCCGGCCATCATGCCGAAAAGACCACCTCCATGGGTTTTTGCCTGTTCAACACCGCGGCAATCGCGGCACGCTACGCCCAGAAGAACCATGGCGTCGACCGCGTCGCCGTCGTCGACTGGGATGTGCATCACGGCAACGGCACCCAGGACATCTTCTGGGGCGATCCGTCGGTGCTCTATTGCTCGACACACCAGATGCCGCTTTACCCCGGAACCGGGGCCGTGAGCGAAACCGGCGCCGGCAACATCGTCAACGCGCCGCTGGCGCCGCAGAGCGGCAGCGATGCGTTCCGCGACGCCTTTCTGTCACGCATCCTGCCGGCGCTCGACAATTTTGCGCCCGACCTCATCATCATCTCCGCCGGTTTCGACGCCCACCACCGCGATCCGCTGGCCGAGATCAACCTGACCGAGGATGATTTCGACTGGGCAACCGGCCAGTTGCTCGAACGCGCCGGACGCCATAGCGGCAACCGGCTCGTCAGTCTGCTCGAGGGCGGCTACGATCTGCAGGGATTGGCATTTTCAGTCGCCGCCCATGTCGGGCGGCTGATGAAGGGATAGATGATGCCTGGTGAGACCAACGAGGACGTCAAGGCGATGAGCTTCGAGCAGGCGCTCGAGGCGCTGGAGAGGATCGTCGACGATCTGGAGCGCGGCGACGTGCCGCTCGACCAGTCGATCCGCATTTATGAGCGCGGCGAGGCGCTGAAGGCGCATTGCGACCGGCTGCTGAAAGCGGCCGAGGACAAGGTCGAGAAAATCAGGCTGTCGCGCGACGGCAAGCCGGTGGGGACAGAGCCGCTGGATGCGGATTGAGGCGCGGCCTCGAACAACAATTGTGCTTTCCGGCTTTGGACATCATGATTGAGGATAAAACTCATCCCGTTTGAAACGGCTCCAGGACGAGAGGAGATTGCGAACGATGTGCAGAAACATCAAAACCCTGTTCAATTTCGATCCGCCGGCAACCAATGACGAGGTTCGCGATGCCGCACTTCAGTTTGTCCGCAAGCTGAGCGGAGCGACGCGGCCGTCGAAACAGAACCAGCATGCGTTCGACCATGCCGTCGAGGCCATTGCCGCATCGGCGCGCGAATTGCTCGATAGCCTTGAGACGACGCAGCATCCGCGCAATCGCGAAGAGGTGGCGGCCAAGGCGAAGGCCAAATCTGCACTTCGCTTCGCCTGAGGGGACCGCGTGAGCTTCTTTCCCGGAAACGACCCGCAGTTGGGCGATGCCTTCGCCAGCGATCAGATCGAGTTGATGGTCATTCCGAACGCCAAGGATATTGGCGGATTTCAGGTTCGCCGCGCCTTGCCGACGGCCAGGCGCCGGCTGGTCGGACCCTTCATCTTCTTCGACCGCATGGGTCCGGCCGTTCTGCGGGCCGGCCAGGCGCTCGACGTGCGCCCGCATCCGCATATCGGCCTGTCGACGGTGACCTACCTGTTCGACGGCAAGATCAGGCACCGCGATTCGCTCGGCACCGAGATGGTGATCCAGCCCGGCGACGTGAATTTGATGACCGCCGGCCGCGGCATCGTCCATTCGGAGCGCACGCCGGAAGAATTGCGCGGCGCGCCAATGTCGGTTTCCGGCCTGCAGACATGGTTGGCGCTGCCGGACGGCAAGGAAGAGGTCGCGCCGGTCTTCGAAAACACCGCGGCCCCGCGCCTGCCCGAGATCGATGCAGAGGGTGTCAGCGGGCGTATCGTCATCGGTGCGTTTTCCGGGCTGCGCTCCCCGGTCGCCACCGCTTCGGACACGCTTTATGTCGATCTCAGGCTGGCGCCGGGTGCCAGCGTGAAAATCCCAGCCGAAGCCGAGGAGCGCGCCATCTATACGCTGGAAGGCGCGGTTTCGATATCCGGTGACAGCTTTCCGGCCGAGCGGCTGCTGGTTTTCCGGCCCGGCGATGAGATCGTTGTCTCATCGGAGGGCGGCGCCCATTTCATGCTGTTTGGCGGCGCTTCGCTCGGTTCGAAACGTTATATCTGGTGGAATTTCGTATCGTCCTCAAAGGAACGCATCGAGCAGGCGAAAGAAGAATGGAAGACGGGCCGCTTCGATATCGTTCCCGGAGACGAGCAAGAGTTCATCCCGCTGCCCGAAAGCTGATGCGCGTTACCGCCACATTTACATTCGCCGGCCAGCGGCATATTTCACGATGAACAGAAAATCTGACCAGGCTCGCAAACAGTGAACGCAAAGCCCGATACGCCGCTTCTCGACAAGGTCCGCGTCCCAGCCGATTTACGCACGCTTGCCGAAGGCGACCTGCCGCAGCTGGCGTCCGAGCTTCGCGCCGAGCTGATCGACGTCGTTTCCCATACCGGCGGGCATCTCGGCGCCGGCCTTGGCGTCGTCGAACTGACCGTCGCGCTGCACTACGTCTTCAACACGCCGGACGACCGGCTGATCTGGGACGTCGGCCACCAGGCCTATCCGCACAAGATCCTGACCGGCCGCCGCGACCGCATCCGCACGCTGCGGCAGGAGGGCGGGCTGTCCGGTTTCACCCGTCGCGTCGAGAGCGAATACGATCCGTTCGGCGCAGCCCACTCCTCGACCTCGATTTCAGCCGGCCTCGGCATGGCGATGGCGCGCGATCTGTCCGATGGCCGCAACAATGTCATTGCCGTCATCGGCGACGGCGCCATGTCGGCCGGCATGGCCTATGAGGCGATGAACAATGCCGGCGCACTCGATGCCCGGCTGATCGTCATCTTGAACGACAACGATATGTCGATCGCTCCGCCGACCGGCGCGATGAGCGCCTATCTGGCCCGTCTGGCGTCGGGCAAGACCTATCTGGGCTTGCGCGATTTCGGCAAGAAGCTGACGTCCTATCTCGGCGAGCGCGCCGATCGCGCCATCAAGCGCGCGGTCGAGCACGCACGCGGCTACGTCACTGGCGGCACGCTGTTCGAGGAAATGGGTTTCTACCACATCGGCCCGATCGACGGTCACAACCTCGAGCACCTGATCCCGGTGCTGAAGAACGTCCGCGACAATGCCGACGGCCCGGTGCTGATCCATGTCGTGACCCAGAAGGGCAAGGGCTATGCCCCGGCCGAGGCGGCCGCCGACAAATATCACGGCGTCAACAAATTCGACGTCATCACCGGCGCCCAGGCCAAGGCGCCCGCCAATGCGCCGAGCTACACCAAGGTGTTTGCCGAAAGCCTGATCCAGGAGGCCCGAGAGGACGACCGCATCGTCGCCATCACCGCCGCCATGCCGAACGGCACCGGGCTTGACCTGTTCGGCGAAGCGTTTCCGGCGAGGACCTTCGATGTCGGCATTGCCGAGCAGCATGCGGTGACCTTCGCCGCCGGCCTTGCCACGGAAGGCTTCAAGCCTTTCGCGGCGATCTACTCGACCTTCCTGCAGCGCGCCTACGACCAGGTCGTTCACGACGTGGCGATCCAGAAATTGCCGGTGCGCTTTCCGATCGATCGCGCCGGCTTCGTCGGCGCCGATGGCGCCACGCATTGCGGCGCCTTCGACACTACCTTCCTGGCGACGCTGCCCGGTTTCGTCGTCATGGCCGCGGCCGATGAGGCCGAACTGCGCCACATGGTACGCACCGCTGCAAGCTACGATGACGGCCCGATCGCCTTCCGCTATCCGCGCGGCAATGGCGTTGGTGTCGAGATGCCGCAACGCGGCTCGGTGTTGGAGATCGGCAAGGGCCGGATCGTCAGGGAGGGCACCAAGGTTGCGCTGCTTTCCTTCGGCACCAGGCTGCAGGATTGCCTGGCCGCGGCCGAGGAGCTTGGCGCGGCCGGGCTTTCGACCACGGTGGCCGATGCCCGTTTTGCCAAGCCGCTCGACGAGGATCTGATCCGGCGGCTGGCCCGTTCGCACGAGATACTGGTGACGGTGGAAGAGGGCGCTGTCGGCGGCTTCGCCAGCCATGTGCTGCAGTTCTTGGCTCACGAAGGGCTGCTGGAGAGCGGCCTGAAGGTGCGCCCGCTGGTGCTGCCCGACGCTTTCGTCGACCATGCCAAGCCGGAAAAGATGTATGCCGATGCCGGGCTGGACAGCGCCGGCATCGTGCGCACCGTGTTCGTGGCACTGGGGCATACCGCGCAGGCCCAGCGCGCCTAGCTTTTAGACGCATTTCCCGCGACGCCAAAGCGATCAACTTGGCTGCAAGATGCTAGTCTGAATCAAATTCTCAACTGCTTGAATCAAATTGCCGGTGAACAGTCGTAACATGCTGTTTACGCTTCCGTTTGGCGATTTGCTTACCGTGTCCTTTGGCCATTTTTCAACGCCGCCCTGCTAGCAGGCAACCAGGCAGGGGAAAGAAGACCAATGAGATCGCTTTTGGGGCGGCATCGCGCTAACGGCCATCTTCGCCGAGTCGACCGCGGCCGAAACGCGCTACGACCGCAATCTCGAAAACGCGGTGATGGGCGTCGTCGCCGGCAAGATCGGCGAAATCCGTGCCGGCTTTACCGACAAACAGGCGCCGCAATTCGTCGTGCGCGATACCTTGCCGAAGGCGCCCATTTCCGTTGACCGGCCGCGCCCGCAGGTGTCCGGCGACAGCAACGAAGGTCTGACGCCGGCCGTCGAACGGCGGGCTTCGCGGACCATCTTCTAAAGGATGATCCCGATAAGGCTCTAGAAACTAGACTAGAACCACATATCCCGCACACAGCGACCATCTCTCGGCAAATCCTCGAATGTATCGAGACCATCGAAATGGTCGATCGGGAGATCGGCGACGGCCTCGGGCGGCGCAAGCCTCACATTGACGGCGATGCGGTAGCGCCCAGCCGCATCGGGATGCAAACCGCGCCAGGCCAGGACGCAAGCGCACGTTGGACAGAAGAGAATCTCAAGCGAAGGATGAGCCTTTCCGGCGCGCCGATAGGCGCTTACGGGCCCGGCAAGGCGGATGCGTTCGTCGACATAGTCGTAAGCCCAGAGCGTGCCGTAGCGACGGCAAAGTGTGCAATTGCAGGCAGTGATCGAACCTGGATCGCCCTCCAGGGTCCAGTGGGCTGC
The DNA here is from genome assembly GCF_040317925.1 of Mesorhizobium sp. M1348. Taxonomy (NCBI): domain Bacteria; kingdom Pseudomonadati; phylum Pseudomonadota; class Alphaproteobacteria; order Hyphomicrobiales; family Phyllobacteriaceae; genus Mesorhizobium; species Mesorhizobium sp. M1348. The sequence continues at coordinate 348,936 of NZ_JAMYLH010000004.1, read as the reverse complement.
GCCGCAGTGGCAGGTTCCCGTCAGCATGTTCCTCCTCCGCGTTTCGACGGCAAAACGGCATCGCTTTCTTAGCATTGCGTCGGGCCTGGCGCGAGGTTCGACAAACAGCGCAGCGGCTGATGAGTTCACCCGCTTTTCCAACTATGCCTTGTCTCATCGCCAATATCCTTGCCATCATCGTTGGCATTCGCCATGAAGGCCGATGACTTCCCTTCCGCCAGCCAGCATACGCCAGCGGCTCGACGAATTGCTCGTCCAGCGCGGCCTGTTTGCCAGCCGCTCGCGTGCCCGTGACGCGGTCGAGCGCGGCACCGTGACGGTCGATGGCATCGTCGCCCGCAAGCCGGGCCAGGCCGTTCTGCCTGAGTGCAACATCGTCGTTGACGATCCGGCGCAAGGTTACGTCTCGCGCGCCGCACTGAAGCTGAAGGCTGGTCTCGACCATTTCGGCCTCGACCCCACCGGTAGCGAAGCCCTCGATGTCGGTGCCTCGACCGGCGGCTTCACGCAAGTGCTGCTCGAACGCGGCGTGGCGCATGTCACGGCGATCGATGTCGGGCACGGCCAGATGCACTCCGACATTGCCGGCGATCCGCGCGTGACGGTAATTGAAGGCCTGAATGCGCGCGAACTGTCGGCCGCCGATCTCGGCGGCCGTGTGCCGGATTTCATCGTCTCGGATGTCAGCTTCATCTCGCTGAAACTGGCGCTGCCACCGGCGCTTGCTTTGGCCAGGAACGGCGCAAAAGCCGTGTTTCTGGTCAAGCCGCAATTCGAGGCCGGCCGCGAGGCAATCGGCAAGGGCGGCCTGCTGAATGACCCCTATGATGCGGCGCGTATTGCCGGCCTGATGCAGGACTGGCTCGACACCATTCCCGGCTGGCGCTCGCTTGGGCTGCATCTGTCGCCGATAGAGGGCGGCGACGGCAACCGCGAGTTCCTGCTCGGCGGCATCAAGGACGTCGAGACCCAGAAGCGATGAGCACCCGTTTCACGATCGCAAGATTGGGCTCGCAGGGCGACGGCATCGCCGAGACGGAAACCGGCGAGGTTTTCATTCCATTCGCGCTGCCGGGAGAGGTCGTCACCGCCGCGCGGGAGAAAGATCGCGCCACCTTGATGTCGGTGCTTGAGGCTTCGCCGCTGCGGGTCGATCCGCCGTGCCGGCATTTCGGCGCGTGCGGCGGCTGCGCCGTCCAGCATCTCGAGACTGAAGCCTATCACCGGTGGAAGCATGAAAAAGTCGTACACGCACTGAAGCGCAAGGGCATCGCTTGCGATGTCGGCGCGCTGGTGCCGTGCGCGCCGCACACGCGCCGCCGCGTCGTCTTCACCGCCCGGCGGAGCGAGGCGGGAATGCAGTTCGGCTTCGTCCGCGCGCTGTCATCCGAGATCATCTCGATCGAGGAATGCCCGATCTCGCTGCCGCAGATCGTCGCTGCGCTCGACCGTTTGAGGATGCTTGCTGGGCTGATCTGCACCACGACCAAATCGTTCCACATGGCGGTGACGGTGACCGGTTCCGGCCTCGATGTCGCGGTTCACGATTCCGGCAAGCTCGGCGAGAACCAGCGCCGCGTCGCCTCCAACTTCGTCATCGCCGAGGGGCTAGCCAGGCTGTCGGTCGACGGCGAGATCATTATCGAACCAAAGAAACCGGTCATCCTGTTTGGTGGCGTCGCCGTCGCAGTGCCTCCGGGCGCTTTCCTGCAGGCGACCGAGGCTGCCGAACAAGCGATGGCCAACATTGTCGGCCAGCATCTCGCTCGTGCCAAAAAGGTCGCCGATCTCTTCGCCGGCTGCGGCAGCTTCGCGCTGCGCCTGGCCGCAAAATCGGAGGTTCATGCGGTGGAAGGCGATGCGGCAGCACTCTCGGCGCTTGACCGGGCCTTCCGTTTCGCCAGCGGCCTGAAGCGGGTGACCGGCGAACGTCGCGACCTGTTCCGGCGGCCGCTCACATTCAAGGAGTTGAATGCCTTTGACGGCGTTGTCTTCGACCCGCCTCGCGCCGGCGCCGAGGACCAGTCGAAGCAGATCGCGCGCTCCGACGTGCCGCTCGTCGCCGCAGTGTCCTGCAATCCGGTAACGCTGGCGCGGGATCTTCGCATCCTCCTCGATGGCGGCTACGCCCTGAAAGGCGTTACGCCGATCGACCAGTTCCTGTGGTCGCCGCATGTCGAGGCCGTGGCGCTGTTGGAGAAGCCGAGACGAAGGCGATAGCAGCATTTATGGGGCGCGAAAATGCGCACCAACAAAGCGCATTTGAACGTGCGTTGTTCAAAATGTGCTAGGAAATTGCAATGAGCACCAAAGCCTTTGAGATTTCGGCATCGCGCTTCGGCGAGGAGCGGGCGCCGTTTCTCTCGCCAAGGCGGGTCGCTGAACTGCTGGGGATCAATATGACAGAACTGGCGGGGCTACGGGTCTCGCGCGCAACACGCTTGCCGCCAAGTCCTGCGCGCGCAAGGTCGACGCCGCATTGAGTCCCATCGTCCGTATCCTGGTGATGGCCGGCGAGATGGCCGGTGATGAACATCGTGCGGCCATCTGGTTCAAGCATCAGCCGATCCCCGGTTGGGCCGGAAAGACCGCCTAGGATCTCGTTCGCGAAGGCAAGACGGACAAGGTGCTTGCCTATCTGGAGGCAGTCCGCTCCGGCATCTATGCCTGAACCCAGGCTGATCCTATGGTGCGCTTTTGTGCCGCGCTGGGCCCATCTGCCGCTTTCCGGTGAGGGCGCGGCCCGCTTCGGCGGCCGCTGGAATCCGATTGGCACGCCGGCGATCTACGCCGCCCGGGAACTGTCCACGGCTTGGGCTGAGTACAATCAGGGTTTTGTCCAGCACCCGGCGCTGATTGCACAATTGAAACTGTCAGGCGCCCGGCTGGCCGACCTGACAGGCGCCGATACGCTGTCGAAGCTCGGTGTAACGGCGGACATTCACCGATGCGAATGGCGTGACATCGTGGATAGAGGTTTTGTGCCCGAGACGCACCAGCTGAGAAACCGCTTGCTTGCCGACGGGCTGCACGGCGTGATCTACCCGTCCTTCATGTCGCCCGGCGGCACATGCGTCGCGCTGTGGAACGAAAACGATGCTCCGGGTCTCGAAATCATCGATCCCGACCATCGCCTGCCGAAAACACCGGCTTCATGGTTTTAGGGCAGTTCGAGCTGCGGCGAGCACACCCGCCTCCATCTCTTCCAACGTCTTCGGCCTGCCTTTGTGGGGCAGGGATCCAAACACGTCCTCGGGCCGTGTCTCGGCGAAGACCCGCGCTGGTTTCAGCAGCACGCCCTCCGGAGTATCTTCGACCAGCAGACATGTGCCGGTGGCCCATTGCTTCTGCTCTCGGATCGCGCTGGGCAGCACGATGCTTCCGTCTGCCGAGACTGTGGTCGTGAGCCCTTTCATGGTAGGCATCGCGGCGCATCCTTTTAGCGAACGCAAGACATAAACCAGGTGACAGCCGCCATCAAACCCTGGTGCCGCCGACCGTCATCTGGTTCATCCTGAGATGCGGCTGGCCGACACCGACCGGCACACCCTGTCCGGCCTTGCCGCACATGCCGATGCCGGTGTCGAGCTTCATGTCGTTGCCGATCATCGAAACGCGATGCATGGCATCCGGCCCGTTGCCGATCAGCATGGCGCCCTTGATCGGTTGCGTCACTTTGCCGTTCTCGATCATGTAGGCTTCGGTGCAGCCGAACACGAACTTGCCCGAAGTGATGTCGACCTGGCCGCCACCGAACGACACGGCATAGATGCCGTTCTTGACGGAGGCGATGATCTCGTCCGGCTCCATGTCGCCTGCTGTCATGTAGGTGTTGGTCATGCGCGGCATAGGCTCGTGCGCGTAACCTTGGCGTCGCCCGTTGCCGGTGGCTTTCATGCCCATTAGCCGGGCGTTCTGGCGGTCCTGCATGTAGCCGACCAGCTTGCCATCGTTGATCAGAACGTTATGGGCCGAAGGCGTGCCCTCATCGTCGACAGTCAGCGAACCTCGCCGCTCGGGCATGCTGCCGTCATCAACGACGGTGACGCCTTTCGCCGCCACCTGCTGGCCAAGCAGGCCGGCAAAGGCCGACGTCTTCTTGCGGTTGAAATCGCCTTCCAGGCCGTGGCCGACCGCCTCGTGCAACATGACGCCCGGCCAGCCGCTCGACAGCACGATGTCGAAAGTGCCGGCAGGCGCTGGAACCGCTTCGAGATTGACCAGCGCTTGCCGCAATGCCTCCTTGGCAGCGTGCCGCCAGCTGTCCTCGACCAGGAATTCGCCAAAATCCTTGCGGCCTCCCATGCCGTAGGAGCCGCTCTCCTGGCGGTCGCCGTCGCCGACCACCACCGACACGTTGATCCTGACCAGCGGACGGATGTCGCGCACCATCTGGCCGTCGGCGCGCACGATCTCGATATGCTGCCAGGAGGCGGCGAGCGACGCCGTCACCTGCCTGACGCGCGGATCCTCGGACCGCAGCCATGCATCGATTTCCTGGAGCAGCTTGGCCTTGGTCTCGAAGGAAGGCGAGGGGATAGGGTTTCCGTCGCCGTAGAGATGGCGGTTGGTGCGGGCAGGCGCTGCTGCAAGCGTGCCGGAATAGCCGCTTTTCACCGTCGAAACGGCGTCGGCTGCGCGCAGCAGCGAGGCTTCGGAGAGATCGCTGGAATGGGCGTAGCCGCTGGCTTCGCCGGCGACGGCACGCAGGCCGAAACCCTGGTCGGTGTTGAAATTCGCGGTCTTCAGCTTGCCATTGTCGAACATCAGCGATTCGCTCTCGCTGTATTCGAGAAACAGTTCACCGTCGTCGGCGCCGTTAATAGTCTCGGCAACGATCTGCTTGATGCGATCGTCGGAAATGTCGAATTGGCCGATCAGGCTGTTCATGGCAGATCCATTCGCAGGAGGATTGTTTCCCACGATGTAGGCGCGAAGGCCCCCACAGACAATCTGAAATGAGATTTTGCCGTGACCGCGGCCGGTCAACATCACTGGATCGTGCTACAACACCGCGTTCAGGGCAGGGCGGCGAAGCCGTCGGCGAAACCCTTGAGGTCGACGGGAATGCCGATGCCCTCTTCCGGTGTCTGGAAGACGATGAAGGTGGCGGACGTACCGGTCTTCAGCGTGTCGAGCAGCGGCTTTTCCAGGATGACCTCGGCATAGCAGCCGTCCTGGAAGCAGCGCACGAAGTAGGCGCGGCCGATATCCTTGCCGTCGACATTGAGGCCGAGGCCGTTGGGCAACAGCACACCGAGCGGCGCCAGCACACGAAGGATTTCGGCCTTGTTGTCGGCTGTGCGCAGCACGACGACGGAAAGACCCATTTCCGGGCGGTCCTCGGCGACGACGTTCTGCATCATCACGCATTGTTCGGACGTAGCACCGGCCGGCGTATCGCAGATGATCGACCACGCCCCATGCGTCGACTTCACCGTGCCGCTTGGCTGCGCGGCATTGGCCAGGCCGCCGCCGGACAAGGCTATTGCGGCGGCAACAAGGATGACCTTCGCCAAGGTTCTCGAAAGCCAAGGGTTCATGACGGCTCCATTGCGAATCACGGCACTTTAAGCCGCACTAAACCCAAGTAAAGGACGAGACCCCGGCGATCTGCCCCGACATAGGCGACAATGCGCTTTTCAGTGCGAATTTCGCCCTAATTGCGACTGTTCCGCGCGCCGCGCGGCTCATTCTACCCGGACGCCGCTTCGGTGATTCGCGGCGAGCCGTCACCGCAGGATGCCAGCGCCACGCTTGCGCGCAAAAATGCCGCACGGGTTCCGGCGCTCCTTTCTTGCGGAGGCAAATAGAGTATGGTTTGAACCAGCCTTGAATTGTCCGGGATTCCCGTCCCGGCATTGTTCGACATTCTTGCGGTCCGATCGCGAGGAACTGGGAGATGACGAGGGCGATGAGAAAATTCCTGGCAACCGCCAAAATCGTAGCTAGTGCCGCCGCCACGTTGTTTGCCGCTGCATCCGCTCATGCAGCCCAGCCCCAACCTTGGGAAACCAGTTTTCAGCCTCCGGCGACCGACATTATGAGGCAGATCGAGTGGTTCGGGAACTACTCGTTCGCGTTCATCATTGTGATCACCGCCTTGGTGCTTTTCCTGATCGCCTACTGCATTTTGCGGTTCCGGGCGAGCGTCAACCCGACCCCGTCGCGCACCAGCCACAACACGCTGATCGAGGTCATCTGGACTGTCGGTCCCGTCGTCATCCTGCTCTGTCTCGCCATTCCCTCGTTCCAGCTGCTGACCGCGCAATACACGCCGCCGGAAGAAGCCAAGCTGACCGTCAAGGCGACGGGCAATCAGTGGAACTGGGATTACGAATATCAGGTCGACAACACGCTTTCCTTCAATTCCGCGATCCTTCAGGATGCCGACAGGGCTGCTGCCGGCAAGGAAGATCGCGCCGCTTATCCGCGCCTGCTCGCCGTCGACAATGAGATGGTGGTGCCGGTCAACACCATGACCCGCGTACTGGTGACGGCGACCGACGTCATTCACGCCTTTGCCATGCCTTCCTTCGGCATCAAGACCGACGCGGTGCCGGGCCGCATCAACGAGGTGTGGTTCAAGGCCGACAAGGAAGGCCTCTATTACGGCCAGTGCTCGGAACTCTGCGGCAAGGACCACGCCTTCATGCCGATCGCCATTCGCGTCGTCTCCGATGCGCGATACAAGACCTGGCTGGCGGCAGCCAAGACCGACCTTCCCGGCGCCAACAAGGCGCTGATGGCCGAGGTCGATGGCACGAACAAGGTAGCGGCCGCCGGCAACTGATGCCGCGACCAGAAAAGATTCAGGGAACGGAGCCGACCATGGCAGACGCTGCAGCTCACGACGACCACGACCACAAGCCGTATCATGGCTGGGTCCGGTGGGTGTATTCGACCAACCACAAGGACATCGGTACGCTTTATCTGATCTTCGCGATCATGGCGGGCTGCATCGGTGGCGCCTTGTCGGTCGTCATGCGCATGGAATTGCAGGAGCCGGGCATCCAGATATTCACTGGCTTGGCGCAGATGGTCTACGGCATGAACGGTGACGCCGCCATCGACGGCGGCAAGAGCATGTACAATGCTTTCACCACCGCGCATGCGCTGATCATGATCTTCTTCATGGTAATGCCGGCGCTGATCGGCGGCTTTGCCAACTGGATGGTGCCGATCATGATCGGCGCGCCGGATATGGCGTTCCCGCGCATGAACAACGTGTCGTTCTGGCTGCTGCCGCCGGCTTTCATCCTGCTGATTTTCTCGGCCTTCGTCCCGAGCGCGCCCGGCGCCTACGGCGTCGGCGGCGGCTGGACGCTTTATCCGCCGCTGTCGACATCGGGCCAGCCCGGACCGGCCATGGACCTGGCGATCCTTTCAATCCACATCGCCGGCGCCTCCTCGATTCTTGGCGCCATCAACTTCATCACCACCATCTTCAACATGCGCGCGCCCGGCATGACCATGCACAAGATGCCGCTGTTCGCTTGGTCGGTGTTGATCACCGCCTTCCTGCTGCTTCTGTCGCTTCCGGTGTTGGCCGGCGGCATCACCATGCTTTTGACCGACCGCAATTTCGGCACCACGTTCTTCGCCCCGGACGGCGGCGGCGATCCGATCCTGTTCCAGCACCTGTTCTGGTTCTTCGGCCATCCGGAGGTCTACATTCTGATCCTGCCGGGTTTCGGGATCATTAGCCACATCATCTCGACCTTTTCGAGGAAGCCGGTGTTCGGCTATCTCGGCATGGCCTATGCGATGGTTGCCATCGGCGCGGTGGGCTTCATCGTCTGGGCCCACCACATGTACACGACGGGCCTGTCGCTCGACACCCAGCGCTATTTCGTCTTTGCCACCATGGTCATCGCGGTGCCGACGGGCGTGAAGATCTTCTCGTGGATCGCCACTATGTGGGGCGGGTCGATTTCGCTCAAGACCCCGATGCTGTGGGCGATCGGCTTCATCTTCCTGTTCACTGTTGGCGGCGTCACCGGCGTGCAGCTGGCCAATGCCGGCCTCGACCGCCCGCTGCACGACACCTACTTCGTGGTCGCGCACTTCCACTACGTGCTGTCGCTGGGCGCGGTCTTCGCGATCTTCGCCGGCTGGTACTACTGGTTCCCGAAAATGACCGGCTACATGTACTCACCCGTGATCGCGAACACCCACTTCTGGGTCACTTTCGTCGGCGTCAACCTGGTCTTTTTCCCGCAGCACTTCCTCGGCCTTTCCGGTATGCCGCGTCGCTATATCGACTATCCCGATGCCTTCGCCGGCTGGAATATGGTGTCGTCCTACGGCTCGTACATCTCGGCTGTCGGCGTCGTCATCTTCCTGTTCGGCGTCTTCGAGGCGTTCCAGAAGAAGCGGGTCGCCGGCGCCAATCCTTGGGGCGAGGGTGCGACCACGCTGGAATGGCAGCTGCCTTCGCCGCCGCCGTTCCACCAGTGGGAACAGTTGCCGAAGATCAAGTAGGCGGTTGCCTCCTTAATACGGAACCGCCGGCCGACAGGCGGTTTTGGCCAACGGAATGATGGACTTTAAGTACGCATGGCCCTTGCCGAAGACAGACTGATTGACGAGCCGGGCTTCCGCATGTCGGAAGCGACGGCGGGCGATTTCTTCGCCCTGCTGAAGCCGCGCGTCATGTCGCTGGTGGTGTTCACCGCGTTTGTCGGCATGGTCGCCGCCCCGGTGACCATCAATCCGCTGCTGGCGGTGATCGCGATCCTGGCTATTGCCATTGGTGCTGGCGCGTCCGGTGCGCTCAACATGTGGTACGACGCAGACATCGATGCGGTGATGACGCGCACCGCCGGCCGTCCCGTGCCGGCCGGCCGCATCCGGCCAGGCGAGGCATTGAGTTTCGGGTTGGTGCTGTCGGTTTTATCGGTGATGACGCTCGGCGTGCTGGTCAACTGGTTGGCCGCATCGCTGCTGGCCTTCACCATCTTTTTCTATGCCGTCATCTATACGATGTGGCTGAAGCGCTGGACGCCGCAGAACATCGTCATCGGCGGTGCTGCCGGTGCCGTTCCGCCGGTCATCGGCTGGGTGGCGGTAACCGGATCGGTCAGCCTCGAAAGCTTGGTGCTGTTCCTGATCATTTTCCTGTGGACGCCGCCGCATTTCTGGGCGCTCGCGCTCTTCAAGTCGGAGGACTATGCGAAGGCAGGCATTCCGATGATGCCGAATGTCGCCGGCCAGGCCTCGACCAGGCGCCAGATCTTTGGCTATGCGCTGGTCCTCGCGCCGGTTGGCGTGCTGCCCTGGGTTCTCGGCTTCACCACGCCGGCCTATGGCGTCGTTGCATTGCTGCTCGGCGGCGGCTTCGTCTGGTATGCGTGGAAGGTGCTGCAAATGGCCGATGACGACCGGGCGATGAAGCCGGCCAAGGCCTTGTTTGGCTATTCGCTGCTCTATCTCTTCGCCATCTTTGCCGCCTACCTTGGCGATTGCGTCGTCGCGCGCGCGCTGACCATCGGTGGAGCGTGAGCATGGCCGAAAAAAAGCTTGAACTGGTCACGCTGACCGAACGTCAGCAGAAGGCCCGCCGCAATCGCTCGGCCGCAATCGGTTTCGCGCTGGCGGCGCTGGTCGTCATATTCTACGTCGCGACCATCGTGAAATTTGGTCACAGTTTCCCCGGCTCGATGTGAGCTGACGATGACCAGGCAAACAGTCACCGATCCTACGAAGAAAAATACGAACCGCGTCGTCGCCGGCGTCTGCATCGCGTTCTTCGGTGGCATGATCGGCATGGCCTACGCCGCGGTGCCGCTTTATGCGATGTTCTGCCAGGCGACAGGCTACGGCGGCACCGTCAAACGGGCGACCCAGCAATATGCCGATCGGGTGCTCGACCGCGACATCACCATCCGCTTCGATGCCAACACCGTCGGCGTTCCCTGGCAATTCCAGCCGGTCGCCCGCTCGATCACCATCAAGATCGGCGAGACCGCCGAGGCGCATTTCAGCGCGACCAACAAATTCAGCCGGCCCATCACCGGACGTGCCACCTTCAACGTGCAGCCGGAACTGGCCGGACCTTACTTCAACAAGGTCGAGTGTTTCTGCTTCACCGACACGACGCTGAAGCCGGGCGAGACACTGGACATGCCGGTCGTGTTCTATGTCGATCCCGACATCGTCAACGCGCCGGAACTGAAGGATTTGAAGACGATTACCCTGTCCTACACGATGTTCCCGGTCGACAAGACCAAGCCGGTCGCATCATCGGTGCCGGCCGACGGCCGCCGCAACAAGATTTCAGATACCGAAGCAAGCCTCGGGGGTTGATATGGCAGACGCACACGCAAAACCACAACATGACTACCACCTCGTCGACCCGAGCCCGTGGCCTTTCCTGGGCTCCGTCGGGGCGCTGGTGACCGCGCTCGGCGGTGTCTGTTACATGCAATATCTCAAGGGCGGCGATTTCCCGATCTTCGGTTTCAACATCGCCAACCCATGGCTGTTCTTCATCGGCCTGCTGATCGTCATCTACACGATGTTCGCCTGGTGGTCGGATACGATCAAGGAAGCGCATGAGGGACACCACACCCGTGTCGTGTCGCTGCATCTGCGCTACGGCATGATCATGTTCATCGCCTCCGAGGTGATGTTCTTCGTCGCCTGGTTCTGGGCCTTCTTCGACGCCAGCCTGTTTCCGGGCGAGGTCCATCAATACGCCCGTACCGCCTTCACCGGCGGCGTCTGGCCACCCAAGGGCCTCGAAGTTCTCGACCCCTTCCATCTGCCGCTTTACAACACCGTCATCCTGCTTCTGTCGGGCACCACGGTGACCTGGGCGCACCACTCGCTCATCCACGGCGACCGCAAAGGTCTGATCAATGGCTTGGTGCTGACCGTCGGCCTCGGCATGCTGTTCACCATGGTGCAGGCCTACGAGTACATGCACGCGCCGTTCGGCTTCAGGGATTCAATCTACGGCGCCACCTTCTTCATGGCGACCGGCTTCCATGGTTTCCACGTCATCATCGGCACGATCTTCCTGCTGGTCTGCCTGATCCGCGCCATGAAGGGCGACTTCACGCCCAAGCAGCATTTCGGCTTCGAGGCCGCCGCCTGGTACTGGCACTTCGTCGACGTGGTGTGGCTGTTCCTGTTTGCCTCGATCTACGTCTGGGCATCGAACGGCGCGATGATCGAACCACACTGAGATCGAGCTGAGGAAATCGACAAGGCGGCTGCGGCGACGTGGCCGCCTTATCTTTTGTGGCAAATGCTCCTAGGATGACCTCATGAGCGACGACAAGGCGATCTGGCCACCAATCGATCCGATCTCGGCCGGCCTGCATGGCCGCTGCCCCCGCTGCGGCGAGGGCAGACTGTTCTCTGGGTTCCTCACGGTCGGCAATCGCTGCACCAATTGCGGCCTCGATTATTCCTTCGCCGATGCCGGCGACGGGCCGGCGGTGTTCGTTATCCTGATCATCGGCTTCATCGTCGTCGGTCTGGCGCTGTGGATGGAGGTGACGCTCAATCCGCCGCTCTGGCTGCATCTGCTGCTGTGGATTCCGCTGACGCTGGTGCTTTGCCTGGCGGCGCTCCGGTTGATCAAGGGCGTCCTGCTGACGCTGCAATACCGCAACAAGGCGGCCGAGGGCCGGCTGGACCGCGGCGAATGAGCGAGGCATCAGGTTTGGTGGCCGGCCGGTCGCGGCCGAAGCGCGCATTGGCGCTCGGCCTGGGTATCGTCGCGTTTTTGATACTGCTGGCGCTCGGCACCTGGCAGGTTCAGCGCCTGCACTGGAAAGAGGGCCTTCTCCAGACGATAGACCAGCGGACGCATTCGGCGCCTGTGCCATTGGCCGAGGTCGAAAAGCGGTTTGCTGCCACTAGCGACGTGGACTACACGCCGGCAACGGTGACCGGCACTTTCCTGCATCAAGGCGAGCGGCATTTCCTCGCCACCTGGGAAGGCCAGTCCGGTTTCGATGTCTTCACGCCGCTGCAGCTCGACGATGGCCGTTTCGTACTGATCAACCGCGGCTTCGTGCCTTACGATTTCAAGGACCCAGCCAAGCGGCCGCAGGGGCAGGTAACGGGCGAAGTGACGGTGACGGGGCTCGCCCGCAACCCACTGCCGGCCAAGCCCTCGATGATGCTTCCCGACAATGATCCGCAGAAGAACATCTTCTACTGGAAAGATCGTGACGCGATGGCCTCGAGCGCCGGCTTGCCAGCAGGAGCGGCGCTGGTGCCGATCTTCATCGATGCGAACGCCACGGCCAACCCCGGCGGGCTGCCGGTTGGCGGTGTCACCGTCATCGACCTGCCGAACAGCCATCTGCAATATGCGATAACCTGGTACGGCCTTGCCGCCGCCCTTGCCGGCGTCCTGATCTCCTGGCTCCGCCGCCCGGCGAAAGACCAATGATCGCCGCCACTACCCTTGACAGGGCAGGGCCGCACACCTCATTTCGCGCCTTGAGCTCAGAAGTCATAGTCCGATCAACCGGCCTACAATCAGCGTAAGATGCAATCATGCTTCACACAAAGCCACCGCTGACCATCCGGCTCTGCCAGCCGCGCGGTTTCTGTGCGGGCGTTGACCGTGCGATCCAGATCGTCGTGCTGGCGCTGAAGAAATACGGCGCGCCGGTTTATGTCCGCCACGAGATCGTGCACAACCGCTACGTCGTCGAAGGGCTGCAAAGCCTCGGCGCGGTGTTCATCGAGGAGCTCTCCGAGATCCCGCCCGAGCATCGCCAGAGCCCGGTCGTCTTTTCGGCGCATGGCGTGCCGAAATCGGTGCCGGCCGACGCCCGGTCCCGCAACCTATTCTATCTCGACGCGACTTGCCCGCTGGTCTCGAAAGTCCACAAGCAGGCAATGCGCCATCAGCGGCTGGGCCGCCACGTGCTTTTGATCGGCCATGCCGGGCATCCGGAGGTGATCGGCACAATGGGCCAGTTGCCGGACGGCGCGGTCACTCTGATCGAGACCGAAGCCGACGCCGCAAGCTTCGTGCCTGCAGACCCGCAAGCGCTCGGCTTCGTGACCCAGACGACGCTGTCAGTCGAGGACACCGCCGGTATCATCCGCGCGCTGCAGCAACGTTTTCCCGAGCTGCACGCGCCGGCGGCGGAATCGATCTGTTATGCCACCACCAATCGCCAGGAAGCGGTCAAGGAGACAGCGGCCGGCGCCGATCTCTTCCTGGTTGTCGGCGCACCTAACTCCTCCAACTCGCGGCGCCTGGTCGAAGTGGCCGAGCGCGCCGGCGCCTCGATGTCGCTTCTCGTGCAGCGCGCCTCCGAAATTCCGTGGAATGACATTGTCGGCATCTCGACGCTCGGCCTGTCGGCGGGCGCTTCGGCGCCGGAGATCATCGTCGACGAGATCGTCGATGCGTTCAGGCAGCGCTTCGACGTGACCATCGAGCTGGCCGTGACGGCGACGGAGACGGAGGATTTTCCGGTGATGCGGGTGTTGCGCGATGTCGAACTGACGGCTGCCGACATGGCCTTCGTCAACGGGGCTGCGTAGCCACGATGGCGGTCTACACCGACGTCAATGAGGGCGAGCTCGGCGCGTTCCTCAGCAACTATCCGGTCGGCGATCTCTTGTCCTACAAGGGCATCGCCGAAGGCACCGAAAACTCGAATTTTTTACTGCACACCAGCAGCGGCTCCTACATCCTGACGCTTTACGAGAAGCGCGTCGACAAGGCTGACCTGCCGTTCTTTCTCGGCCTCATGGCCCACCTCGCCAGAAAGGGCATTTCGTGCCCGCTCCCGGTCACCGCACATGATGGCGGTGTGATCGGAACACTTGCCGGCCGGCCGGCGGTCATTATCACCTTTCTCGAAGGCCTGTCGCTGCGGCGGCCGACGGCTGCGCATTGCGGCGAGGTCGGCAAGGCGCTGGCGGCACTGCATCTCGCCGGCGCGGATTTTCCGATGACCCGCCCCAACGCCCTTGCCATCGATGGCTGGCGCAAGCTGTGGAATGCCGCCCGCGCCCGCGCCGACGAGGTCGAGCCGGGACTGGCGGCCGAGGTCGATGCCGATTTCGCCGATTTCGAGCGAAACTGGCCGAACGGTCTGCCGCAGGGCATCATCCATGCCGATCTTTTCCCGGACAATGTGTTCTTCCTCGGCGAGAAACTGTCCGGGCTGATCGACTTCTATTTCGCCTGCAACGACCTCTACGCTTATGACGTTGCCACGTGCCTGAACGCCTGGTGCTTCGAGAAGGATTTTTCCTTCAATCTGACCAAGGGCACGGCGCTGCTTGCCGGCTACCAAGGCGTGCGGCCGTTGAGCGGTGACGAGAAAGCTGCGCTGCCGATGCTGGCGCGCGGCTCGGCGCTGCGCTTCATGCTGACCCGGCTCTACGACTGGCTGACGGTTCCGGACGGCGGGCTGGTGATGAAACGCGACCCGACCGAGTATATTCGCCGGATGCGCTTCCACCGGGCGATCAACTCTCCTTCCGAATATGGACTGACATGACCAAGCGCGTTGAAATCTCCACCGATGGTGCCTGTTCGGGCAATCCCGGGCCTGGCGGCTGGGGCGCAATCCTGCGCTTCAACGGCGCCATCAAGGAACTCCACGGTGGCGAGGCTCTGACCACCAACAACCGCATGGAGCTGTTGGCCGCCATCTCGGCTCTCAATGCGCTCAAGGAACCTTGCGTCGTCGACCTTTATACCGACAGCAACTATGTCAAGGACGGTATTTTCAGCTGGATCGACGGCTGGAAGCGCAACGGCTGGAAGACGGCCGCCAGGCAGCCGGTGAAGAATGCCGAGCTGTGGCAGCAGCTCGACGCAGCGCGTAACCGCCATCAGGTCACCTGGCATTGGGTCAAGGGCCATGCCGGCCATCCCGAGAACGAGCGTGCCGACGAATTGGCGCGGCTCGGCATGGCGCCATTCAAGACGAAGTCGGCGAAACCCGCGCTCGCGTCCGTAACGCCGAAGGAAGGCACCCAGTCCAAGCAATCGGCGGCCAAGAAGGTTCGGCGCTCGACCCAGAGTTATTGATCCGGTTGAACTGGCGTGTCAGCGGATTAGAAGGGCGGTGCCGAACAGTCCGATTGCAAACACCGTATGCGACACAAGATTCAGGGCGCGGACCTGCATCGGATTGGGCCGCTTCGAAGCGGCCCAGCCGGCGCCCATGCCGGGCGCCAGCAGAAACCACCCGGCGCCGACGGTGACCATGCTGAGGATAAAGGCCGGCAGGAAGGTCGGCGCGGTGAGCCAGGCCGTTCCGGCCAGCACGACCAGTATGATGCCGTAGACGATGCCGACAGCATAATGAAAGGCCCAGCCAAGTACTGATTCATGCGCGTAGGGCGAGGCCTCGCCAATGTCGTCATGGAAGACCTTGCCTTCCCTGAGATGCCAGACCCAGCGGCCGACCAGCCCCCAGTTCGGCCGCGGTTGAGCAAACGCCTTGTTCAGGAAAATCGCCCAGACATCCATAAGCGCGGTTGCGCCGATGCCGATCGCGACGCTGCGCCAGACGATGTCAGACATAATCGAGGTCCCCAAAAGCAAGCAGTTCCGAAGCGCCGACGCATGGCCCCGAAAACCGGGTCGGCTTTCGGAGGGATCATGCGCCAATGCAAAAAGTCAGCGTCCTTTGGACGCTGAGCGCTCGAAGGCGCCCGCCGCCGTCCCTGGCCTATGCTGTCGCCAAGACGGAAAGCTGTCCGAGAATGTGAGCCGCACCGGATTCGTCGACGCCGGGCTTTGTCTCGACATTGAGCGCGGTGACCTTGCCGTCGTCGACGATCATCGAAAAACGCTTCGAGCGCAGCCCCATGCCGCCGCTGGAGAGGTCGGCGTCGAGGCCGACCGATTTGGCGAAATCGCCATTGCCATCGGCAAGATAAAGGATTTTGCCTTCACCGCCGCTGAAGCGGGCCCAAGCCCCCATGACGTGAACATCGTTGACCGAGACGACGGCGATAGTGTCGACGCCGCGCGCCAGGATGGCGTCGTAATTGTCCAGGTAGCCGGGCAGATGATTGTTGCTGCAGGTTGGCGTGAAAGCGCCTGGAACCCCAAACAGCACGACCGTCTTTCCTGAGAATATCTCGCCCGTCGTGATCGGCTTTGCACCGTCGGCGGTCATTGTCTTGAAGGTCGCATCGGGCAGTTTGTCGCCAACGGAGATCGTCATGATGGTCCTCGCTTGAGAATGGAAAGGGAGTGTCCTTGCGATAGCGAACTAAGGCGCGCCCGGCAACCGTCCAGACGTTGGCATCACGGAAAAGGCAGCAGGCCTTCGACCGCGCCAGCGGCACTTGTCAGTGTGTAGTGCAGGCCGCCGTCGGTTGGCGTTGTCGACGGCCTGTCGAGGATCGGCACAGTAAAGATCAGCTTGCCATCCTTTTCGCTGCGCGCGGGGGCACCGAACATGTAGTCGCGTTCGCCGGCAACGAAGAAGTCGGCGGCCTCGGGACTGCCCGGAAAGCTCGCTTCGACAATCAGCGTTTCGTGGTCGCCCGGCAGTACGTTTATGCCGAAATCGGGCGTTGCCGTGGCGGGCAGGGTGGCAAGGCCTGCCTTGACCAGTGCCGCGTCCTCGGCGTTGTCCGGATCGGCGCCGGGATCGACGGTCAGCCTCGTCTGCACCGGGATGCAGATGGTTTCGCAAATGCCGAGGAAGATATCCGCATCGATGACGGCCGGCTGGCCGGGCGCGGCAAGCGTGAACGTCACCGGCAACGAAACCGGGTGGTCGTAGCCGGCCCATTTGCCATAGCCGTCGTCATGGCGCTGCGGCGGCGGAAACGAAAGCGTCGCGTCGGCAATGTTGGTGCTGGCCGAGACGTCGATCTGTGGCGGCACGCCTGCATCGCCCGGATCGCGCCAATAGGTTTTCCAGCCGGGCTTCAGCGCAATGTCGAGGACGCCCTGGAGACGTCCGGCCTCGTCGGCTTTGCCGCTCGTTACCAGTCGCACCCTGCCGCCTTCGCTGTTGTACCAGGCCGACGAGGAGGCTGAGGCTGGGAGGCCGGTCGCCGATCCAATGGCCACACTAAGCAGCAGGATTTTCAAGCTTTGCATGACGGTGATTTGATCGTCCGTTGATGGCCGCACAATGATTTCATGACGCGGCCGGCATCATATTTGCGTGACCTTCGATTTACGAGCCTGATCAAATCGGGCGCCGCCCATCTTTTCGACGCTTCGGAAACGCGCTACGCTGTGGCCATGGATTTGTTGCGCCATAAAAGGACGGCCGCAGGACCCGGCTTTCTCGACGACCAGTTCCTGATTGCCATGCCCGGCATGAAGGACGACCGCTTCACGCGCTCTGTCATCTACATTTGCGCGCACAGCGACGAAGGCGCGATGGGGCTGATCATCAACCAGACGCAGCAGATGCTGTTTCCGGACCTGCTCGTACAACTTGGCATCATGAATGAGATGGAGGCGATCCGCCTGCCACCGCCGGCGCGCGACTTCGTCGTGCGCAATGGCGGACCGGTGGATCGCAGCCGCGGCTTCGTCCTGCATTCGGGCGACTACCGGGTGGAATCCTCGCTCGCCGTGTCCGACGACGTCTGCCTGACCGCGACCGTCGACATATTGCGCGCCATCTCCTCCGGCCGCGGACCCCGGCGGGCGCTGATGGCGCTCGGTTATGCCGGCTGGGGTGCGGGCCAGCTTGAAAACGAGATCGTCGAGAATGGCTGGCTGACTTGCCCGGCAAGTGCCGAGCTTCTGTTCGACGCCGACATCGACCGCAAATACGACCGGATCCTTGCCTCGATCGGCATCGATCTCGCGCATCTCAGCCTGGCTGCCGGTCACGCCTGAGCCTCATCACGTCCCGAAACTTGTCACGCTTGAGTGAGCGGGTACTGTTCCTTCAGCGTCTTCAGCACCTGGTCGCCCGGCATCGGCGCGCCGAACATGAAGCTCTGCACGTATTCGCAGCCCATCTGCCGCAACTCCAGCGCATCGCTCTCGTCCGAAATGCCTTCGGCGACAACCGACAGGCCGAGTTCATGCGCCATGTTGACCATGGATTTGAGCAGCACCGCGCGTTTCGGCGTCGCGTCGTCGACGAAGCTCTTGTCGATCTTGATGGTGTCGAACGGAAAGCGCGTCAGATAGGCCAGCGATGAATAGCCGGTGCCGAAATCGTCCAGCGACAGGCCGATGCCAAGCTGCTTTAGCTTGGTCAGCACATGAGCGGTCTGCTCGGGATTGTCCATCACCAGCGATTCCGTGAGTTCGAGCCGGAAGCAGCGCGGTTTCAGATTGGCCCGCGCGATCACCGAGCGGACGTCGCTGACCAGGTCGCGGCGGATGAGCTGACGGCTGGACAGATTGACCGAGACCGACAGCGGCGCATCGCCGATCTGCTTTTGCCATCCCGCCAGGTCTTCGGCAGCCTGCTGCATGGCGAATAGCCCAAGCTGCACGATCAGGCCGCAGTTTTCGGCGACCGGGATGAAATCCGCCGGCGGGATCATGCCGCGTCGCGGATGGTCCCAGCGCAGCAAGGCTTCAAAGCCGGCAACGCTGCCGTCCTCCAGCCGTACGATCGGCTGATAGGCAAGCGTGAATTCGCGTCGCTCGATGGCGCGCCGCAGGTCGGACTCGAACTGCAGCCGGTCGGTGCCGACCGTGCGGAAGGCAGGCCGGAAAGGCTCGATCCTGTCGCCGCCGAAGCGCTTGGCTTGATGCATGGCGAGCTCAGCATCCTTGACCATGTCCTCGGCCGAAGTCTGGGTTGAGGTCCAGGTGATCAGCCCGATCGAGGCGGTCAGCACGATCTCGCGCTTGGCGAAGGTGATCGGGTTGTTGATGGCGTGCTTGATGGCATCGGCAATGGCCGCGATGCGAGCCGGATCCTGCTCCGACAAAAGCATCAGCGCGAACTGGTCGCCGGCAAAGCGCGACAGCGAATCCTTCGGCTTGAGCAGCCGGTGCAGCCGCCGCGCGATGGTCAAAAGGATGGTGTCGCCGGCCGAGATGCCGAGCCCGTCATTGACCTGCTTGAAGCGGTCGATGTCGATGACGAAGACGGTCGGGCGCACCTTCTCTTCGGTGCGGGCGATCGAAATGATCGCCTCCAGCCGGTTCATGAACAGCTCGCGGTTAGGCAGGCCGGTCAGATTGTCATGTACGGCGTCATGCAGCAGCCGTTCCTCGGACTTCTTCTGCTCCGTCACGTCGACCATGGTGCCGACGCAGCGGATGACCTCGCCGTCCGAGCCGATCACCGGCCGGGCGCGCAGCGCAAACCAGTGATAATGCCCGTCGGCGCCGCGCAGGCGGAAGTTTTGCGACACCCGGCCGCGCCGGTGCTCGAGCACGACGTCGAGCGTCGTACGAAACGTGTCGCGGTCGTCGGCATGCAGCACCGGCAGCCAGTTGCGGGCTGGGCCGCCGAGGCTGTTGGGCGCAAGGCCGAGCTGGATGCTTACGTCGGGACGAGTGACGACGCGGTCGCGCAGCACGTCCCAGTCCCACACAGTATCGCCCGATCCGGCAACCGCCAGCGCCTGGCGCTCGAGATCGGAGAACAGGCCCTGATGCAGGGCGCCGCCGGCAAAAGCGTGCTGCATCACGGTGAAGCCGATTAGCAGGATGATGAGGATCAGCCCACCGCCCAGCGCCGGCTGGGCGATATCGTTGTCGAGCATGCCTGTGATCGCCATCCACGATCCGCATAGCCATAGCAGAACCATCACCCAACTGGGCACCAGCATGATGGCGCGGTCGTAACCGCGGATGCCGAGGAAGATGATCAGGCCGAGCCCGGTCAGCGCGGTGGCGGCGAAGGACAGCCTGGCAATGCCGGCGGCAACCGCCGGATCGATGATGGCGACGCCGGCGATCAGCACCAGCCCGAGAATCCAGACCAGTGCGCCGTAGCTGAAATGGCCGTGCCACCGGTTGAGGTTGAGATAGGCAAACAGGAACACCACGAAGGTCGCCGCAAGCGCCACCTCCGTTCCGGCGCGCCACATCTGCTCATTGCCCGGCGAGATTTCTATAATCTTGTTGAGAAAGCCGAAATCGACGCAGATATAGGCAAGCACCGCCCAGGCCAGGGCCGCCGTTGCCGGGAACATCGAGGTCCCCTTGACGACGAAAAGAATGGTCAGGAACAGCGCCAGCAGGCCGGCGATGCCGATGACGATGCCACGAAACAGCGTGTAGGAATTGACCGAGTCCTTGTAGGATTCAGGGTCCCACAGATAGACCTGCGGCAGCTTGGGCGAGGCGAGTTCGGCGATGAAGGTAATCACCGTTCCGGGGTTGAGCGTCACCCGGAACACGTCGGCGTCGGGGCTGGTCTGGCGGTCGAGCGCAAAGCCTTCGCTGGGCGTGATCGCGGCGATACGGGTCGAGCCGAGGTCCGGCCAGAACAGGCCGGAATTCACCAGCCGGAAATGCGGTGCGACAATCAGCCTGTCGAGCTGCTGGTCGGTGGTGTTAGCGAGCGCGAACACCGCCCAGTCGCCGGTCGAGCGCGCGTCATTGGCCTCGACCTCGATGCGCCGTACGATGCCGTCTGGGCCGGGTGCCGTCGAGACCTGGAAATTCTCGCCCTGGTTGCGGTAGATTTCGACGGCGCCCGAAAGGTCGAGCGCCACGTCGTCGCGGGCAATCTTGATCGGTTCGACCGCAAACGCCGAGGATGCCGCGCAGAGCGTGACGATTGCCGCCAGCATAAAGGCAAGCAGCGACCCGTTGCGCAGAAAATTCGTCAAAAATCAGTCCTTTGTTCCAACGCCCGGCGGATCGTCCGCGATTCGGGCGTATAGGTAATGGTCCTGCCAGATGCCGTTGATCCTCAGATAGGATCGTAGCAGTCCTTCGCGCCGGAATCCGGCTTTTTCAAGCACGCGGATCGACCGGGCGTTATCGGGGATACAGGCAGCTTCGATCCGGTGCAACCGCAGCGTTTCGAAGGCGAAACGCGTCACCACCTTGACGGAATCGGTCATCAGGCCGCGTCCGCTGAAGCGCTCGCCGATCCAGTAGCCGATATGGCCGCTTTGGGCGACCCCGTGGCGGATATTGCCGAGGGTGATACCGCCGGCCAGCTTGCCGCTGCTTTTCTCGAAGATGAAGAAAGCGATCGCCGTCCCCTGCGCGTAGTCCTCGCGGTAGCGGCCGATACGATGCCGCCACGCCGTGCGGTCGAGCTCGTCAGGGGTCCATCGCGGTTCCCACGGCTCAAGAAAGGCGCGGCTTTCGCCGCGCAGCACCGACCACTCGCGATAGTCGTTGGTCAGCGGTACGCGCAGCGTGACAAGGTCGCCCTTCAGCGCCGGCAGGTCGCGGCGAAAGAAAGGGAGCGCGAACACGACGCTCGAATAGGCTTAGACGGCGAGCTTGCGGGCAGTGATCTGCGTGCCCGAAAGCGAATCGAGGATCGCTTCATAGGGCGCGAGCGTACCCACCGGCCCGACGGCTGTAAGCGTCGGCTTGGTCGAAAAAAGCCGAGACGACAGATCCGTCAGCCGCTCGACAGTCAACGCCGACAGCCGCTCCATCAGCTCTTCCTTGGCGATCGGCCTGCCGAACAGAAGTAACTGCCTGGCGATCTGCGAGGCGCGGCTGGCCGGGCTCTCGGCCGACATGATCAGCCCGGCGCGGTATTGGGCACGCGCCCGGTCGAGCTCCTCCTGCAGGATGTTTTCACCGGCCTTTTGCAACTCATCGATAATCACAGGCACCAGCTCGGCAATATCGCTTTGTCCGGTCGCCGCATGGACCCCGAAGACGCCGGTGTCGGAAAAACCCCAATGGAAGGCATAGACCGAATAGCACAGGCCGCGTTTTTCACGGACTTCCTGGAAAAGTCGCGACGACATGCCGCCGCCAAGGATCATCGACAGGACCTGAGAGGCATAGAAATCGCGGACGTGATAGGCGCGGCCCTCGAAACCCAGCACGATCTGCGCGTCCATCAGGTCGCGGTCTTCGCGAAAATCGCCGCCGACATATTGCGCATATTGCGGAATGGTGCCGTCGGCCTTGCCGCGGAAGCCGCCGAGACGTTTTTCGACCTCGCGCACGAAATCATCGTGCTTGATATCGCCGGCCGCCACCATCACCATGTTCTCGGCGCCGTACTGCCGTTCGATGAAGTCGTGCAACTGCTTCGAAGTGAAGGATTTGACGGTTTCCGGCGTGCCGAGAATCGAGCGACCGATAGTCTGGTGGCGAAAGGCGGTCTCGGTAAAGTGATCGAAAACGACATCGTCGGGCGTATCGTGCGCGGCGCCGATCTCCTGCAGAATCACATGCTGCTCTCGCTCCAGCTCCTGCGGATCGAATTCGGATTCCTGCAGGATGTCGGAAAGGATATCGACCGCCAGCGGCACGTCGTCGCTCAGAACCCTTGCATAATAGGAGGTCGTCTCGACGCTGGTGGCGGCATTGATCTCGCCGCCGACGTCCTCGATCTCCGAGGCGATCTCGAAGGCGCTTCGCCGCCTGGTGCCCTTGAAAGCCATGTGCTCGAGCAAGTGCGCCATTCCGTGCTCTTCGTCACGCTCGTTGCGTGCGCCCGACTTGACCCAGGCGCCAAGGGCAACAGATTCGAGGCTTGGAAGGGTTTCGGTGGCGACTGTCAGGCCGTTCGACAGACGGCTTACCTCAACACCCATATGGCAATTACTCCCTAACGCGCCGCCCGCGTGTGGCGGCCGAGATAATCTTCCACCATTTTCAGGTCGGATGGAAGTACCGTGTATTTTTCCTCGGCGCTCATCAACCCGCCTAGCCATGCAGGCAGGGCAGGCGACACGCCGCTGGCGGCTTCGACGGCGGCGGGAAACTTTGCCGGGTGCGCAGTGCCCAGCACCACCATCGGCACCTCACCCGCAGCCTTGCCGGCGGCCACATGCACGGCTGCGGCCGTATGCGGGTCGAGCAGATAGCCGCTCGCCGCAAGTGTGGTGCGGATGGTGGCGGCGACCTCGTCCATGGTGGCGCGGCCGGCGTCGAATTCGGAGCGGATCCTGGCGATTTCGCCGGCCTCGACGGTGAAGGCGCCGGACTGCTTGAGCCCGTCCATGTAGCGCCGCACGGTCGAGGCATCGCGGCCGGCTGCCTCGAACAGCAAGCGTTCGAAGTTCGAAGACACCTGGATGTCCATCGAGGGCGACGTGGTCGAAAAGACCCCCTTCATGCGGTATTCGCCGGTCGCCAGCGTGCGCGCCAGAATATCGTTGTCGTTGGTGGCGATGATCAGCCGTTCGATCGGCAGCCCCATCTTCTTGGCGGCATAGCCGGCGAAGATGTCGCCGAAATTGCCGGTCGGCACGGTGAAGGAAACCGGCCTGTCGGGCGCGCCGAGCGACAGCGCGGAGGAGAAATAATAGACGATCTGGGCCATGATGCGGGCCCAGTTGATCGAGTTGACGCCGGACAGCGATACCCGGTCGCGAAAACCGTGGTCGTTGAACATGTCCTTCACCAGGCCCTGGCAGTCGTCGAAATTGCCTTCGATCGCCAAGGCATGGACGTTTGCCGCGATCGAGGTCGTCATCTGCCGCTGCTGTACCGGCGAGACGCGGCCGTGCGGGAAAAGCACGAAGATGTCGGTGCGGTTGCGCCCCGCAAAGGCATCGATGGCGGCCCCCCCGGTGTCGCCGGAGGTGGCGCCGACAATGGTGGCGCGCTGGTCACGCTCGGCCAGCACATGGTCCATCAGCCGTGCAAGAAGCTGCATCGCCACGTCCTTGAACGCGAGCGTCGGGCCGTGGAAGAGCTCCAGCACGAAGCTGTTGGGCCCGGTCTGCACCAGCGGGCAGACGGCCTCATGGCGGAAGGTCGCATAGGCTTCGCGCACCAGCCGTTCGAACACCGGCGCCGCGATCTCGCCACCGAGGAACGGCGACAGCACGCGGATGGCAAGATCGGGATAGGCAAGACCGCGCATGGCGCGGATCTCGGCTGCGGAAAAATGCGGCCAGGCGCTCGGCAGATAGAGCCCGCCGTCGCGCGCCAGCCCGGCCAGCACCGCGTCGGAAAATCCAAGCGCGGGCGCTTCCCCGCGGGTACTCACATATTGCATCGTCACGTTTCCATTGTTGCCGGGAATTTTCGCCCGCCGCGAGGTGGTGGATTTCTGCGCAGGCTCAGTCGCATTTTTGCCGCGCGGTTGATATACGTCACCGGCTTTGCGAGAGGGAAGTGCAGTTCATGGCGTTTCATTCATTCAACGGTCGTTTTGTCGCGGGTCTGGCGCTCACCGGCTTTATGCTTGCCGCCGCAGGCTGCCAATCGAGCGACAATGGCATTCTCGGCTTCGGCAAGAAGGATACGACGCCGCCACCGCCACCCGATCCCAAGGTGCTTTCCAGCCAGCTGCAGGCCTATTGCCCGAAAGTGACGTTGCGTGACGGCACCGCCTTCTTCAATACCTACGCCAAGAGCGGTCCGAAGCCGAAGAAAAAAACCGATGTTGCCGCCGAGGAAGCCGCCCAGCCGGCAGCGGACGCGGCAGGCGTCGATCAGCCGGACGATTCCGCCAAGATCATCTATCAGGCTTCGATCACCGATGTGACCCGCGACTGCAGCCGCGCCAACGGCTCCTTGTCGATGAAGATAGCCGTCGCCGGCAAGGTCGTGCCTGGCCCGATGTTCACCCCCGGGACCATCACCATGCCGATCCGCATCGCGGTGATGCACGGCACCGAAGTTCTCTATTCGCAGCTTCACTCCTATCAAGTCCAGGTCACCGATCCTTCGAGTGCCACGCAGTTCGTCTACACCGATTCCAACGTCGTCGTTCCGGAGCCGACGGCGCGGGACTACCAGGCATATGCCGGGTATGACGAGGGCGCTCCGAAAGTAGCGACAGACAAGCCGAAGAAGAAGAAAGCCGCCGCGACCAACTGAGCCTGTGCATTCGCGCCACGGCGGTTGGAGGCGGCCTCTCAGGCGTCCGCCGACCATTCCGACAGCGCGGCGATCACGCTTTTCAGTTCCGCCCAGCGGCGGATGACCGTTTCCGCACCGGCCTCGGTCAGCGCATCGGCGTGGCCGGGATAGCTGTGCGCCGCGCCGGTGAAGCCGATGACGCGCATTCCCGCCGTCTTAGCGCCGGTGACGCCATGCACGGAATCCTCGATGACGAAGGTGTTCGCGGGGTTCGCCTTGAGCTTTTCCGCGGCGAACCGAAACACGTCCGGCGCCGGCTTGGTTTTCCCGGTCGGTGTTTCCAGCGAGGAAAAGATACGGTCGGCAAAGAACGGCAAAAGCTGCACCTTCTCCAGCATGAATTCGATCCGCTCCGAACGCGAATTCGAACAGACGCAGCGCGCCACTGCTACCGCGGCGACAGCCTCGTGCGCCCCGTCGATAGCACGCACGTCGCTGCGCAGCCGGCGATCGACGAGCTGTTCCTCCTTGTCGATCAGGGAGGCCTGGAACGGGATCCGGGACTTTTCCTCGACCCGCATCATGATGTCCTTGAAAGTCAGCCCGGCATAGACCTCGGAAATCTCCTCGGCCGATATCTCGTAGCCGGCCGAGGTCAAAAGCTCGGCATCGATACGCGCGGCGATGATTTCGGAATCGACGAGCACGCCGTCGCAATCGAAGATGACAAGATCTGGCTGGGGCATGGTGGTCCGGAAAGCGGGATGAAGGGAATGCCGAGGGCCCTTTGGTCCAAACGGCTCAGGCGGCGCGGCATACACCAACAGGCCGGGCTTCGCAAATTCGGCAGTCTGCTTCACTGAATATTTACGCTGATCGGTAACCATAACGGACAGTAAACAGTAACGCGTGCCTTGGGTGTCACAATGTCTGCCGTGCGTCTTCTCGACGAGCTTTCCGATGCTCCCCAGCAATCCGAGTGGCTGGATACGATCCTGAAGGGCGACTGCGTCGCCGCGCTCGAACGGCTGCCGGAAAAGTCGATCGACGTGATCTTCGCCGATCCGCCCTACAATCTGCAGCTCGATGGCGATCTGCACCGGCCCGACCAATCCAAGGTCGATGCCGTCGACGACCATTGGGACCAGTTCGACAGTTTTGAGGCCTACGACGCCTTCACCCGCGCCTGGCTGCTGGCGGCACGCCGCGTGTTGAAGCCCAACGGCACGATCTGGGTCATCGGCTCCTACCACAATATTTTCAGGGTCGGCGCCAAGATGCAGGACCTGGGCTTCTGGATCCTCAACGACGTCGTCTGGCGCAAGACCAATCCAATGCCCAATTTCCGTGGCCGCCGTTTCCAGAACGCGCATGAGACGATGATCTGGGCATCGCGCGACCAAAAGGGTAAGGGTTACACATTCAACTACGAGGCGCTGAAGGCGTCTAATGATGATATTCAGATGCGTTCAGACTGGCTATTTCCGATCTGCACCGGCGGCGAGCGCCTGAAGAACGACAATGGTGACAAACTGCATCCGACGCAGAAGCCGGAAGCGTTGCTTGCCCGCGTCGTGACGGCATCGACCAGGCCGGGCGACATCGTGCTCGACCCCTTCTTCGGTTCAGGTACCACCGGTGCGGTGGCCAAGCGGCTTGGCCGTCACTTCGTCGGCATCGAGCGTGAGCAGGCCTATATCGATGCCGCCATGGAACGTATCGATGCGGTCCGGCCGCTGGAAGGCGCCAATTTGACGGTACTAACCGGCAAGCGGGCTGAGCCGCGCGTCGCCTTCGTCACGCTTCTCGACAATGGCCTGGTGGCGCCCGGCGCCACGCTCTACGATGCCAAGAAGCGCTGGGCGGCAAAGGTGCGTGCCGACGGCACGCTGGCAATCGGCGACAGCGCCGGGTCGATCCACAAGATCGGCGCACAAGTGCAGGGGCTGGACGCCTGCAACGGCTGGACCTTCTGGCATTATGAGCGCAGCGGCGGCCTGACCCCGATCGACGAGCTTCGCCGCATTGCACGCCTGGGCATCGAACGGGCAGGGGCCTGACGGCTTCCGAGTTGCCACAGATCGGTAAATGCGAAGGCTCAACCAACCTCTGGAAGCGATTCAAGTCACACTTTGATCCCAAGACGCTCAAGGTCCGCCCTGAGCGTCTGTGCATCGGTGAACAGCACCGACTGCCAGCCGGCCGCCTTGGCGCCGTCGACGTTCTTCTGGCTGTCGTCGATGAACAGCGTGGCTGACGGTTCGAGGCCGAATGCGGCGACGTGGTGATCATAGATGGCGCGATCCGGCTTGATCTGGCGGATGTCGCCGGACACGGTCACGCCGCGCGGCCGATTGAGGAAATCGAAGCGCTCGCGGGCCTCGGCAAGCGTATCCGCGGCGAAATTGGTCAGCATCGTCACGTCGTGGCCGCTCTCGATCAGGCCGATCATGATGGCAACGCTGTCCTCATAGGCATGAGGCACCATCTCGTGCCAGTGCCGGCGGAAATTACGGATGTTTTCGGCGTGCTCGGGATATTGCGCGATCGCCAGTGCTTCGGCCTCTTCCCAGCTGCGGCCGCGGTCCTGTTCGATGTTCCAATCATGCGTGCAGACATTGTCGAAGAACCATTTCCGTTCGTCGGGATCGGGGATCAAGCGGCTGAAGGGCAGGTCCGGATCATAGTGGATCAGCACTTTGCCGATGTCGAAAACGATGTGGCGGATTTCAGTCATTCTTCTCTCGTTCAATGCGGGTGCTGCTTCTTCGTCGCGCCCGGTATCGCCGCTTCGATTACCTTTTTCATGACAGTCGGCAGCGCTTCCCCGGAAATTTCATGGACCAGCGACCAGAAATGCCCGGCCGGGGCGGCACTGTCGGTCTCCGCCTTGAACACGTCGAGTTCAAGCGCAAAATGGGTAAAGACATGGCCGATTCGTCCGGCCTGCCGCCAATTGCCGGGGAACGGGGCTGCCGCTTCCGTGGTGGCGCCGTCGATGCGCGCCGTCCAGCCGGTCGTCGGCACCTCGGTCATGCCGCCGAGCAGGCCCTTTTCCGAACGCTTTCGCAAAAGAATGGCGCCGTCAGCCCTGACCGCGACGAAGGCGGCGCCGCGCCGCAATGGTTTCTCGCCCTTCGGTAGGCGGACCGGAAAGCGTTCGGGGTCGCCCGAGATTGTGGCGCTGCAATCCTCGCGAACAGGGCAGAGCATGCAGCGGGGCCGGCGCGGCGTGCAGATCGTCGCGCCCAGGTCCATCATCGCCTGCGCGAAGTCGCCGGGCCTTGTCCGGGGAACCATGCGTTCGACCTGGCCGCGTATCTCGCCCTTGGCTTCGCCCAGCGGCGTGGCGATCGAAAACAGCCGTGAGACCACCCGTTCGACATTGCCGTCGACGACCGCGGCTGGTCGGTCGAAAGCGATCGCTGCGATCGCCGCCGCCGTATAGGCGCCGATGCCGGGCAGTTCCCTCAAGCCGGACTCGCTGTCCGGAAAGCGACCGCCTTGCCGCGCCACGAGATCGGCACAGGCTTTGAGGTTACGGGCGCGGGAATAATAGCCGAGCCCGGCCCAGGCCTTCATGACGTCTTCGGTCGGTGCCGCCGCCAGTGCCTGGACAGTTGGCCATTTCTGCACGAAAGCCCGAAAATAGGATTTTACCGCCTCGACCGTGGTTTGCTGCAGCATGACCTCGGAAAGCCAGACCAGATAGGGATCGGGCCGCGCCCCGCCCGCCAGCGCGCGCGGCGGAACGCGCCAGGGCAGGTCGCGGTGATGCGCGTCGTACCAGCCAAGCAGCCGGGATGCGATCTCGCCATTGTCTCCGGATACGGCCTTGCGGGTCTGGTCGTGCAGTGCCATTGATCGAGGGTCGGCCCTAATCCATTGGTGCTGAAGCTGGTGACTGGAGAACGCACATGGCAGGGAAAAGGCCCTTCGGCAATCCCGTTCCGGTGAGCGATCTCGCAACCGAGATCCTCGACCCGGTGCTGCGCAAGCGGGCCGGCATGTCGATCGGGCTGGTCCAGTCATGGGAAGAAATTGCCGGGCCGCGGCTTGCGGGCCGCTCGCGCCCGGAAAAGATCCAGTGGCCGCGCCGCATGCACGAGGACGATCCGTTCGAACCGGCGGTGCTGGTGATTGCCTGCGAGGGTGTCGCGGCACTGCATCTGCAGCACGAGACCGGCGAGATCATCAACCGGGTCAATGCCTTCCTCGGTTTCAATGCGATCGGCCGGATCAGGATCGTGCAGAAGCCTGTAATGGCGGGCAAGGACAAGCCGAAACCCAGTTTGCGGCCATTGACTGCGGCCGAGAAAGCGAAGCTGTCCGGCACCGTCGGTTTGATCGAGGACGGCGGGCTGCGCGCCTCGTTGGAGCGGCTTGGCGCCACCATTCTCGGGCAAAAGAAGCCGTGATCTCGCGCTATCGTGATGGCATGCCCGGATTTGGCGATTGGAATAGGCGCGGTAATGCCTTAATTCGCGCCAACTCTCGCTTTTTGTAGCCTTTGCATTGCAAAATCCAACTATTGCCAGGTGATTCGTATGATCCGTTCCTTGTCCCGCAGAAACCTTTTGACTTCGCTGGCCGCAATACCAGCAGCGGCGCTGCTTGCCGCCTGCAGCGACTCGGGCGAGAAAGCCGAGGCGCAGGATGTGAAGCCTGCGGCTCCGGCGGAACCTCCGAAGCCGGCCGCTCCGGCCGCCGCCAAAGCGCCTGAAGCTCAGGGCACGGTGGATATGGCAGCCTTGTTGAAGCCCGGCGCGCTGCCCGACATGCAACTCGGCAAGGACGACGCAAAGGTCACCATCGTCGAATATGCTTCGATGACCTGCCCGCACTGCGCGCATTTCGCCGAAACCACATTCCCGGAGCTGAAGACGAAATATATCGATACCGGCAAGGCCCGCTATATCCTGCGCGAATTTCCGTTCGATCCCAGCGCCGAGGCCGGTTTCATGCTGGCGCGCTGCTCAAAGGACAATTATTTCCCGATGGTCGACGTGCTGTTCAGGCAGCAGGCAAACTGGGTTGGTGTGAACAATACCAAGGACGCACTGCTGCAAATCGCCAAGCTTGCCGGTTTTACACAGGAGTCCTTCGAGGCCTGCTTGACGGACCAGAAACTTCTGGACGATGTGAGATCCGTCCAGAAGCGCGGCGCCGACGAATTCAAGGTCGATTCCACACCGACCTTTTTCATCAACGGAAAGACCTACAAAGGGGCGATGTCGATTGCGGAAATGTCGGCCATCATCGACCCTCTGCTCTGACGTTTCGGCAGCGCCGAAGCGGCGTCGCTTCGGCGTGCGCACTTCTTTGTCTTGCCGCGGGTTCTCCTCGCAAAACCGCGGAACAGTTTTGCGAAACTTGGCGATGGGCAGGCGCGAATGAAGTTCTCGCGCCTTCGCCTGCTCGGCTTCAAATCCTTCGTAGAACCCGGCGAGTTCGTCATCGAACGCGGCCTGACCGGCATCGTCGGGCCGAATGGCTGCGGCAAGTCGAACCTGGTCGAGGCGCTGCGCTGGGTTATGGGCGAAAGCTCCTACAAGAACATGCGTGCGTCCGGCATGGACGACGTCATCTTTTCCGGCTCGGGAACGCGTCCGGCCCGCAACACCGCCGAAGTCACGCTGTTCCTCGACAATAGCGACCGCACCGCGCCGTCCGCCTTCAACGACGCCGATGAGTTGCAGGTCTCGCGTCGCATCGAGCGTGAGGCGGGCTCGCTCTACCGCATCAACGGCAAGGAGGCTCGCGCCAAGGACGTTCAGCTGCTGTTCGCCGATCAGTCGACCGGCGCCCGCTCGCCCTCGATGGTCGGCCAGGGCCGCATCGGCGAGCTGATCCAGGCAAAGCCGCAGGCGCGCCGCGCACTGCTGGAAGAGGCCGCCGGCATTTCCGGCTTGCACACACGGCGCCATGAAGCCGAGCTGCGGCTGAAGGCAGCCGAACAGAACCTCGAACGGCTGGACGACGTCGTCGGCGAGCTGGAAAGCCAGATCGAAAGCCTGAAACGCCAGGCCCGCCAGGCCTCGCGCTTCAAGAACCTGTCGGCCGACATCCGCAAGGCCGAAGCGACGCTGCTGCATCTGCGCTGGACGCTGGCCAAGACGCAGGAAGGCGAAGCGCGTTCGGCGCTGGCGATTGCCACCGCGCTGGTCGGCGACCGTGCCGCCGCCCAGATGGCTGCCGCCAGGGAACAAGGTATCAACGCCCACCGGCTGCCGGACCTGCGCGATGCGGAAGCCGCCGCCGCCGCAGCCTTCCAACGTCTGTCGATCGCCAAGGCGCAGATCGAGGAAGAGGCAGGCCGCATCCGCGCCCGCCAGGCTGAGCTCGACCGCCGACTGCAACAGCTTGATGGCGACCTTGCCCGCGAGGAGCGCATGGTCCGCGACAATGCGGATATCCTCGAACGTCTCGCCGCCGAAGAAGCCGCGCTCAACGCCGAAAACGCCGGCGCCGCCGAGCGCGAGGCCAGCACCCGCGCGGCCTTCGAGCAGGCGGCATCGACGCTTGCCTTGAGCGAGGCCAGGCTCGCCGCGCTGACCGCCGAACGGGCGGAGGCCGCCGCCTCGCGCAACCAGATCGAACGGACGCTGCGCGACACCGCTGAGCGCCGCGACCGCTTTGCCCGCCAGCTTGCCGATGTCGACCGCGAATTGTCGGAGATCGTCTCCAGGGTCGCCGGCCTGCCCGATCCCGCCGAGAAGCGGCTGCTGGTCGATCAGGCGCTGGCGCTGCTCGAAGAGGCCGAGGCAGCCGCCATTACCGCCGAACAGGCGGTCGCCGAGACACGCGCGGGCGAAAGTGCTGCCCGCCCACCGGTTCAGGACGCAAAGGCCGAGCTGGCGCGGATCGAAACCGAGGCCCGCACGTTGGCCAAGATCCTCAACGCCGCCAGCGGCGATCTATTTCCCTCGGTGCTGGAGCAGATCAGCGTCGAGCGCGGCTACGAAACGGCGCTGGGTGCCGCGCTTGGCGAAGATCTCGACGTGCCGCTCGACCGCAGTGCGCCGGTGCATTGGGGCCAGAGCGAAATCCAGCCCGCCGACGCCGCATTGCCCGAAGGCATAAGGAGCCTCGCCAGCGTTGTGCGCGCGCCGGCGCAGCTGGCCCGCCGGCTGGCCCAGATCGGCATTGTCGAGGCCGCCGCCGGAAGAAGGCTGCAGACGCTGCTTGCTCCCGGTCAACGGCTGGTCAGCCGCGAAGGCGCGCTGTGGCGTTGGGACGGCTTCACCGCGAGCGCCGATGCGCCGACCGCCGCCGCGCAGCGGCTGGCGCAAAAAAACCGGCTGGCCGAACTCGATGCCGAAGCAGTCCAAGCGACGCGCACCCTGCGCGAAGCTGAACAGGCCCTTGCGCAGGCCGAACAGGCGCTTGCCCAGGCGAGCGAGGCCGAACGCAATGCCCGACAGGCCGGGCGCGACGCCCAGCACGGGCTCGACGCTGCCCGCAACACGCTGGCCGAGGCCGAAAAAGCCGGCGGCGAACTGTCGAGCCGGCGTGCCGCACTTGACGAGGCGCGCGCACGCATTGTCGACAGCCATGAGGAAACGGCGGCGGCATTCATCGAGGCGGAAATGCTGCTGCAAGACGCGCCCGATCTCGGCGATCTGCAGTTGCAGCTCGAGCAGTCGGCCGCCAACGTCGCCCGCGATCGCGCCGCCCTTGCCGATGCGCGTGCCGTTCACGAGGGCCTGAGGCGGGAAGCCGAGGCACGTGCGCGCCGGCTCGATGCCATCGGCTCTGAACGGCGCAACTGGGTAGAGCGCGCCGAAAACGCCTCGACGCAGATTGCGGCACTCGGCGAACGTAAGGCCGAGGCGGAGGCCGAGCGCGAGCAACTGGCCGACGCACCCGACGAGATCGACGCCAAGCGGCGCGCCTTGCTGTCGCAGCTCGCCGAGGCCGAAAGCCTGCGAAAAGCTGCGGGCGACCGCTTGCAGGAAGCGGAGAACCGGCAGTCCGAGATGGACAAGGCTGCGACCGCTGCCATCCAGTCGCTCGCCGAAGCTCGCGAAACGCGTGTTCGCGCCGAAGAGCGGCTGACCGCCGCCGACGAGCGGCGGCTGGAAGTCGAAGCGCGCATCCAGGAAACGCTGAACACGCCGCCGCATCTTGTGATCCGCCACACCGGCCTCGAACCCGACAGCCCGATGCCCGAAATGGCCGAGATCGAGCGTCAGCTCGACCGGCTGAAGGTCGAACGCGAACGGCTGGGCGCCGTCAATTTGCGCGCCGAGGAAGAGCAGAAGGAACTGTCGGACCGGCTGGAGACCATCGTTTCCGAGCGCGACGACATCATCGAGGCGATCCGCAAGCTGCGGCAGGCGATCCACAGCCTGAACCGCGAAGGCCGCGAGCGGCTGCTCGCCGCCTTCGAGGTGGTCAACGGCCATTTTCAACGGCTGTTTTCGCATCTGTTCGGCGGCGGCACCGCCGAGCTGCAACTGATCGAGTCCGACGATCCGCTCGAAGCCGGGCTCGAGATCCTGGCGCGACCGCCCGGCAAGAAGCCGCAGACGATGACGCTGCTGTCCGGCGGCGAGCAGGCGTTGACGGCGATGTCGCTGATTTTCGCCGTGTTCCTGACCAACCCGGCGCCGATCTGCGTGCTCGACGAAGTCGACGCGCCGCTCGACGATCACAACGTCGAGCGTTTCTGCAATTTGATGGACGAAATGGCCGCAACCACCGAGACACGCTTCGTCATCATCACCCACAACCCGATCACCATGGCGCGCATGGACCGGCTGTTCGGGGTGACCATGGCCGAGCAAGGCGTCAGCCAGCTGGTGTCGGTCGACCTGCAGGCGGCCGAAGCCATGCGCGAGGCAAGCTGACGCATCAGGTTAATGGTGGTCTCCACCTCGGCTTTCGACTATAGCACGACGAAATGGCCGGATCTGCCGCTCCAGATACCGGTCCGGCTATGCGCGTGGAGAAGCTTGTTGCCTATACTTGTCACCGGAGCCGCGGGGTTCATTGGCAGTCACGTTTGCCACCATCTGCTCGACCGGGGAGAAGCGGTCGTCGGCGTCGACAACATGAACGACTATTACGACCTGGCGCTCAAAAAGGGGCGGCTTGCCGGGCTTCTGCCCCATAAGGATTTTTCGTTCCACCAGATCGATATTGCCGAACAGGGCGCGCTTGCGGCCGCTTTGGCCGGGCAAGGCATCGTCAGGATCGTCCATCTCGCCGCGCAGGCGGGCGTGCGCCACTCACTCGACAATCCGCGGCTCTATATCCGCTCCAATGTCATGGGCCACCTTGAAGTGCTCGAATTCTGTCGCACAGAACCGGCATTCGAGCATCTGGTCTATGCCTCGTCGAGCTCGGTGTATGGCGGCAACCGCAGCGTGCCGTTCAGCGAAGCCGACCAGGTCGACAAGCCCGTTTCGCTTTACGCTGCCACCAAGAAAACCGATGAGTTGATGAGCCACACCTACGCCCATCTGTTCGGCATACCGCAGACCGGCCTGCGGTTTTTCACGGTCTACGGCCCCTGGGGCCGTCCCGACATGGCCTATTGGATGTTCACCCGGGCGATGCTCGAGGGCAAGCCGATCCGGGTCTTCAACAATGGCGAAATGTGGCGCGATTTCACCTACATAGACGATGTTGTGAAGGCGGTTGTCGCCGTGCTCGACAAGCCGCCGGCGGCTGACGTTCCGCCGAACAGGCTTTACAATGTCGGCAACAACCGGCCGGTGCGCCTGGGCGACTTCATCGACATTCTGGAAAGGCTGCTCGAGGTCAAGGCAATCCGCCACAACGAGCCGATGCAGACGAGCGACGTCGAGAAGACTTACGCCGACATGACCGCGCTGGAGCGGGATTTCGGCTTCAGGCCTAGCGTTTCGATAGAGGACGGGCTGAAGAAGTTTGTCGATTGGTACCGGCCGTACTCGAAACAGTAATTTGCACCGCTCGCCGTGACGTCTTCCATCTCGATGCGAACCGATGTCACTGGCATTCGGCCTAAATCCGCAACTGATCCGGCGCGAAGCTTTGAAGAACCTGGCCCATGGTGCTCGTGCAACAGTAGCTCGCCATCAAGCGTGACATCTGGAGTGGGGCACAAGTCGGTCCGCAAAAGCATCATTTTGTCCTAACACCCTGTTAACCACATGCTCGCTGAAAAGTATCCGATTAACCTTTGAGGCGCTTATGACCGCTATGTTTCGTGGCTTGCTGTTCAGTATGAGCTGTGTAGATGTGCGGATTCGGGGGCTATTTCGGTTCAGTCCGGGATGCGGAAGCTTTGCTTGCGCGCATGACGTCCGCGATCGCCCATCGCGGGCCGGATGAACAAGGGAAATTCGTAGCGCCCGAGGCAGGACTTGGGCATGCGCGGCTGTCGGTGATTGGAATTGGTGATGGCCAGCAGCCGATGTCCGACGAAACCGGCAATTTGACGATTGCGTTCAACGGCGAGATCTTCAACTACGTGGAATTGCGCGAAGGGCTGCTGGCCAAGGGCCGACGCTTCCGCACGTCGAGCGATACAGAAGTTCTCCTGCAGCTGTATGACGAGATGGGCGAAGACTGCCTGTCTCTCCTGAAGGGTGATTTCGCCTTCGCGATTTGGGATAACCGGCGGCGGCGGATGGTGCTTGCAAGAGACCGCATGGGTGTTAGGCCGCTGTTCTACACCAGCAGCGACGGAGTGCTCTACTTTGCGTCGGAGATAAAAGCCCTGCTGAAGGTACCCGGCATCTCGGCCGAAATCGATCCGATTGCACTCGACCAGATCTTTACGCTGTGGGCGCCGATCGCTCCACGCACGGCTTTCCGCAATATCCACGAGCTGGAGCCGGCAAGCGTGATGATCGCGACACAGGGGCAAGTGACGGTCAAACCATACTGGCATCTGGACTATCCTCATCGAGATGCGCCATCGAAGATCACCAATGAGGATGACGCGGCCGAAGAACTGCAGGCCCTTTTGACCGACGCGGTGAGGCTTCGCATGCGCGCCGACGTGCCGGTCGGTTCTTACCTTTCGGGCGGGCTCGATTCATCCCTCGTTTCGGCACTCGCGGCCGGCATGACTCCTCTTAAGCTGCAGACATTTTCCGTGACGTTCGACAGTGCTGAGCATGACGAAAGCGCCTTCCAGACCGAAATGGCGTCAGCACTTGGCACGCGCCATCGAACCATAGCCTGCCGTGCCGGCGATATCGCCGGTGTGTTTCCCGAAGTCATCCGCTTTACCGAGCGGCCGATCATCCGCACCGCCCCGGCGCCCCTTTATCAATTGTCCGGCCTCGTTCGCCAGGCCGGTTTGAAAGTAGTGCTGACAGGCGAAGGCGCCGACGAGGTCTTTGCCGGCTATGATGTCTTCAAGGAAGCGCGGGTTCGCCGTTTCTGCGCACGACAGCCAGCATCGCGCATAAGGCCACAGCTTTTCCGCAAGCTTTATCCCTATCTGCCGGGTCTGCAACAGCAGTCCGTAGAGTACCTGGCCGCGTTTTTCGGCACCGGCAGCGCTGCCCTGGACGATCCGCTGTTCTCCCATCGGCCGCGTTTCAAGACCACATCAGCGGCGAAGATGTTCTTTTCCGGTGACCTGCGCGCGACATTGAGGGGGTATGACGCGGCCGAGGACCTGGCCAGCCGGTTGCCTGAGGCGTTTTCCCGGTGGCATCCGCTGCATCAGGCGCAATATCTCGAAACCCGCTTTCTCCTGCCGGGCTACATCCTCTCCAGCCAGGGCGATCGCATGGCCATGGCGCACGGTATCGAAGGGCGTTTCCCCTTCCTTGACCATCGCTTGGTGGAGTTTGCGGCGAGACTTCCGCCGGAAATGAAGCTGAAGGGATTGGTGGAAAAACACATACTGCGCAAAGTTGCCAAGCACCTGCTTCCGACGGCCATCCGGGAGCGCACCAAACAGCCTTACCGAGCGCCGGAAGCCCGCTCCTTCGTTGGAGCCGGAGAACTGGACTACGTGCGCGACTCGCTCAGCGAGGCGAGCATCGCCGCCGGAGGACTATTCAACGCCAAGGCGGTGGCGAACCTGCACGAGAAATGCCGCTTGCAGCCAGCGTCCGGATTCCGCGACAATGCGGCCTTCGTCGGCATCTTATCGACGCAACTGTGGCAGAAGATTTTCACCGGCCAAAAGGTCGGTGCAGCACGAGCGGCCTGAGAAATCGAGGGAAGGAAACATCATGGTAACAATCAAGGACAAGGTCAAAACCTTTATCGTCGACAACTTCCTGTTCGGCGACACGTCCTACGAGCTTGCAGACACCGCATCACTGATCGAGAACGGCATCATCGACTCGACGGCCGTGTTGGAGCTCGTGGCATTCATAGAGGATGATTTCGGCATCGCGATGGTCGATGCCGACATCGTACCGGCCAATCTGGATTCGATTGACCGCATCTCAGCCTTCATCGAGGCAAAAGCAGAAGCGTTGGCAGCGTAGGCGCCATCGGCGAGGAGCGTCCGTGCGGATCGAACATTTTCTGACGGCGAAGGCCGCTGCCCATCCAGCCAAAACGGCATTGATCACCGAGCACAAAAGGCTGTGCTACGAAGAGCTGGACGATCTCTCGAGCCGCCTGGCCGCCGCCCTTTTCATGAATGGCGTCAGGCGCGACGACCGGGTGCTGATCTTCATGGACAATTGCTGGGAGGCTGCGGTTTCGATTTTCGCGGTTCTTAAAGCAGGCGCGACGTTCAGTCCGATCAACGCATCCACCAAGGCCGAAAAGCTGGCCTACATCATCGCCGATTGCGATGCGGCCGCGATCCTCACGCAAGCAAAACTGATGCCCGTGGTCGCCGAGGCGTCTGGATCCTCCGGCAAGACGTCCTCCGGCAAGACCGGCATCTTCGTGGCTTCCACCGTTGCTGCCGATAATCAATGCCCGGCAGGTGCCACATCGCTGGCGGATTGCTTGACGTTCCAAGCCAGGGAGATTGACCATCGCGGCATTGACGTCGATCTTGCGATGTTGATCTACACCTCGGGCTCGACCGGCCGGCCCAAGGGCGTGATGATGACGCACCGCAATTGCGACGCGGCGGCCAACTCCATCACCACTTATCTGCGCAACTCGCCAGACGACATCATCTTGAATGTTCTGCCCCTCGCCTTCGACTACGGCCTCTATCAGCTGCTGATGGCTGTCAGGCTCGGCGCCACGCTCGTGCTCGAGAAGTCCTTCGCTTTTCCCCAAGCGATATTTGAACGCATCCGCCAGGAAGGCGTCACCGGGCTTCCGCTCGTGCCCACGATGGCAGCGATGATCCTGCAGATGAGGGACCTGGCGCCGGGCTTCCTGCCCAGCCTTCGCTATATTTCCAACACGGCGGCTGCCTTGCCGCCGCCTCACATAGAACGCCTTCGGTTCCTTTTCCCCGGTGTCAGGCTCTATTCGATGTATGGCCTGACGGAATGCAAGCGCTGCACCTATCTGCCGCCCGAGGAGCTCGACCGCCGGCCGGGTTCGGTCGGAATAGCCATTCCGAACACCGAAGCCTTTGTCGTCGACGACCACGGGCAACGGGTGCCGTCGGGCGTAGCAGGTGAGTTGGTCATTCGCGGGCCGCACGTCATGCAGGGTTATTGGCGAAACGAAACTGCGACGGCACGAGCCCTGCGCCCGGGTCCGAACCCTTGGGAGAAGGTTCTCTACACCGGCGATCTATTCAGGGCCGATGAAGAAGGCTTTCTTTATTTCGTCGGCCGCAAGGACGACATCATAAAGTCGCGGGGAGAGAAGGTGGCGCCCAAGGAAGTGGAAGCCGTGCTTCATGCTCATCCGGGCATCGCGGAAGCGGTGGTTGTCGGTGTGCCGGATCCCGTGCTCGGGCATGCGATCGGCGCAGTTATCGTACGGTCCGACCCGGCGCTGAGCGAAAAGGATATCATACGTCACTGCGCACGCCACCTTGAGGACTTCATGGTCCCCAAGGTCATCGAGTTCCGCCGCGAGCTGCCGAAGACCGATACCGGCAAGGTCAGCCGTCGGCTTGCGGCAGAAACAATGGAGGCCGCGCAATGAATGTTCGCCCGACCGAGGATGCGCGGACCTTTCTGGCGCAGGCTCTGGCGATCGACCTGGCCACCGAAACGGACCGTATCGTAACGGCCTTGCGCCAGCAGTTGCGCGGGCTTCGCAAGCGGGGCCTTGTGCTCGGTCTTTCGGGCGGGATCGATTCGAGCGTCTCGGTCGCGTTGGCGGCACGAGCCGTCGGCCCCAAGAATGTGCTTTGCCTGTTCATGCCGGAAAGCGATTCCGATCCTGAAAGTCTGCGGCTCGGCCGCCTCGTCGCCGAAACTTTTGGTGTCGAGGCTGTGACGGAGGATATCGGGCCGATCCTGCGCGCAATGGGGTGCTACAAGCGTCGCGACGCCTTCATCCGCGAATTGGTCCCGGAATACGGCGAAGGCTGGGCCTCGAAGATCGTGATCGCGAACGTCCTTGAGGGCGGGGATTACAATATCTCATCCCTGGTGGTGCAGGATCCGGAAGGCAAGCAGACGAAACTGAGAATGCCGCTGCCTGTCTATCTCGGCGTCGTCGCCGCTACCAATATGAAACAGCGCACCCGCAAGCAGATTGAATACTATCATGCCGATCGCTTGAACTTCGCCGTTCTTGGAACGCCGAACCGGCTGGAATACGATCAGGGTTTCTTCGTGAAGAACGGTGACGGCGCCGCGGACGTCAAGCCGATTGCCCACCTCTACAAAACGCAGGTCTATGCGCTGGCGGCCCATCTCGGCGTTCCGGAGGAAATCCTGAACCGGCCTCCGACAACCGATACCTACTCGCTGGCGCAGACCCAGGAGGAGTTCTACTTCTCGCTTCCTTATGACCGTATGGATCTTTGCCTTTACGGTCTCAACAACGGCGTGGCGGCTGAGGTGGTGGGGCAGGCGGCGGGGTTGGCCGCCACACAAGTGGAACGCGTCTGGGCCGATATCATCGCCAAACGCAAGGCGACGCGTTATCTGCACCAGCGTCCGCAACTCGTTGATGACGTCGAGGAAATCGGCACCTGACAAACAGGTAGGGCGGTGTGGCACGGTCCGATTTGAACGCGTCCCGTTTTAGCTGAAACGGCTGCCGATCAGCCGGCTCCACTGCTCGCCCGCAAGCCCATTCAGGAAGACGTGCGAGTTCTTCATGGCGTCCAAAAGCTCTGGATCGCGTGAATGCACCACCGTTGAGGCAACGGTCAGGAAAGCGATGCGTCGTCCAAGCATCGCCTCCAGAAGTGCAGGTTGAATGCGTCCGCGCAGGCCGCTGACGCCGCGCGCGGCGGCATGATCGATCAGGCAATCTATCACGGAGCCCGCCTGGCCGGGGAGGGCGAGGATCTGCAGCACGCGACCGATTTCATACTTCCGTGCGTAATAGGCGAAAGCGCCGACATTGGTGCCGACTGGCGACGTCACACAAACGTAGACAAGCTCGCCCAGATCCGGCTTTTGTGCCGCATCGGTCAGGATGTGGTCGAGTTGGTCTTCCGTCCAGTCCGGCCGCAGGGCGAATTGAGCGGTAAACGGCTCGATGAGCTTGGCGAATGCGTGGCCGTCGATTTCGGATGTACGAAATGCTCCGTGGCCTGCCCCATCCACCGCCACACCCGACCAGCGTCGTTCGCTGGACGTCATCCTCCTGCAATAAAATCGGTCGACTGCACGCGCCAACGGATTGAGCATTCGGGCAAGCGCCATGCGATTGGCGGAAAGGCTGAGCATGAAGGCCGCGGGGCGCATCACGCGGACCCAGTCAAGGCTGTATTGCGGCAGGACCACGCCGCGCAGCCGCGTCCACAATTTCACGGAGATATCGTTGGCCGTCTCGCTGAAGGAGATGTCCTGCGGACCATCCAGGTAAGCTTTCAGCAAGCGGGCGCCGGCCAGCGGATCGTGCTCATGGTCTTCGACCATGAGCGAGCTACAGATGGCGGCGCGTAGTTGTCGGCCGTTGAACGTCATCGGCAGCACGTGGACACCAACAAATCCGGAGACGCGACCGGCGTTGTTGACGTGGACAAGCGACCGGAGGTCGTCTCCGCAACCGGGCGCATCCAGATAAAACCGTTTCATGTATTCCACGAGAGAGGCCGGCGCTTCGGTCCTTTCCTTCAACAGCACGCGCTGAAACATGTTCGCGACTGCCGGGAGGTCGGCGCCTTGCAAGGCGCGAATGACGCTCAAACCCGGCTCCCGCCACCAAAGTCCCGTCCACCGAGCTTCCGGGCCAAGGCGACGCGAGGCACGAGAACATCGGACGCGAGTTCCAACTCGACGCCCATGAAGCCGTGCAACCTCGACCAGTTGCGATCGCCCCGGTGACTGAACGGAGTGCTGAATTGCTGCGGCAAGGTGGACCCTTTGCTTGACCGTCGAAAACCGGCGTCATTGCTGCTAGCAGATTCAGGTAAACCGATATTAAAGTCGTTGCTTTGAATGGTAGCGAACCAGGTTGTCCGGCCTCATACCTGGACATCAGCAATTTTGGTTCCGGGCGGACTCTACACGACCAGCGGCATGAGTTGCGTGCTCCACGTCGAACCGTTTCGGCTGGCCAAAGTTTCGTGTGGCGGCTCTTGACTGGGGGCGCGGGCGTAATACGGTGAGGACAAATACCGGCTCTGGCCGCCGGGCGGCAAGAATGCCTCGTATGCCTCGCCTTGCGGCGGTGGCTGCGGGGCATTGTCATTTTGAGGCTTTGCTTGAAACGGCATATCGAGATCGGCATTCTCTATTCGCGGTCCGGCAACTACCGGCTGGTGTCCGAATCCTGCCGTGCGGGTGCGGTGAACGCCATCGCCGACGTCAACGCCGATCCCG
The DNA here is from genome assembly GCF_040317925.1 of Mesorhizobium sp. M1348. Taxonomy (NCBI): domain Bacteria; kingdom Pseudomonadati; phylum Pseudomonadota; class Alphaproteobacteria; order Hyphomicrobiales; family Phyllobacteriaceae; genus Mesorhizobium; species Mesorhizobium sp. M1348. Next base: position 307,236 of record NZ_JAMYLH010000004.1, on the reverse strand, counting down.
CTATCCCATTCGAATTTATCCCGGTCGAGCGCGACCCGCAGGGCAACATCGATCGGTATGCAAGCGGCTGCGCGGACATTCTCGCCAACAGCGGCGCGCGTCACATCATTGGCTGCGTCACCTCGTGGAGCCGCAAGGAGGTCATTCCAATCCTGGAAAGGGCAGGCGGCACGCTGTGGTACGCCTGCCCGTACGAGGGCTTCGAAGCCAACGAGCATGTCGTCTACACGCACGCCTGCCCCAATCAGCATCTCGTACCGCTGCTTGCCTATGTCGTGCCTCGTTTCGGCGCCGACGGCTTCCTGCTCGGTTCCAACTACATCTGGGGTTGGGAGACCAACCGCGTGGCGCGCGACCTGATTGCGGACGCTGGCGGCAAGGTGCTGGGCGAACGCTATCTGCCGCTCGGCGAGGTCGATGTTGCGCGGCTGATCGCGGAGATACAGGCGACGAGACCTGATTTCATTCTGAACAATCTCATCGGCCCGTCTTCCTATGCGTTTATCGCCGCCTATGCCGAGCTTGGCCGGAGCGACCCGCATTTCAGGCCGGAGCGTTGCCCGATCCTGTCCTGCAATCTCACGGAATGCGAATTGCCGGCGCTCGACGGGGCAGGCGATGGTCATCTTTCCGTTGGGCCCTATTTTCACGACACCTCGGGGGCGGATCGCGGAGCGGCTTCAGTGTCTTCCGTCATGCCTGCCTCATCCTTCGAGGCGGCGGCTTATGCCTCGGTGCGCACGCTCGCCGAGATCCTCACCCGCAACCCCGGTGCGCAATGGACGGACCTTCCCAAGGTCTTTGCCGGAACATCATTTCGAACACCGCTGGGCGACATCGCCATCGACCCGCAAACGCAGCACGCTACCTTGCCGGTGCAGATCGGACGTATCGATGGAACATCGTTCAAAACGGTCACGCTGACGAAGGGCGTGGCACCCGATCCCTACCTTTCCCGCTATGACCGGACGGAGACGTTCGGGCGGCCACGCCTGCGGGTGGTGTCGTGAGCAAGATGGCGCGTATCCCGAACCTTGGAGGCGCCAGGGCTTTTGTCCTGCATCGTCCACATCCGACCGTGCAGGCGATCACAAGGCAATTGTCGGCCATCGGCCTTGAGGCGATTGGCTTCTGGCCGGAACTGCCGGCCGAAGCCTTGGCGGCGGACTTCGTTTTCTTCGACGTCGACCTCGGCTTTGACGAGCAATTTCCGTGGAAGCCGGGCGAGGCACCGATGCCGCTGATAGCGCTGATCGGCTCCGAGGCGCCGGGGCGTGTCGAATGGGCACTGTCGCACAAGGCCGATGCCCAATTGCTGAAACCGGTCGGCAATGCCGGCGTCTATAGCGCGCTTTTGATCGCAAGGCAGAGTTTCGAGGCGCGCAAGCTTCTGGCCAGCGAGATCGCCTCGCTTCGTCAGCGCGTCGCGGAGCGCCAGACCATCGTACGCGCCGTGGAGGTCTTGTCGAAGGGCGCCGAGGACGGCCGCGCCTATGCGCAGCTCCGCTCGCTGGCGATGAGCTGGCAAATCAGCGTCGAGGACGCCGCGCGCAGGATCGTGGCGATGACACAAAAAGAAGGCGACGATGACCAATCCGATCGCGCCTGAGCTCTCAGCCGCCGGGCGCATGCCAGCCAAGCCTCGCGCCGGCGTCTGGCGACGTCTGCTAAAACGGCCTCTCGCTTTGCTCGGCCTCGGGATTATTGCCCTTGTCTTGGCCGGCGCCATTCTTGCACCGTGGCTGACAGGCTACGATCCGAACGAGCAGATGTTCGACGGGCTCACGCTTGAAGGCGCGCCACTGCCGCCGGGAGCCCAGTTCTGGCTGGGCACCGACCTGCTTGGCCGCGACCTGCTGACCCGTCTCCTCTTCGGTGCGCGCACGTCGCTGATCATCGGCATCGTCGCCAATGGCGTGGCGCTTCTAATCGGCACGCTGGTCGGCATCACCGCCGGCTATTTCCGCGGCTGGATCGGCAGCGCGCTTATGCGCTTCACCGATTTGATGATGGCCTTCCCGGCGCTGCTGCTCGCCATCTGCCTGGCGGCGGTGCTCCAGCCGAGCCTGTGGATCGTCGCCATGGTGATCGCATTGGTGAACTGGGTGCAGACCGCCCGCGTCATCTACACCGAGACAAGTTCGCTCGCCGAGCGCGAGTTCATCGATGCCGAGCGCACTATCGGCGCAAGCGCCCCACGCATCCTGTTTCGTCATATCCTGCCGCACCTTTTGCCGACGATCATCGTCTGGGGCACGCTCGGCATCTCGACCACTGTGCTTCTGGAAGCGACGCTCAGCTATCTCGGTATCGGCGTGCAACCGCCGACTGCTTCCTGGGGCAACATCATCTTCGAAAACCAAACCTATTTCCAGGCAGCGCCCTGGCTGGTTTTCTTTCCGGGTGCGGCGATCCTGGCGCTGGCGCTAGCCTTTAACCTGGTCGGCGATGCGTTGCGCGACATTCTCGATCCGACGCAAAGGGGGCGGGCATGATCGCCTATCTCGGCCGTCGCGTTGTCCAGTCCGTGCTCATCTTGCTCGGCGTCTCTCTGATCACCTTTGCGTTGCTCTATCTGCTGCCCGCCGATCCTGTCCGCCAGATCGCCGGCCGCAGCGCCACGCCCGAGACAGTCGAGAACATCCGCCGGCAGCTCGGCCTCGACCAGCCCTTTGTCGTCCAGTACTGGCACTACCTGACCAGCCTGCTCAGCGGCGATCTGGGTCGCTCCTACATTCAGCGCTCGGAGGTCACGGAGCTGATCGTCTCGCGGCTGCCGGCAAGCCTGCTGCTGATGGTCGGCGCCATTGCTTGCGAAGTCGTGATCGGGCTGACGATGGGCCTCATCGCCGCCGTCAAGCGTGGCACCGCAACCGACCAGTCGCTGATGGTCGCCTCCTTCGTCGGCGTCTCGGCGCCGCAATTCGTCGTCGGCCTGCTGCTGCTTTACGTGTTCGCGGTGCGGCTCGGCTGGTTCCCGATCGGCGGTTATGGCACCTGGCGTCATCTGGTGCTGCCATCGCTGACCATGGGAATTCTCGGCGCCGGCTGGTACGCCCGCATGATGCGCACGTCGATGATCGACGTGCTGCGCCAGGATTACGTGCGTACCGCGCGTGCCAAGGGTCTTGCACGCAGCGCCATTATCTTCCGTCACGCGCTGCCCAACGCCATCCTGCCGGTCATCGCCATGATCGGCATCGACATCGGCATCTTCATGGGCGGCATCGTGGTTGTCGAAAGCGTGTTCGGCTGGCCAGGCATCGGCCAGCTAGCCTGGCAGGCCATTCAGCGCATCGATATTCCGATCATCATGGGGGTCACCCTGGTTTCGGCCTTTGCCATCGTGCTCGGCAATCTCCTGGCCGACACGGTCGCACCGTTCATCGATCCACGCATCAAGCTCAGATGAAAACAAAGAAAACCAGAGAAAGGGAACATGACATGGGAAAATATCTGATATCGACCGTGGCGGCATCGGCGCTTGCGCTGGTGCTTGGCATGACAAGCGTACGCGCCGAAGGCGCCGTCGATCCGAATGCCAAGCAGGGCGGCGCGATCACCATCACCTATAAGGACGACGTCGCCACGCTCGATCCGGCCATCGGCTATGACTGGCAGAACTGGTCGATGATCAAGAGCCTGTTCGACGGGCTGATGGACTACGAGCCGGGCACCACCAACCTGCGGCCCGACCTTGCCGAGAGCTACGAGATTGCGCCCGACGGCAAGACCTTCACCTTCAAGCTGCGCCACGGAGTGAAGTTCCACAATGGCCGCGAGATGACCGCCGACGATGTGAAATATTCGCTCGACCGGGTCACCAATCCAAAGACACAGAGCCCGGGTGCCGGCTTCTTCGGCTCGATCAAAGGCTATGACGACGTCGCTGCCGGCAAGGCGGAAAGCCTGGCGGGCATAACCGTCGTCGATCCCTACACGATCAAGTTCGAGCTGACCCGGCCGACGCCACCTTCCTGCATGTCATGGCGATCAACTTCTCGCATGTCGTGCCGAAGGAAGAGGTCGAAAAATACGGCGCGGACTTCGGCAAACATCCGGTCGGCACCGGCGCCTTCAAGCTCGCCGAATGGAGGCTCGGCCAGCGCGTAGTTTTCGAGCGCAACCCGGATTACTGGCACAAGGGCCTGCCGCATCTCGACAAGATCACCTTTGAGATCGGCCAGGAGCCGATAGTGGCGCTGCTGCGGCTGCAGAAAGGCGAGATCGACGTTCCCGGCGACGGCATTCCGCCAGCGAAATTCCAGGAGGTGATGGCCGATCCCGAGCAGAAGGCCCGTGTCGTCGAGGGCGGCCAGTTGCACACCGGCTATATCACCATGAATACCACCATGGCGCCCTTCGACAATGTGAAGGTGCGGCAGGCGGTCAACATGGCGATCAACAAGGACCGCATCGTCCAGTTGATCAACAACCGTGCGGTGCCGGCCAATCAGCCGTTGCCGCCGTCGATGCCCGGCTATGACAAGGAATTCAAGGGCTATCCCTATGACGTGGCCAAGGCCAAGGCCTTGCTTGCCGAGGCCGGGCATCTCGACGGATTTGACACGCAGCTGTTTGCCATGAACACCGATCCCAACCCGCGCATCGCGCAGGCCATTCAGCAGGATCTGGCGGCGGTCGGCATCAAGGCCAGCATCCAGTCGCTCGCGCAGGCCAACGTCATCGCCGCCGGCGGCGACAAGTCCGGCGCGCCGATGATCTGGTCCGGCGGCATGGCCTGGATCGCCGACTTCCCCGATCCGTCGAACTTCTACGGCCCGATCCTCGGTTGCGCTGGTGCCGTCCCAGGCGGCTGGAATTGGTCGTGGTATTGCAACAAGGAGCTCGACGCCAAGGCAGCCGAAGCCGACTCCATCGTCGACCCGGCCAAGGCTGGCGAACGCGCCAAGATGTGGAGCGAGATCTACGGCAAGATCATGGAAGACGCGCCCTGGGCACCGGTGTTCAACGAGCAGCGTTTCACCATGAAATCGGCCCGCATGGGTGGCGCCGACAACTCTATGTCGACCCGGTCCACATCCCGATCAACTACGACAATGTGTATGTGACCGATGTGCAATAACTGCGACTACACCATCCACGGGCGCCACCATCATTTCGGCTGGGACAATTCCTTTGTCCCGACCGAACGGGTCGCGCCAGGGTCGACGATCGAGTTCCAGTGCCTGGACTCGTCCGGCGGGCAGCTGACGATGGAGAGCACCGTCGACGATGTTGCTTTGCTCGACTTCGCCAAGGTGAACCCGGTTACTGGGCCAATCTATGTCGACGGGGCAGAGCCGGGCGATGCCCTGAAAATCACCATCGAGGCGTTCAAGCCGTCCGGCTTCGGTTGGACGGCGAATATCCCGGGATTCGGTCTGTTGGCGGATGACTTCACTCAACCGGCACTGAATATCTGGAAGTACGACGCCGCCTCGCTCGAACCGGCGCTGTTCGGCAAGAGCGGCCGGGTGCCGCTCAAGCCCTTCGCCGGCACCATCGGCAATGCCCCGGCTGAGCCGGGTCTGCATTCGGTGGTCCCGCCGCGGCGCGTGGGCGGCAATCTGGACATACGCGATCTTGCTGCCGGCACGGTGCTCTACCTTCCCGTAGAAGTCGCGGGAGCGTTGTTCTCGGTCGGCGACACGCACGCCGCGCAAGGAGACGGCGAGGTCTGCGGCACGGCGATCGAGAGCCCCATGAACGCCGTGCTGACGCTCGATCTGGTCAAGGATGCCCGGCTGCGGACGCCGCGTTTCACAACGCCCGGTCCGGTGTCGCGACATCTCGACGCCAAGGGCTATGAGGTGACAACCGGTATCGGGCCGGATCTCATGGACGGCGCCAGGAGCGCCGTCTCGCAGATGATCGACCTGCTCTCCGGCCGCTACCGCATGGATCCGGTAGACGCCTATATGCTCGTGTCGGTTTGCGGCGACCTGCGCATCAGCGAGATCGTGGACATGCCCAATTGGGTGGTTTCTTTCTACTTCCCCCGCTGCGTCTTTGAATGAAGGTGGAGGACATCAAACGATCCGGGCAGGCCGCTGCGGAGAGTGGCTCCGTCAGGCCGGTACTCAGCGTCTCAGGTCTGAGCGTCGCCGTACGCGGCGAGGAGGGCGAGCGCGACGTCGTTTCCGACCTCACATTCGGCCTGATGCGCGGCGAAACGCTTTGCATCGCCGGCGAGTCCGGTTCCGGCAAGTCGATGACGGCGCTGGCCATCATGGCCTTGCTGCCGCAGCCGGCGGCACGCATCAGATCAGGCTCCATCCGGCTCGGCGATCAGGATCTCGCGGCTCTCAGCGAGAGCGGTATGCGCCGCATCCGCGGCGACCGCATTGCCATGATCTTTCAGGAACCGATGACATCGCTCAATCCGGTTCTTTCCATCGGCCGTCAGCTCACGGAGGCGATCGAGGCACACACCTCGCTGTCGCGCTCCTACTCGCGGCTGAGGGCGCTCGAGGCGCTGAAGGCAGTACGAATTCCGGATGCCGAACGGCGGCTCGAGAACTATCCGCACGAACTCTCAGGGGGCATGCGCCAGCGCGTGATGATTGCCATGGCTCTGGCCCTGAACCCGGATGTGCTGATCGCCGATGAACCGACGACCGCCCTCGACGTCACGGTTCAGGGCGAGGTGCTGGAGCTGCTGCGCGACCTGCAGCGCGGGCACGGCACCAGCGTTATCCTGATCACGCACGACATGGGCGTCGTCGCCGAAATGGCGGACCGCGTCATCATCATGCGCGATGGCCGGATGGTCGAGCAGGGCAGGGCGACCGACATCTTCACCCGCCCGCAGGCCGACTATACGCGCGAGCTTCTGGCCGCCGTGCCGCGCATCGGCGGCGGACGGAAGGCCGAAGACCGACAAGATGCCGCCAACATGCCGGCCGAGCTTGTATCTGTCAGCGATCTTCACGTCCGTTTCGACCTGCACGGCGGCTTCTTCGGCCGCGTTGACCGCAGGGTGCACGCGGTCGAAGGCGTCAGTTTCTCGATCGCCCCGCACGAAACCCTGTCGCTGGTCGGCGAATCGGGCTGCGGCAAGTCGACGACGGCCAAGGCGATCGCCGGGCTGGTGCCCTACACCGGCAGCATTTCAATCGGCGGCCACGACCTGTCGGCGCTCAGTCGAAAGGAGCGCAAGGCTGTACGCCGCAATGTGCAGATGATCTTTCAGGATCCCTTCGCGTCCCTCGATCCGCGCATGCGAGTAGGCGATCTCGTCGCCGAGCCTCTGCTGATCCACGGCATCGGCGACAGAGAGCAGCGGCACGCCCAGATCGCCGCACTGTTCGAACGTGTCGGCCTCTCCGCTGACCAGATGGAGCGCTATCCCCACGAATTCTCCGGCGGGCAGCGCCAGCGAATCTGCATTGCACGGGCGCTGGCGCTGCGACCGAAGCTGATCATTGCCGACGAAAGCGTTTCTGCCCTCGACGTGTCGGTGCAGGCGCGCGTGTTAAGGTTGCTGAAGGAGCTGCAGCGCGAATTCGGCGTCGCATATCTCTTCATCTCGCACGACATGGCAGTGGTGGAGAACATCTCCGATCGCGTGGCGGTAATGTATCTGGGGCAGATCGTCGAGATGGGCACCCGCGACCAGATCTTCTCCAACCCGCGCCATCCTTACACAAAGCGGCTGATCGAAGCCGTTCCGGTTCCCGATCCAGGCCGCCGGCGCGCCCGGTTCGCCCGTTTGGACAGCGAAATTCCAAGCGCTGTGCGGCGCATCGGTGAGGAGCCCCGGAAACTCAAGCTCAAAGATGTTGGCGACGGCCACCTCGTCGCCACTGATCGAGCTTAGGCTGCCTCGTCCAGCCAATCCCGCAGAGGCTCGGGGACAGCTGCATACGTGATGTTCGAGCAGCGGAAAATGATCGGCGATGGCGCTCCCGCGGCAGCGCCGTTCGGCGATGCCGAGTTGGCAAGATCACCAGTTTACATCTGACATGTTAGCGTGCTAACGCTACGTGCACATTGATTTCAACGGAGATCGCATTGGCTTCCCGCTTTGGTCTTTCGGTTGCCCTAACCACACCCTTCGATCCGTCGGGGCAGATAGCACTCGCGCCGATGATCGCGCATGCCCGAACCTGCCTTGGCGCCGGCTGCAGCAGCGCGACGCTGTTCGGCACCACCGGCGAAGGAGCCTCGGTCGGCACCGACGAGCGGCGGATCGTCACCGAGGCCATGCTGGCGGCCGGTATTCCGGCACATCAGCTCGTCGCCGCAGTGCTGGTCGATGCAGCCGAAGATGCCGCCGATCAGGCCCGGCACGCTTTGCAGCGCGGCGTTCGCAACATTCTGCTCGCTCCGCCGAGCTACTTCAAGAATGTCGGCGAGGACGGGCTGTTCGGATGGTTTTCCGCCGTTTTCGCCGCACTCGGTCCGCTGGCGCGCGACGTGCTGCTCTATAACATCCCCTCAGTCACCATGGTGCCGCTCCCGCTTGGGCTGATTGGCCGGCTGCGCACCGCCTTTCCCGCTGTAGTGGCCGGGGTGAAGGATTCCGGCGGGGACTGGAGCTACAGTGAGGCGCTGCTTGAAGCGCACGGCGATCTGGTGATCCTCATCGGCGACGAACGGCATCTGGCGAGAAGCGTACGCCGCGGCGGACAGGGTGCGATTTCCGGCATGGCTAATTTTGTTACCGGCGAAATCGGCGCAATGGTCGAAGACGGCCGCGACGACCCACGCGTCGAGGACTTCGTGCTCGAATTGCTCAAATACCCGGTCACGCCGGCGGTGAAGGTCATGGTCGCGCGCAAGACCGGCGACGAGCGCTGGCTGGCGGTCCGCCCGCCCCTGGAGGCGATCGGCCCGCAAGGACAGCGGCAGCTTGCTGCTGCCTACAACAGGCTGTTTGCGACAGAGGCGGCCTGACCGACAAGGCCGGGCTGACCGACAAGGAAGCGAGCTGAAGTGGAAGACGGCAGCGAACCGATCACTCTCCGGGAGAAAGCCTATGCTAGCTTCACGCGGCATTTGCTGGCCCGCGATCTGCGGCCGGGGCAGTTCGTGTCACAGCGCGAACTGGTCGCTTTCACCGGACTGCCGCTGGGTGCCATTCGCGAGATCGTCCCGCGTCTCGAGGCCGAGGGACTGCTGACCACCATCCCGCAGCGCGGCATGCAGATCGCGCATATCGATATCAATCTGATACGCGAGGCGTTTCAGTTTCGGTTGTTCATGGAACGCGAGGCAGTGGCGCTATTCACGACCAGCGCTTCTGACGCCGAACTTGCCCGCATGCGGCGCGAACATGAGGAGATGCTGGCGCAAGCTCTGGGACAGGCGCCGACGCCGGAAATGGAAGCCAAGGCCCAGAACATCGACTGGGCGATGCACGATACCTTCATCAATGCGCTCGGCAACGAGATTATCGCCAAGGCCTATCTGGTCAACTCGGTGAAAATCCGGCTGATCCACCAGGAGCGTTTCCGCATCGACGGACGTGTGGTGCCGGTGATGCGCGAACATTTGGCGGTCATCGAAGCCATGGAGAGCCGCAATCCGCAAAAAGCGGTTGAAGCGATCAGTCTGCATATCGACAATGCGCGCCGGCTGGCGCTCCAGATCTGAGGAAATATAGCCGCGCCGCGGTTCGCGACGCATCCACAACGACAGCAACCGGGAGGAAGAAATGTCGTCCAATCTGTTCAACCCAACCAGGAGGCAATTCCTTGCCGGAACCGCGGCGCTCACCGCTGCCGGCCTTGTGGGGCTTCGCCCCGGCCTTGCCGCAGGCCTCGACTGGAAACGCTTTGCCGGGACGACGCTTGACGTCAATCTGGTGAAAAGCCCGCGCAGCGACACCATCCTGAAATATCTCGCCGAGTTCGAGGAACTGACCGGCATCAAGGTCAATGCCGAGGCCACGCCCGAGCAGCAGCAGCGCCAGAAGACGGTGATCGAGCTGAGCTCGGGCAAGCCGAGCTTCGATGTCGTGCATCTGAGCTACCACGTGCAGAAGCGCCAGTTCGAGAAGGGTGGCTGGCTGGCCGACATCGCCGGCTATCTCGCCGATCCGTCGCTCACCGACCCGGCGCTGATCGAAAGCGACTTCGCCGAAGCCGGCATGCTGTTTGCCAAGGACGGCCAGGGCGTGCTGCGCTCACTACCCTTCTCGGTGGACTACTGGATCCTCTATTGGAATAAGGAGCTGTTCGAGGCCAAGGGCCTCAAATACCCCGAGACCTTCGAGCAACTGGTGGCCGCCGCCGAAGCGCTGACCGACCCGTCGACCAATACATACGGCTTCGTCGCCCGCGGGCTCAAGAACGCAAACACGCCAGTGTGGACGTCGCTGATGCTCGGCTACGACATGACGCCGCTCGATGACAAGGGCAAGCTGCGCACCGAGGCTCCCGAGGCGATCGAGGCTGCCGCGCTCTATCAAAGATTGATGACCAAGTCCGCCCCTCCGGGCGTCACCGGGTTCAATTGGGCCGAAGCACAGTCTGCCTTCCTGCAAGGCAAAATCGGCATGTGGCTCGACGGCGTGGGCTTTGCCCCGCCGATGGAAAATCCGGAAAAATCGAGAGTGGTCGGCAAGGTCGGTTACGGCGTCATGCCCAAGGGTCCCAAGGCGCATGCCTCGGGTACCTTCGGCGACGGGATTGGCGTTACCGCCGCCAGCGAGAAGAAGGAGGCCGCCTATCTGTTCTGCCAGTGGGCGGTATCGCCAGCCCTGGGCGCGCGGCTGTTGCAGGCCGGCGCCGGCGTTCCATTCCGCAAATCCGTGCTGGAGGATCCCAAGGTGCGCGAAGGCGTCACCATGCCGGCAAGCTGGCTCGATGCCGTGGTCGGCTCGGGCAATATCAGCCGGCTGGCGCTGCCGGTCATCATCCCCGTCACCGAATTCCGCGACATCTATGGCGTGGCGCTGACCAACATGATTGCCGGCGCCGATCCCGCCGCGGAGCTGAAGAAGGCCACTGAGCAGTTCCAGCCGGTTCTCGACAGGAGCGAGCAGGGCTGATGTCAGCCACCACCCCAGAACAGACCGGGGTGACGATGCCGGTTATCGACGGGAGCCAGACGATCCGGCTGGCTCCCAACTACTGGCCCTTCGTTGTCCCCGCACTCGTCGTCGTCGGCGCCGTCATCGTTTTCCCCTGGGCTTTCACCCTGTGGATGAGCGTCAATCGCTGGACGCTCGGCCAGTCGCGGAGCTTTGCCGGGATGGAAAACTATCTCCGCCTGGCCAGCGACCCACGGTTCTGGGAATCCCTTGTTCATACATTGACCTACACCTTCCTCTCGGTTGCAGCGCCGATGCTCCTGGGCACTCTGGCCGCCGTGATCTTCGATGCCAGGTTTCCGCTGCGCGGCTTGCTGCGCGGCGTCTTCGTCATGCCGATGATGGCAACGCCCGTTGCCGTGGCACTGGTCTGGACCATGATGTTCCATCCTCAGCTCGGCGTGCTCAACTACCTGCTGTCGCTGGTCGGCATCCCGGCTCAGGAATGGATATTCAACGCCAACACGGTCATCCCGTCGCTTGTTGCGGTCGAGACCTGGCAGTGGACGCCGCTGGTCATGCTGATCGTGCTTGGCGGGCTGGCCTCGGTGCCGCGCGAGCCCTTCGAAAGCGCCGAGATCGACGGCGCCAATGCCTGGCAGCAATTCCGCTATCTCACTCTGCCGATGATCGCACCGTTCCTGATGATCGCGGTCATCATCCGCACCATCGATGCCTTGAAGAGTTTCGACATCATCTACGCGATGACCCAGGGCGGCCCGGGCACGGCGTCGGAGACCATCAACATCTATCTCTACAACACCGCCTTCTCCTACTACGATATCGGCTACGGCTCGGCCATGGCCGTGGTGTTCTTCATTGTCATCGTGGCCCTGTCCTTCGTGCTGCTGATGCTGCGCCAACGCTCGCAGTGGATCGATACGGAGGGCAAATAGATGAGTTCACGGCTACTCAACCAGATCGGTCTGTTTTTCGCTGCCCTGGTTTTCGTCTCGCCGGCGATCCTGTTCTTCCTCTGGATGATCTCGCTGTCGCTGAAATTCGAGATCGACAACGGTGCCTATCCGCCGATCCTGATCCCGGAACGTTTCGCCTGGTCGAACTATGTAAAGGTGTTCGAGGAGAACAATTTCCTGCTCTATCTCTGGAATTCGGTTCTGGTGACCGGCACGGCGACCTTGCTGGCGCTGCTGATCGGCGTACCGGCCGGCTATGGCATCGCACGGCTCAAGGCTGAACGATCGGCGGTCGTCATCATGATCGCCCGCATGACGCCTGGGCTATCCTATCTCATCCCGCTGTTTCTGCTGTTCCAATGGATCGGGATACTCGGCACGCTGTGGCCGCAGATCATCATCCATCTGGTGGTGACGGTGCCGATCGTGGTGTGGGTGATGATCGGCTATTTCGAGACCACGCCGATGGAACTGGAAGAGGCGGCCAACATCGACGGCGCCAGCTCCTGGCAGGTTTTCCGGCTGGTTGCCCTGCCCATCGCCAAGCCGGGCATCGTCGTCGCGTTCATCCTGTCCGTGATCTTCTCGTGGAACAATTTCGTCTTCGGCGTGGTGCTCGCCAGCCGTGAGACGCGCACCCTGCCGGTCGCCGTCTACAACATGCTGTCCTACGAGCAGGTGAGCTGGGGGCCGCTCGCCGCGGCGGCGCTGGTGGTGACCCTGCCGGTGCTGATCCTGACCATGTTCGCGCAAAGGCAGATCGTCGCGGGGCTGACCGCCGGCGCCGTCAAGGGCGGCTGAGGGGCGCGCCCTGACATCACTCTTTTCCAGGAAAGATCCAATGGCATCGGTAACGATCAACAACGTGCAGAAGGCCTTCGGGGCCACCAAGATCATTCACGACGTCAGCGTCGATATCGCCGACGGCGAGTTCGTCATCCTGGTCGGTCCGTCGGGATGCGGAAAATCGACGCTGCTGCGCATGATCGCAGGCCTTGAGACGATCTCCGGCGGGAAGATCGCCATCGGCGAGCGTATGGTCAACAATCTGCGGGCACGGGACCGGAACATCGCCATGGTGTTCCAGAATTATGCGCTCTATCCGCACATGACTGTGGCCGACAATATGGGCTTTGCCCTGAAGATCAAGAAAGCCGACCCGACCGATACCGCTGGCCGGGTCAGGAAGGCAGCCGGCATCCTCGGCCTGGAAAAGCTGCTTGACCGCTATCCGCGCCAGCTTTCGGGCGGCCAGCGCCAGCGCGTCGCCATGGGTCGCGCGATCGTACGCGACCCGCAGGTTTTCCTGTTCGACGAGCCGCTCTCCAACCTCGACGCCAAGTTGCGCGTCCAGATGCGCGGTGAGATCAAGGCCCTGCACCAGCGGCTGGGTACCACGACGATCTATGTCACGCACGACCAGATCGAGGCGATGACGATGGCCGACAAGATCGTCGTGCTGCATGACGGCCTGGTCGAGCAGATCGGCGCGCCGCTGGACCTCTATGACCATCCGGCCAATCTCTTCGTTGCCGGGTTTATCGGCTCGCCCGCCATGAACTTCATTGCCGGCCGCATCGAGGAGGGCGTGTTTCGCAGCGCCGGCGGGTTGGTCCTGCCGTTGCCGGAAGGCGCCCAGCCGGCGGATGCCGCAGGACGCGAACTCGTCTACGGCATTCGCCCGGAACATATCCGGGCGACGGGACAAGGTATGCCGGGCACGGTCACGCTTCTCGAGGCGACAGGCTCGGAAATCTTCGCCAGGGTCGACTGCTCCGGTGAAGAAATCTCCTGCCTTTTCCGAGAAAGGCTTGCGCTGAAGCAAGGCGAAGGGGTGCGGATCGAGATCGACCGCGCATGTGCGCATCTGTTCGACGCCGAAACTGGTCGGCGCATCTGACTCGGTGGTCCGGTGAATGCGTGGTCGGCCTAGGTCGGCAAAGCGAATTCACCGGCGAGTTCGATGGCGCGGCCTTCGCGGGCCGATCTCTCGGCGGCGAGGCCCATGACGACGGCCCACCAGCCGTCTTGCAAGGTCACTTCCACTTTGCCTTGCCCGCGCACCGCAGCGGTGAAGCGGGCGTGCTCGAAATAGGTCGAACCATTATGGTCGCCTGCCTCGAGCAGCCGGGGGTCGACGGGAATCTCCAGCAGGCGTGGTCCAGGCGGATTGCGCGGGCTGACGATCAACTGGGGCACTGGCGCAGGGCCAAGGTGGGTCGGCCAGAAACGGCCTGGTCCGGGCACCAGACATTCGATCTTTCCGTCGCCGCCGACAGCGCAGAGTTCCTCCTGGTAGCGGCTGCCCTGGGCAAACATGCACAGTTCCAGCATGGCGCGCGCGCCGCTCGCGAAATCAGCCAGCACATAGCCATGGTCAACGATATCCGGCCTCTCACCGCCATAGCGTTCGTCGAGATGGTTTACGGCCTGTCCAGCGCTCGCCATCACGCGGACGGGGTCGGATCCGAGTATCAACCGCATCAGATCGAAGAAGTGGCAGCACTTCTCGACGAACGTGCCGCCGGTGTTGCGGTTGAACCGGTTCCAGTCGCCGACCTTCGTCAGAAACGGGAAGCGGTGCTCGCGGACCGTCAGCATGCGGATGCCGCCGGTGGCGTGGCGGGCCTGCTCGACGAATGCGGCGACGGGAGGCATATAGCGATATTCCATGGCCACCCAGACGAGCGGAAGCCGAGCTTTCAACGCCGCGATCCGCCCCTCGTCGGCGGCCTCGGTGAAGGGCGGTTTTTCCACCAGCACCGGCAGCGGTCGAAGTGCGGCGATCTCCTCCATCTGACTGAGGTGATGGTGGTTGGGGCTGGCAATCAAGACGCAGTCCACCTCGTCCATGGCCAGCAGTTCGGCGATCGACGCCGCCGATCGCGCGCCCGACGCCGTCGCCAGCGATGCTGCCAACATGCCGGGGTCCGGCTCGAAGATCGCTGCCACATGCGCGTCGGGCAACAGGGCGATGTTGCGGATGTGCTCGCGGCCCATCATGCCGCAGCCGATGATGCCGTAGCCGATCGATGATCTGGTCACGCTGCGACTTCCTCCGGCCTATCTGAAACGCGTGACGTACCGCGCCGCGCCCGGATCGAACCAGCTGCGGGAATATTCCGCGCTGGCGCCGTCGCCAGCCCAGGCGATACGTTCAATGAAACCCACAACCGTCCCCGGCGGTGGCCTGAACTCGAGGGGGGCCCAGTCCGGCGCGGGCGCGACGGCGACATGGTCTTCGGCGCGAACGATCGAAAAGCCGAGCGCGAGCCGGTAGTGGAGATAGAGGGATTCCGACAAGTCCTCGCGCTTGAGCCGCTCGGCGCGGCTGGCGTCGAGCCAGATCTCTTCGACCGCGGCCGGCTCGCCGTCGAGCCGCCGCAGCCGGCGTATACGGTGGGCTTCGCCGGCGCTGCCGAATTGCGGCAGGTCGGCGGGCTTGGGCAGCCGCTCGATGGATAGCACGTCGGCGCTCGGCAGGCCGCCACCGCCGATGCGCTCCAGGCGAAAGAAGGCATAGATCCCGAGCAACTCGCCGCGCGCCCGCACATAATTGCCCGAGCCCTGGATGCGATCGAGAAGCCCCTTTTCCGTCAAATCGGCAAGCGCGCGCCTGAGCGTGCCGACGGCAATCCCCAGGCTCGCGGCCATCTCTCGCTCGGGCGGCAGCCGCGCCCCGTCGGCCAGCCGTCCGGCCGCGATTTCGCGGATCAGCATTTCGCTGGTCTGCAGGTGCACAGGCAAGGGGCCGCGCATCTGGCTGGACCGGTGGCCGGGGTCCGCCCTTGTCAAATGCATCCGGTGCTCCAATCGCATCCCGGTTTCGGGTTTGGCCGCAAAAAATTGATACAGTATTGATCTACACAAAAACGAATGCTACGCAAGCCCTATTCGCAGCTCCGGACGTCATTGAAGAGTGGCCCGGACGTCTTTTCTGAAGAGTGGCAATGAGCATCGTCCCAATCACTTCGCCGGACCTCGACGCAGCCGAAGTCTCGTGGTTCGCCGCACTCTGCTCGGATGACTATCGGTATCTCGGCGTGCCGCACGGCGCGCTGCGCTCAAGCTGGGCGCATTGCTCCGAGATCGTGAAAACGTCCGAGGAACTCGGTTTCCGCAACATCTTGTGTCCGTCGTCCTATCAGGTCGGCCAGGACACGCTGAGCTTCGTTGCCGGCTGCGCGCCGATCACGTCGAAGATCAATCTGCTTGCCGCTGTGCGCTGCGGCGAGATGCAGCCGATCATGCTGGCGCGCACGATTGCCACGCTGGACCACATGCTGGAAGGCCGGCTGACGGTGAACATTATTTCGTCGGACTTTCCGGGCGAGACAGCCGACAGCGCCTACCGCTATCAGCGTTCGCGCGAGGTGGTGCAGATACTGCGCCAGGCCTGGACCAGCGACAGCATCGATTTCGAGGGCGAGGTCTATCGCTATAAAGGGCTCTCGACGGCGCCGGCGAAGCCTTATCAGCAGAATGGCGGCCCGCTGCTCTATTTCGGCGGTTATTCGCCCGACGCGCTCGAGCTTTGCGCCGAACAGTGCGACGTCTACCTGATGTGGCCGGAAACCAGGGAGGAGCTCGCCGGCCGCATGAGAGCCGTCCACCAGCGCGCCGAGCGTCATGGGCGGACGCTCGATTACGGCCTGCGCGTCCACATGATCGTGCGCGATACCGAGGCCGAGGCAAAGGAATATGCCCGGGAGCTGGTTTCGAGGCTGGACGACGAGCAGGGCAGGGCGATCCGCGAGCGCGCGCTCGACGCCCGATCGCTCGGCGTATCGCACCAGGCCAGGAACCGCCAGATCGCCGATGCCGAAGGTTATGTCGAGCCGCATCTGTGGACGGGCGTCGGGCGGGCGCGCTCTGGCTGTGGCGCGGCGCTGGTGGGCTCGACCGATCAGGTTCTGTCGGAAATCGAGGCGTATATGAAGATGGGGATCCGCGCCTTCATCTTTTCCGGCTACCCGCATCTCGACGAGGCGCGTCATTTCGGCACCAAGGTGTTGCCTCAGCTCAAGACATGCTCGCTCCCGCACGCCTATGGCCGTGTGCCGGAACGGATCCCGGCGACACCACTGGGAACGGGAGAGCGCCGCTGATGGAGCATGTTGTGTGTGATCCCCGCCTTTTGCGCAACGCCTTTGGGCGTTTCGCCACCGGCGTCACGGTCGTCACCACCGGCACGGCCGACGGCCCGGTCGCAATCACTGCCAACAGCTTCTCATCCGTGTCGCTCAATCCGCCGCTGGTGCTGTGGTCTATCGGCCGCCACTCGCGCCGGTTCGAAGCCTTCGCCAATTCCGCGCACTACGCCATTCACGTGCTGGCGGAAGATCAAATCGATCTGTGCTGGCGTTTTTCGAAGTCGGGGACGGACTTTGCCGATCTTGACCTGTCGTGGAGCGAGCACGGCGTGCCATTGCTGCCGCGCGCATTGGCGCGGTTCGAATGCAGCGTCGCCGACCGCTTCCCGGCTGGCGACCATATGATCCTGCTTGGACGTGTCCTTGAACTGCAGACGCAAGAGGGTTTGCCGCTGCTCTTTGCTGGCGGCAAGTCGCGCGCTCAAGAGGCCAGTTGATGACCGCCGGCGCCGCTCCGGGCTGGTGCCGTCGATTGGCGCACCACGAGATTGCAGGCAAGTTCGACGCGACGTGGCGGCGACCCCGAATGGGCCATGTCGTCGAGCAGCAGGCTAAGCGCAGCCGATCCGATCTCGCGCATAGGAATGTGCATCGCCGTCAGCGGCGGGTTGCAGAAGGCAGCGAGCGGCAAGTCGTCCATACCGACCACGGACACATCGCCAGGCACCGAATATCCGGCCTCCTGGACGCCGGCGATGGCACCAAACGCCAAGCTGTCGCCAGCCGTCAGCACGGCGGTGAAATCGAGGCCGCGGGCCGCGATGCGCTCGGTCACGGCCCTGCTTGCAAGTTCCGGCAACCAGTCCTGCACCTCGACCACGAAGTCGTCGAAGCCGGCAATGCCGGCCGTGATCAGCGCGTCGCGCCAACCTTCGTAGCGCCGCTCGATCGTGCGCCGGCCACGCCGCATCAGGAACAGGATGCGGCGGTGGCCGAGGCCGATCAGATGCTGCGCGGCAAGCATGGCGGCAGAGCGATTGCAGGGCGTCACGCTCGAATGGCGCATCGAGGGATCGTCGCCGTTGACGAGCACGATCGGCTTGGCGAATCCGGCTGTCAGCGTCAGCACATCGTCATCGTCCAGCGTCAGAAACAGACAGCCGGCGACGCTGTCATCGCGCTCGGATTCACGCAGCAGCGCGATTTCGTCCTCGGGCGCCGAAACCGGCCGGGTCACGAGTTCGACGCCCAGCAACCGGGCGCGCTCGTTGAGCCCATCAAGGACATGGTAGGTGAACTGATTGCGGGCACTGTCCACCATTGCCACGCTGCTTGCGGCCAGGATGACCTTGCGGCCGGCAACCGAGGCGGGAATGGCATAGTTCATCGACTTCGCCGTTTCGATGATCCTGGTGCGAAGCTCGTTCCTCACGCCGCCGACTCCGCTCAGCGCACGAGAGGCGGTGCTGACCGACACGCCGCAACGCGCCGCGATCTCCTCAAGTCGAATGCGGCGGCTGGGGCGGCCGCGCTTGCCCTGGATACTCATGCGCTCCGTCACCTCCGCCAAAGTCATCCGATTAATGCAAAAAATTTTCAGATTGCGCAAGAAAAATGGCTGTGAAACAGTTCTGATGAAGCGGGAGAAACGGGAGGAGTTATGCCGCTATCGGCCGAACGCCTGAATTCCGCGCTTGCCAGCCTCGTGGCCGGCATGACCGGCTTGCGTCATGACGGGCGGTTCCATGAGCCGAATCTCGACGGCACGCCGGGCGACTATGTCAGCTTCGACAGCTGGGAATGGCCGCAGGGCGTCGGGCTCTACGGGCTGGTTCGGCTGTGGGCGCAGACCGGTGACGATCGGCTGCTGCAGACGATCGAGGCTTGGTACGACCGACGCATCGCTGCCGGTCTTCCGGCGATGAACGTCAACACCACCGCGCCTCTGTTGGCGCTAAGTGAATTGTGGCGGCGCCGGCGCCAGCCGCGCTTCGAGCCGGTCCTGCGCGAATGGGCCGAGCAGGTAGTCACCGCCTTGCCGCGGACGCCGGAGGGCGGTTTCCAGCACGATGTTTCGGATCGGGTCAACGACGACGAATTGTGGGACGACACGCTGTTCATGGTGGCGCTGTTCCTCGCATCCTACGGCCAGGCTGCCGGTCAGCGTCGCTTCGTCGAAGAAGCAGAAAGGCAATTCCTGGTCCACGCCCGTTATCTCGCCGACCCGGCATCAGGGCTGTGGTTTCACGGCTGGACCTTCGCGGGACGGCACAATTTCGCCCGTGCGCGTTGGGCGAGAGGCAATGCCTGGATTACCGTCGGTATCCTCGAACTGGTGGAGTTCGCCGAAATTGCCCCCTCGGTCCGGGCCTATCTGCTCGGCGTGCTGGAGACGCAGATCAACGCCCTGCTCGAGGTGCAGGCAGGTTCGGGCGCATGGCACACTCTGCTCGACGACCCGACGTCTTACGAGGAGATTTCCGCCACGGCCGGCTTCGGCTACGGGTTGATGAAGGCCGTGCGGCTCGGAATCGGCTCGACAGAGTGCCGTGCCGCCGGCCTCCGCGCGTTGGCAGCCGTGGTGGCGAACATCGATGACAAAGGCGTGGTGGCGAACGTGTCCTATGGCACACGCATGGGCGCCGACCTGCAGTTCTATCGCGATATACCGATCCATCCGACGGGCTACGGGCAGGCGCTGGCCATTCTGTGCCTGACCGAAGGGGCGCGGCATCTGCAGTCGAAGGTGGAGGCGGCATGATGCGGACGCTCTATGGCGCGTCGCCGGGCGATATTGCCGGTATGGACACGGACCGGCTGAGGGCCGAGTTCTTGGTCGACGGCTTGTTCCGGCCTGGCGCGATCGAATTCGTCTACACCCATGTCGACCGCATGATCGTCGGTGGCGCGGTGCCGCTGGCCAACCCGCTGGCATTCGGCAACGGGGCCGAAGTCGGCACGCCGCTCTTCTTTGACGCGCGCGAGATGGGCATCGCCAATCTCGGCGGCAATGGTGCGGTCGCGGTGGACGGCCGGCGCTTTCCCGCGGCTAACCGCGACATCGTCTATGTCGGACGCGGAGCGCGTGAGGTGACGCTGGAGAGCGACGATCCGGAGAGGCCGGCACGCTTCTACATGAACTCGGTGCCGGCCGGCGCCGATATTGCGCACCGTCTCATCGTCAACAGCGAAGCCAAGCCGCTTGTGCTCGGCGAGGAGGCCCGCGCGAACAGGCGCACGCTGCGCATGTACATCCATCCCGAAGTGGCCCCGTCCTGCCTCTTGCTGATGGGGATCACCGACCTCGCGCCGGGCAGTGTGTGGAACACCATGCCGCCGCATCTGCACGAGCGGCGCATGGAAGCTTATTGCTACTTCGACCTCGCCGAGGCCGACCGTGTAATCCATCTGATGGGCCGGCCAGACAAGACGCGCCACCTGATGGTCGCCGACGGTGACGTTGTCCTGTCGCCCGCCTGGTCTATCCATATGGGTGCCGGCACCGGCCCCTATGCTTTCGTCTGGGGCATGACCGGCGAGAACCAGGCCTACACCGATGTCGATCCAGTTGCCGTGAAGGATTTGCGATGAGCGAGGCCGCGCAAAGCGTTCGGACGGACTTTACGCTGCGCCGGCCGCTCATGGCGGGGCAGCCAATCGTCTATTGGCGGCTCGGGTCTATCGCCGAGCAACGCTACGATGTGGCCGACCAGCCCATGCAAGGCGAGATGGATCCCTTCTTCTTCCTGACCAAGCACAAGAATTTCATTCCCCATGAATATCCGTGCCGCACGCAGTTCGCAGCGGAACGACGCGGCAAGCGACCACAGGTCAGCGCCGAATTCGGCGCCGAGCGCATTTGGCTGCCCTTCGCCTCGCCGCGCATCGACCTATCGGGCTTCTGGTTCCGGCCGACGGTGCTTGGAACCTGGGCCGAGACCACCATCGAGGCGGCCTCGACTGGCGAGGTGATGGTGCGGCTGCGCACATGCGGCGGCGCCATACTCTTTGCCAATGGTGAGGAAGCCGGCTGGATGGCGCCCTACGGCCGCAATCTGGAAAGTGCCGAGCACTTCAAGATCGCGCTGAGGGCCGGCCGCAACGACATTCGCATATGGTTCGACGATCTCGCAGAGCGCGACGCCCGCTACTATTTCCAGCTCGACTATCTATCCGGTCCGGCTGCTTCGGTCGCACTGCCGATCGAAGTCGAGAGCGGCGTTGCCGATGCGATGGAAGCAGCCCTCGACGACATGCATTTCGAGCGTCCCGCCTATGACGGCGGCGAGGTGGCGCTTGTCACCGGCGTGGCCCTGCCGCGCGACGCGCAAGTCGAGGTCGAGATCGAGGGCGATTTCATGTCGATCGAGACGCCGGTGCGCTTCGCCTTCGATCTGCCGGCGGGCCAGACGCGGCTGCCGATCGCCGATACCGAGCAGCTGCCGGCCGACTTTCGCCATTTCAAGGTGGCGCTGACGGTCGCAGACCATGCCGTATCGCGTGTCTTCGGCGTCGAGATATGCCACGCGCGCCGTCAGGGCGATGCGCCGGAAACGCTTACCGCGCGTATTAATGAGGCCTTGCGTGAGGTCGCCGGTCACGCCGAGGCCGACACCGTGCGCGCACTGGCGCGCCTGGCGATCGGCCAGCAGGGCGCCGAGACCGACGCCATGATCTCCGGTACGCTGCCGGCGATCGAGGATTGTCACGATTGCGCCGACTTCATCCTGGTGCCGCTGCTGTGGTGCCGCAAGGCCTATGGCGATCGGCTGGAAGTGAGCCTGCGCGCGCGCGTCGACAACGCCATCCTCGGCTATCGCTACTGGATGGACGAGCCCGGCAATGATGTGCAGTGGTACTTCTCCGAGAACCACGCGTTGCTCTTCCACACCGCCGCTTATATTGCTGGGGGCCTGTTGCCTGATGTGCGGTTCGTGCGGTCGGGCCGCCTTGGCCGCGAACAGTCCGCGGTGGGAGCCGCGCGGGTGCGGGCCTGGCTCGACCATTTCGAGGCATGGGAGATGGCCGAGTTCAACTCGGCGCCTTATTTTCCCATCGACCTCAAGGGCCTGTGCGCGCTCTACGCGCTGGCCCCGGACAAGGACATCGCCGAACGTGCCGGCAAGGCAATCATACGCCTGCTTGAAATCGTCGCCCGCTCGGCGCATCGCGGCATCCTCACCGGGGCGCAGGGCCGCTCCTACGAGCACACGCTGCGCGCCGCGCGTTCGCTGGAATTATCCGGCATCTGCCGCATGCTTTGGGGCAAGGGCAATTACGGCATGCGCTTTCATGCGCTGCCACAGCTGGCACTGTGCCTGCGGGATCACGATTTGAGCGTTCCGGACGGGTTGGCACCAATTGCTTCCCTCACCGACGATACGGCGTGGGAATGGACTTTCGCGCAGGGACAAGACCGCTTCGCGCGGCTCTACCACTACAAGACGCGCAACCATGCGATGGGCAGCGCCGCTGGCTATCGCTGGAATCAATGGGGTTATCAGGAGACCGTCATTCACGCCCGGCTGGGCAAGAATCCGGATGCGCAGATCTGGATCAACCACCCCGGCGAAGTGCTGCAGTCGGGATATGGCAGACCATCATATTGGGGCGGCTCAGGCACTTTGCCCCGGCTTCACCAATATCGCGACCTCGCCATCGTCAGCTTCTCCTGCTCGGATGAACAGCCCGACTTCACGCACGCCTGGTTCCCCGCACGTGCCTTCGATGCCGTGCAAGTGGGTGGCGATCGGGCGTTCGCGCAATCCGGCGACGCCTTCGTCATGCTGAAGACGGATGTGCCTCTCACGCAGGTCGTGGCCGGCCCGACCGCCGGCAACGAGCTGCGGGCGGCGGGACGCAGGACGACGTGGATCATTCGCCTCGGTGACCGGAATGCCAATCTGCCGGCGCTCGACGCCTGGGCGGACGCCTTTGCCGGCCTGTCGGTGCGGTCGGGTCCCGACGGCGAGTTGATCGTCGAGGATCCGGAGTACGGCACGGTGCATTTCCTCGCCGACGCAAGGATCGTGGCTGAGGGACGTACACTCGATCCGACCAACTGGACCGTGCGCGGTGAGGCGATGCGCATGAAGCACACAGAGTAGGGAGGAAATCGGCTGCGACGCTCAAGAGGAGAGGGCGTAGCGGCTTGAACTATCGGGGCGCCGCCCCGCTAAAGGAGGAGACGAAAGCATGAATAAGTCCCGCACTTTGCTGGCCGCGCTATCGGTCAGTCTGCTCGCATCGACCAGCGCGTTTGCCGGCGACATGCGCATCATGTGGTATTCGGACGGTGTCGAAGGCGATGTCATCCAGGACATTCTGAACCGCTTCATGAAGGACAATCCCGACATCCACGTCACGCTCGACAACGTCGCCTACAAGGTGATCCAGGAGCAGCTGCCCATCCAGCTCGAAGCCGGCCAGGGCCCGGACATCGCCCGCGTCACCAACATCAAGGAGCTTGCCCAGCACTGGCTCGATCTCAGGCCACTGGTGGCTGACCCGAAATATTGGGAGGACAATTTCGCTGACACGCTGGACTGGATGCGCCCCGACGGCTCCAACGCCATCCCGGGTTTCATGACCCAGCTCACACTCACCGGCGGCTTCGCCAACAAGACGCTGTTCGAACAGGCCGGCGTGCCGCTGCCCGGCGACAAGGCGACCTGGGACGACTGGATCAACGCCGCCGCCGAAGTGGCGAAGAGCCAGCAGCTTCCGGCTGCCTTCGCCATCGACCGTTCCGGTCACCGCATTTCGGGTCCGAATGTCTCCTTTGGAGCGAACTATATCGGCCCCGATGGTATGCCGGCGAAAGTGGACGACGGCACCAAGGCGTTCGTCGGCAAGCTCGTCGACTGGACCGCCAAGGGCCTGATGCTGAAGGATACCTGGGTGTCGGCGGCAGGCTCGACCTATCGCGCGGCCGCCGACGACTTCATCAACGCCCAGATCCCGTTCTACTATTCGGGCAGCTGGCAGGTCGCCAATCTGTCGACCAAGATCGGCGACAGTTTCGACTGGGTGGCGACCGGCTCGCCCTGCGGTACCGCAGGCTGTTCGGGCGTGAAGGGCGGCGCGGCGCTGGTCGCCATCAAATATACGAAGAATCCCAAGGACGTCGCCAAGGTCATGGATTATCTGGCCCGTGAAGACGTGGTGAAAGAGTTCAGCGAGCGCACGCTGTTTCTGCCCGCGCACAAGGGCGTCGTAGACAAGGGCGGGCTGAAATGGGTCTCGGCCGACAAGAACGTCGGTCCCGCGCTCGACAAGTTCGTCAAGGCGGCGGGCGAAACCCTGCCGGCGGCCGATGCAATGCCGCCGTGGAAGTGGGCCAACGCTTACTTTGCCGCGCTGGTGACGCGCGTCAGCCAGGTGATGGCCGGCGAGCTCAGCCTCGACGATGCCTGGGGCAGGATCGACCAGGATATCGCCGACAAGGTTGCCGAGGCGAAGTGACCGCCGCCGCGACACTGAAGACATGGATTGGCGCCGCCCTCGCGGCGCCGGTCGTGTGGCTGGCATCGATCGTCAACGTGCCGCTGAAGTTCTGGCAGCGCGCGACGGGCACCGGCGGCATGGCCGCGTTCTTCCTCGCCCCAAACATGGCGATCTTCGGCATTTTCGTCCTGGTGCCGATGATCATCAACTTCTTCTATTCGGCCACGTCGGGAACGGCCTACTTCCTGCAGGACCGAACCTATGTGGGGCTCGAGCAATACCAGCGCCTGCTCGATTGCGGCAACTATCTGGACACTGCCACTTGCCACGAGGATCTCTTCTGGAAGGCCGTGCACAATACCGGTCTGTTCGTCGTCGTGCAGGTGGCGCTGATGACGGTCGTGTCGATGGCGACAGCGCTGATCCTCAACCGCGAGATCGTCGGGCGCAGCTTCTGGCGCGCGGTGTTCTTCTTTCCGGTGCTGCTGTCGCCCGTCGTCACCGGCCTGATCTGGCGTTGGATCCTGCAGCGCCAGGGCCTGCTCAACCTGATCGTCCATGATATGGGCGGCGAGCCGCACAACTGGCTGACCGACCGTTTCTGGGCTTTCACCGCCGCCGTCAGCGTTTCGGTCTGGGCACATATGGGCTTCTATACGCTGATCCTGCTTGCCGGATTGCAGGCGATCCCGCGCGACCTTTACGAAGCGGCCGAGATGGACGGCACGAAGCCGGCGCGGGTGTTCTGGCGCATCACGCTGCCGCTGCTGATGCCGAATCTGCTTGTCGTCATCGTACTGACGCTGATCCGCGCCGTGCAGATCTTCGACGAAGTCTATGTGCTGACGGGTGGAGGGCCGGGAACCTCGACCCTCTATATCACGCAGTACATCTATGAGATCGGCTTCGCCTCCCTGCTGCGCAATCCGGGGCTGGCTTCGGCGGCTTCGATTCTGATGGGGTTGGTGCTGGTCGTGCTCACCTTGGTTCAGCTGCAGGTCGGACGCCGGGGTGAGCGGAAAGGAGCCCGCGAATGAGCGGCGTCATGACATTCCTGACCCGCCGGCGCGGCGGTCGCGGCTGGCATTGGACGGATATCGTGAGCTGGCTGTGGCTGCTCGGCGGTGTTGTCATCATGTTCGGTCCGGCCGTCTGGCTGGTGGGTTCGTCATTCAAGACGCCGGCCCAGCTTGCCGAGTTCCCGCCGACCATAATGCCTTATGTCAGCCAACAGGCGAGGGTTGAAGGCTACGACAAGCCGCTGGCCCTCTACAGGGTGAAGCTGCCGGATGGTTCGACCAAGGTGCTGGCCGAGGTGCGGCGCATCGGCATCATGGCGCAGATGGTCGACCCGCAGGCGCCGAACGATGTCGTCAAGGTCAACATCGCCGACCGGCAGCCGGTGCGCGAAATCGGCTTCGCGACGGAGAACTACACCGAGCCCTTCGTCCATTTCGACTTCCTGCGCTATCTGCGCAATTCGGTTTTTGTGACGGCAATGGCGACGCTGATCACGCTGCTCACCAATTCGATGGCCGCCTTCGCCCTGTCGAAATACAAGTTCCGCGGCCGCGATCTGACGATGCTTGTGATCGTCGGTACGCTGATGGTGCCGCTGTCGGTCATCCTGGTGCCGCTCTATTCGGTGGTGGGCGCCGTCGGGCTGCTCGATTCGCTGTGGGGCGTGATCTTGCCGACGGTAGCGACGCCGACCGGCGTCTTCCTGCTGCGCCAATATATGCTGACCATCCCCGACGAGCTGCTCGATGCGGCGCGCATGGACAACGCTTCCGAATGGCAGATCTACTGGCGCATCGTATTGCCGCTTGCAGCACCGGCGCTCGCCGTGCTGGCGATCTTCTCGGTCGTCTGGCGCTGGAACGACTTTCTGTGGCCGCTGGTGGTGCTGTCGCGCAAGGAACTCTACACACTCCAGGTCGGCCTCAACACCTATGCCGGCCAGCTAAACGTGCAGTGGCACTACATCCTGGCGATGACCGTGGTGACGATGATCCCCGTCGTCCTCGTCTTCGTCTTCCTGCAGCGTTACATCACTTCCGGCATTGCCGGCACCGGGCTGAAGTGAGGATGTCATGGGACGGATAACGCTGACCAACATCGATCGCGCTTACGGCAAGATGAAGATCTTGCACGGCATCAATCTCGACGTCGGTGACGGCGAGATGCTGGTCCTCGTCGGCCCGTCGGGTTGCGGCAAGTCCACGCTGCTGCGGCTGATTGCCGGACTCGATCGGCCGACCGACGGCAAGATCGAGATCGACGGGGTCGACGTCACCAACGTTTCGGCCGCACAGCGCGGTCTGGCGATGGTGTTCCAGTCTTACGCGCTCTACCCGCACATGAGCGTGCGCCAGAACCTCGCCTTCGGGCTCGAAAACATCCGTATGCCGAAAGCCGAGATCGACGCGCGGATCACGGAAGCGACGCGCATGCTGGAAATTGCTCCCTATCTCGACCGCCGGCCCGGTCAATTGTCGGGCGGCCAGAAGCAGCGCGTGGCGATCGGCCGTGCGGTGGTGCGCAATCCGACCGCCTTTCTACTCGATGAACCGCTGTCCAACCTCGATGCCGAACTGCGCATCACCATGCGCGCTGAACTGGCGGGCCTGCACCGGCGGCTGGCAACCACGATGATCTACGTCACCCATGACCAGATCGAGGCGATGACGCTGGCGGACCGCATCGTGGTCATGCGCTCGGGGCGGATCGAACAGGTCGGCCGGCCGCTCGATCTCTACAACGCGCCGGCCAACCTGTTCGTCGCCGGCTTCATCGGCGCGCCGCGGATGAACCTGCTGCCGGTAAAGGTGCGTTCGGCAAGCGCTGGTGAGGTGCGTGTCGAAGGTCCGGGCGGGCTGTCGGCCTCGGTCGCGGCCGACGGGGTCGCGCTGAAACCGGGAGACGACGCGACGCTTGGCATCCGGCCACACGACATCCAACTTTCGGATGGCAGCAAGGGATCGGTGGAAGCGCGGGTAACGCTGGCCGAGGCGTTGGGACCGGAAACCGTTGTCCACGCCACCATTGCCGGCGACAGCAAACTCATCGCCGTTCTCAAGCAGCAGGGCGTTGAATCGCAAGGGCCGCCGATCAACCTCGCTCTGCCGCCGGAGCGCATGCATCTCTTCGATGCCGCCGGGCTGCGTGTCGCACCGCGTTAGCCGGCGGCAAGATAGCGGGTTGCTTTCATGAACCGTCGCAACTGCCGCACAGCGAACGCGTGTTGCGCGCTTGTCAAATAGGTGAACGTTAAGACAACCGAACTCTTCAAGAGGGCGCTCTCTGCGATCATTGCTGCCACGGTCTTCGGCAATACGGAGGTTCGCGCCGGCACGTTCGCGCGCCTGAGGAATCCGGCTGACTGATAATGCGACCTGTGCTGAGGTTCAGTACGAACCACCGATCAGGGCAGATGGGATGTTCGTCCGCGTGATAGCGGCGAGGCCGTGAAATCCGCGATCGTTCTGCAGTTCTGCTTTGTTGCAGAACCGCAGCTCGACGGAGACGTTCTCGTGAAACTGTACTGCGCACCGTGGGCTTCCAGCCTTGCCGAACATCTCGCTCTTCGGAAGACGGATACCTCCTTCGATAGCGAGCGCATCGACCGGGTGTCGAGGCAATCATGAGCCGAGCCCGCAAGATCGCAATTGCCATCGTTGCCCTTATGGTGATTCCAATGGCAGCTATTTGGAGCTGGCAATGGTTCACGAGGGGACGGTTCGAGGAAACGACCGATAATGCCTATCTCCGCGGAGACATTACCAGCATCGCTCCGAAGCTTGCCGGTTACGTCGTCGAAGTCGACATAGACGACAATGCCAGTGTGTCTAAGGGTGCTGTCCTGTTTCGCATCGACGACAGCGACTACAAGGCCAAGGCGGAGCAGGCGAAAGCCAACGTCGCCGCCCGGCAGGCGGAAATCGCCAACATCAAGGCAACTCGTGAACTGCAGGACGCATTGATCGCGCAGGCTGAGGCGCAGAAGCAATCTGCCGCAGCCGACCTGCAATTCGCCCGCGCCAACCTGAACCGCTACGTCACGCTGCAGAAGAACGGGACCGCAAGCGATCAGAAGCTGCAGGATGCGCAGGCCGGCCATGACAAGGCAAAGGCATCGCTGGACGGTGCAGAGGCCAATCTGCTGGCTCAAAAGTTGAAGCTCGGTGTCCTGGATGCACAATTGTCCGGTGCGCAGGCAGCCCTGTCGCAGGCACAGGCAGCGCTCGACCTGGCAATGCTCGACCTGGCCAACACCGTCGTGAGGGCCCCGGTCGACGGCATCGTCGGCAATCGCCAGATCCGTGTCGGCCGCTATGTCACCCCAGGGACGGCAGCCCTGGACATCGTTCCGGTTAACGATGTCTGGATCGTCGCCAACTTCAAGGAAACACAGCTGAGGCAGGTTGAGATCGGCCAACGCGTCCGCGTCATGGTTGATGAATATCCCGATCTGCAAATCGACGGCCTTGTCGACAGCTTCGCTCCCGGCAGCGGCGTGGCATTCAGCCTGCTTCCGCCGGACAATGCTACCGGCAACTTCATCCGCGTCGTCCAACGCGTGCCGGTCAAGATCAGGATGACGCGCAATCCGTTGCCCGGCCGCCTGGTTCCGGGACTCTCGGCTCGTGTTGCCATCACCGTCGGCACCAGGGATGCTCCGGCAGTAGCGCAGGAAATGCAGACAGGCGGGACCGCGGACGGGCGCTCAGCACAATGATGCACCTCGCCGAAACGGCGGCTGTGCAGCGCCATCCCGGCACCCTGCGCGCTTCCTTGATAGCAACCGGCGTCGTGCTGGCCGCCTTCATGGACGCGGTCGCATCCACCGCACTGTCCATCGGCCGGATCGACATGCTCGGCGACACCTACGCAACGTTGGACGAACTGGCGATGATCGACGTTGTTTTCATAGCGGCCAAGCTGACGGCGTTCCTTGTCGCTCCGCTTCTTGTGACGGCAGCCAGGCCGACCGCCTGCCTGCGCGCGGGGGTTGTCGCCCTTCTGCTGGCATCCGCGACCTTGACGTTGTCGGTGGACCTCACCTGGATTTGCATCTGCCGCATTGTGCAAGGGCTGGCCGGCGGCACAGTTCTCGTCGCTGGCCAGACACTACTGTTCTTTCGCTTCCCGCACCGGCATCAGCCCGTCGTTCAGGCGGTTTTTGCCGTAGGCGCCGTCATGGCTCCGACGACTGTCACGCCGGCCCTGCAGGGCTGGCTTGTCGACCATCTGACCTGGGAGTGGATATTCCTGAGCATCATTCCGCTCGGCATCGTCTCCCTTCTCCTTCTGGCGGCGGACGGCGATCGGACCTTTTGGCGGAAAACCAGGTTTCCTGCCGTCGAAATATTGTTGCTCGGCATCGGCGCCGCGCTTTTGACATACGTCCTGCTGCAAGGCAGCAGGTTCAACTGGTTCGACGACACCGACATCACCTTCCTTGCCGCAACCGGTGTGACGGCCGCCGGCCTTCTGGCCGTCTGGGAGACCCGCTTTCGTTCAGAAGGCTCACTGCTGGCCATCTCGCCCCTTGGCAATCCGGACTTTCGCTTCGGCCTTCTCGTCAGCTTCGTCGCCGGCTCTGCTCTTTCAGGCAGCGCCTATCTCATTCCGGCTTTTGCCCTCAACGTGCTCGATTTTACCGCCACGGGCGCAGGAGTGCTTCTGCTGCCCAGCGGAGCCATGCTCGCACTTGGACTTCTGTTG
The DNA here is from genome assembly GCF_040317925.1 of Mesorhizobium sp. M1348. Classification (NCBI taxonomy): domain Bacteria; kingdom Pseudomonadati; phylum Pseudomonadota; class Alphaproteobacteria; order Hyphomicrobiales; family Phyllobacteriaceae; genus Mesorhizobium; species Mesorhizobium sp. M1348. The sequence continues at coordinate 277,012 of NZ_JAMYLH010000004.1, read as the reverse complement.
TCCGGCTTCGTCATCCAAAGGACCGGGATCCGCCCGATCACGCTTGCGCCATTTGGTATTCTCCTCTTCGCAGGCGCCATGTGGCTGCTGTCCGCTTCGACGAGCGGTAGCGGATCACCGGACCTGACCCTTGCTCTGCTGCTGCGAGGATTCGGCCTCGGCCTTCTGTTCGTGGCACTGACGCTGGTTACGCTGCAGCGCCTTGCCGCCAATGCGCTGCCGTTCGGCATCGGGCTGTTCAACTTCGGCAAGCAGGTGGGCGGTCTGACGGGCACAGCCCTCTTGCAAACGTATATTGATCACCAGAATGCCCACAATCGGACGATACTGGCGTCCCACCTCGTCAATGGCGATCCAGCCGTAGACCAGCGCTTGAGAGCCGCTGCGAACGCTCTGGCGAACAGTGTCGACAGCACTGCGGCGACCAAGGCCGCCCTGCCGCTGCTGCAGCGCGCGCTTGAGAAGCAGGCCGCCACGATCTCGTTCGACGAAGCTTTCTTCGCGCTCGTCCTGCTGTTCGCGGTCGCTGCGCCCTGTCTCATTGTCGCCAAACAATTGCTCGGCCGCCAAGCCGCTCCGCAGAACTAAAACCGCGTCCACGCCCTATACTTTGGAACAGATGTATTGGTCGGGAGAGGCTTCCAGATTATCTCATGAGCCGTGTCAACTGGACGAGATAGGGATGACGAATGCAGGGGTTTTTCCGGTTTCGCTCTGCAGCCAACGGAGAGGCAGGCGAGGGTCTTACCTGTCCGGCGCGCGCTTTCCAGCGGTGAGTGGCGCTGCCACTCTTTGATGCGTCATTCCAGTCGCTCCTTGCACGAGGCGATCGTTACGCGCGCAGGAGCATCCGGCCTTTTCCAGCTTCCGTAAAGGCGGCCGCAGCACCCACATTCCGTTTAATGCACGGATGTCCATGAGACGCGGGGGCATGGCGGTATTAGACTTGGGGCCGTGAGTTCGCCTGTCCAGATAGGGAACAAGTGCTATACGAAGCGCTGACAGTTCCTTTGTCCGGCAGGAGTAGCCCATGACAGCAGCGTCCAACTCACTTGACGAAACCGACTCCGAAGCATTGCGAGCGGCGCGGATCATCGAAAACGTGGTCGGTAACGCATGGGCGACCGACGCCGCCGGCAAATTCACCTACGTGACTCCGGCGGCGCTTTCGCTTCTTGGCATGACGTTGGAGGAACTCAATTCGCCTTCGGAAGAGGGCCGTTCTGGTTGGAAGCGGATAATCCATCCAGACGATTATGACGGCGCCGTCGCCACATGGCGTCGCTGTCTGCAATCAGGTGAGCATTACAATGTCGAGCACCGCATTTTGCGCCCGAGTGGTGCTTACGGTTGGGGGCGAAGTTCGGGACAGCCATTGCGCGACAGCCAAGGTCGTATCCATGCATGGTACGGTGCAGTGATCGACGGCGATGTTCCGTCCGTCGTCAGTAAGCGATTCGCGGATGTCGCCAATGCTGCGCTTGAGGAAAAAGCCGCGCCCGACGTACCGCATTCGCTGAAGGTTATTCATCCGGACGACCGGGCTGCGGCGGCTCATGCGGCCGCGCGCGCCTTCTGGACGGGCGTCCCACAAGTCACAAGACATCGGCAACTCAAGGCCGACGGTAACTATCGTTGGACCGAAACCCGCTCAGAGCCGGGGTACAGTGTAAGTGTCGATATCGACGATCTGGTGACAGACAGGGAGCCTCGGCCAACTACGACAGCGTCAGACCCGTCGGGCGAAAACGAAGCCGAAGCAATCCGGTCGGCGAGGGTCGTCGAGAGCATATTCGGCAACGGATGGGCATTCGATGCGGCCGGTAGGTGGATCTACCTGCACCCGTTTGCCCAGAATTCCCTCGGGGTGACGCTGGAGGATCTGAATGCTTCGTTGAAGGAGGGTCATACCGGCTGGAAGCGGTTGCTTCATCCGGATGACTATGACCAGATCGCCGCCGCATGGCGTCACTGCCTGGAGACCGGCGATCATTTTAATGTCGAGTTTCGCTTTCGGCGCGCGACCGGCATCTATGTCTGGGCTCGAACCGCGGCACGACCAGTGCGCGACAGTCAAAATCGTATCACGGGATGGTTTGGCATCGCGCTTGACATCGACGTTTACAAGAAAACCGTCGCGGCGTTGCGCTATCGGGAGCGTGAGCTCTCACAGCTCGTGGACATGGTTCCGAGCCACATCTGGCGGCTGGCTCCGGACGGCGAGCCGATTTTCTTCAACAAGCGCATGGTCGATTTCCTCGGCCTGAACGTAGCGGATGCGGACAAGCCGGGGATGAGTCGGCTGGAGGTGGTCATAGAGACAATCCATCCAGACGACGCAGCAGCGTTCCGAAACGCGCTCCACCATTGCCTCGCCACCGGCGAGCCCTTCTCTATGAGACATCGCCTGCGCCGCGCCGACGGCGTCTATCACTGGATGTCGAGCCGGGCGGACCCGATACGGGATCAGGACGGACGCATCGTCCAATGGTATGGCCTCTGTCTCGACATCGATGATGAGGTGCGCGCGCAAGAGGCGTTGCGCGATCGGGAGCGCGAGCTCTCGCAACTCGTGAACATGGTCCCGGTCCAGATCAGGCGTCTGACGCCGGACGGCGAGCCGACCTTCTTCAACAAGCGCTTGCTGGACTTTTTCGGTCTGGACGACGTAGCGGCTTTGGACAAGCCGGGCATGAGCCGGCTGGCTGCAGTCATAGGGACCCTCGTCCATCCCGATGATGCGGCTAACTTGCTGGAGACGGCCCGCCACTCCTTCGCCACCGGCGACCCCTTCTCCTTGAAGTATCGTATGCGTCGTGCGGACGGTGCGTATCGCTGGGTTGATGGTCGCGGGGAACCGCTGCGAGATCAAAGCGAAGCGATTGTGCAATGGTACGTAGTTTCCATCGACATCGACGATGAGATGCGCGCACAGGAAGCGCTGCGCGATCGGGAGCGGGAGCTCTCGCAACTCGTGGATATGGTTCCCAGCCTGCTCTGGCGGTTGAGCCCAGAGGGCGAGCCGACCTTCTTCAATAAGCGCCTGATAAATTTTCTCGGCATGGACATAGCAGACACAGACAAGCAGGGCATGAGCCGGCTGACAGCCGTCATAAAAGCCGCCGTCCATCCCGATGATGCGGACAGCCTTAGGGAAGCGCTCAACCATTCCCTCGTCACCGGCGAGCGCTTCTCCAAGAAGTATCGCCTGCGGCGTGCGGATGGCGTCTACCGCTGGGTGGAAGGCAGCGCGGAGCCACTGCGGGATGAGAGCGCACGCATCGTCCAGTGGTACGGCCTCTCACACGACGTCGATGATCAGCTGCGCGTCGAAGAGGCGCTGCGACGCAGCGAGCGGCAGCTTCAGCAGCTCATAGATACAGTGCCAATGCAGATCTGGTGCGTAACGCCAGGCGGCGAGCCAGCATACATTAACAAAACTATGGTGGACTATATCGGCCTGAAGCTGGAAGATTTTGATGCTCCAGGATTGCCGAGCGCCATTGAAACCATCGTCCATCCGGAGGACAGGGCCGTATTGCTGGGAGCTCTAACCCATTCCTTCAGCACGGGTGAACCGTTCGAGCTGAAGTTTCGTAACCGGCGATGGGACGGTGCATACCGCTGGACTGAGGGACGCGCGGATCCGCTCCGCGATGAGAGCGGTCGCACAATCCGGTGGTACGGCGCCAACGTCGACATCCACGATTTTGTAATTTCTCAGGAAGCGCTGCGAGAAAGGGAGCGCTCGCTCTGGCAACTCGTCGAAACCCTGCCCGTAATGATCGATTGCGCTGCGCCGGACGGCGAGCCGATGTATCGCAGCCAGCAGCTCCGCGAATTCCTCGGCTACGAACTTGAAGAATTGGATGATGCGGGAAAATCCCGGTTGGCCGGCACACTCGACGCCGGCGTTCATCCCGACGACGTCGCGGGAGTCAAGGAGCAGTACGCACATTCGTTGTCGACCGGCGAGCCATACTCGCGGAAGCACCGTCTACGGCGCTTCGATGGCGAATATCTCTGGGTCGACACGCGCGCGGCGCCGATGCGCAATGCCGAAGGCGCCATTGTGCAGTGGAATGTTATCTGCCTGGACATCGACGGTGAGGTTCGGGCGCAGGAGGAGCTGCGTCTGGCGCAAGAGCGACTTGCACGGGCGAGCCAGGCGGCAAGCCTCGCCGAGCTTTCGGCGTCTATCGCGCATGAGGTGAACCAGCCACTGGCAGCGATCGTGGCCAACTCACACGCCTGCTATCGTTGGCTGGCCGCCGATCCCCCGAACCTCGAGCGCGCGAAGATCACGGCCGAGCGCATCATCCGCGATGCTAACTCGGCGGCGGATGTCGTCAGCCGCATCCGCGCCTTGTTCAGGCCATCCCTTGAAATGAGAACCAGTATGCCGATCCCAAGTGTCATTGCCGAAGCGCGTGACCTCATGGCTGAGGAAGCCATGCGGCGTCGCGTTCGCATGGATGTCGACATCGAAAGCAACCTTCCGCTCGTCGTGTTCGATCGCGTCCAGATCCAGCAGGTTTTGGTCAATCTCATCCGCAACGGCGTGGACGCGATGGACGCCATTGCTGGCGACAAGGTTCTTGGGATACGCGTGCGCCGGATAGAGGACAAAATCCAGATCGATGTCAGCGACCGCGGCCCAGGAGTCGAACATCCTGACAAGATATTCGAGCCGTTCTTTACGACGAAAGGGAACGGAATGGGCATGGGGCTCGCGATCTCCCGTTCGATCATCGAGTCTCACGGCGGACGCCTTTGGGCGGAGAATAGCGTGCCGCGTGGGGCGACATTCATCTTCACCCTCCCGGCTGAAGCGAAAGCTGCGCAATAACTGGCGGCGCTCAGTAAGCGCTTGGTTTTTCGGCTCTCGGTGAAGGGGCGCCGCCGCCCCGTGCAATGCATGGATTTCCATGAGGTGCGGTTGGGGCGTGGCGGGATTAGGGTGGCGACGTGAGTCCGTCAGCCCAGTCCAGCTATCAAGAGCAAGTGCTACACGAAGCGCCGACAATCTCCAGAGTTTGTTTGTCCGTGAGGGGCACCCGATGACGACAGCGCCCAACTCACTTGGCGAGACCGATTCCAACGCAACGCGCGCGTTAACGCATGACTTGGACCGATCCGGACCGGGAAGTGGCCGACCTTTCGCGACGAATGAACCGGGCCTGATTCGCGGCAACATGAGCAGCGATCTTGAAAGAGGCAGGTTGTCGCGCGTCTGGTCGCACCGTCCCCAACTCTTGCATCTGGGGCTTTTTATTACGGCCTATGTCCTGGGCTGCGGATTCGCCCAGTCGCTCGCAATCATACCCGGAACAGGGATTTCCATTTGGCCTCCGAGCGGGCTGTTCATCGCTACACTTGTCTTCGCCTCCAGGTATAGCTGGCCGTGGTGGGTGCTGGGGGCCTGTCTGGCCGAACTGTTCAGCAACTTCTTGTGGTTCCACACTCCGCTGCCCGCGGCCTTCCTGATCTTTGCCGGCAACGCTCTTGAAGCGGTGGCCGGCGCATGGCTTGTGAACCAGACCTGCAAGCGCCCAGTTCGGCTGGAAACGTTGCGGGACGTTCTCGCATTCGTCGTACTGGCCGCTGGAATTGCGCCAGTTGCAAGCGCGACGGTGGGAAGTGCGGCGCTTGCGTGGTTTGGCATACAATCGCAAACCTTTGCGACGGCTTGGCCGCTGTGGTGGATCGGAGACGCGACGGGAGTCCTGATCGTAGCGCCACTGGCGCTGGTCGTGTTCCAGAACTGGCGCGGCAAGGCGCAGCTCTCGGCAGCGCGGTGGATGGAAGCTTGCGTCCTGGGGCTGATTTTTCTTGGTATCGCCGCCCTTTCCTTGAGCGGCTATCTGCCCTTCGCCTACATCATCATGCCGCCTCTTCTTTGGGCCGCAGTGCGCTTTGAGTTCAGAGGCGCCGCCGTAGCATTGGCCGTCCTCGCTCTGATCACGGCGGTATTCACGATATCCGGCGCCAGCCAATTTGCCGGCGATCCCGAGTCCCAGAAGCACAACCAGATCATGCTGCAGCTTTTTCTGGCCATCTCGGCATTTTCGGCGCTCGTCGTGGCCGCCATATCCCGGCAGCATCAGGCGGCGGTGCTCACCTTGCGTGAAAGCCTTGAGGCATTGGGCGACCGGGAGCGGGAGCTCTCGCAGCTTGTCGACATGGTTCCGAGCCACGTTTGGCGCCTGACGCCGGACGGCGAGCCGACCTTTTTCAACAAGCGAATGGTCGACTTTCTCCGCCTCGACGTAACGGATTTGGACAAACAGGGCATCAGCCGGCTGGCGGCGATGATAGCGTCCACCGTCCATCCGGACGACGCAGCAGCATTCGGCGATACGCTCAGTCACTGCCTTGCCACCGGTGAGCGCTTCTCCATGAGGTATCGCCTGCGCCGCGCCGATGGCGTCTATCACTGGATGTCGAGCCGGGCAGAGCCGATGCGCGATCACGCTGGCCTGATCGTCCAGTGGTACGGCCTCTGTCACGACATAGACGATCAGATGCAAGCCGAAGAGGCGCTGCGGCGGAGCGAATTGCAGCTTCAGCAGATGATCGACGCTGTGCCGGTCCGCATCTGGAGCGCGGTGCCGACCGGCGGGCCGGTCTACTTCAACAAGCGATACCAGGACCATTTCCGCTCCGTGATCGCCAATTTCGAAACGCTCGGAGAGCCGCGCATCGAGGAATTGCTGCAAGAACTGGTTCATCCCGAAGATGCTCCCGAGGTGCTGCGCACGTTGCTGACCTGTTTCGAAACAGGCGGCGGTTCCGCGATGCGGTTTCGCTGGCGCGAAACAGATGGCTATCGCTGGGCGGAGTGCAGGGTCGAGCCGCGGCGTGATGAGGACGGGGCGGTCGTGCAATGGTACGGGGTTTCCCTCGACATCGACGAAGAGGTGCGCGCCCAGGAAGCGCTGCGACAAGCCTCCGACAAACTCGCGCAAGCCACTCAGGCTGCAAGTCTCGCCGAGCTTTCCGCTTCGATCGCGCACGAGGTGAATCAGCCGCTGGCCGCGATCGTCGCCAATTCCCATGCATGCCACCGTTGGCTGTCCGCCGCCCCGCCGAACGTCGAACGCGCGAAGATCACGGCCGAGCGCATAATCCGGGACGCCAATTCGGCGGCGGACGTCGTCGGCCGCATCCGCGCGCTGTTCAAGCAATCCACAGAGACGAGGACCAATGCGACGCTCAGCAGTGTCATCGCAGAGGCACGCGACCTCGTGGCCGAGGAAGCGATGCGGCGGGGCGTTCGCATCAGTGTTGATGTCGGAAGCGACATTCCGCTAGTCGCGTTCGATCGCGTCCAAATCCAGCAGGTTCTGGTCAATCTCATCCGCAACGGCATGGAGGCGATGGACTCTGGTGCGGACGACGGAGCTATCAGCATCCGCGTGCGCCATATCGGGGATGTTGTCCAGACCGAAGTCAGCGATCGCGGCCGGGGCGTCGAGTTTCCCGACCGGATATTCGAACCGTTCTTTACCACGAAAGAGCAAGGGATGGGCATGGGACTGGCGATCTGCCGTTCGATCATCGAGTCGCATAGCGGGCGTTTATGGGTCGAGAAGAACGAACCACGTGGAGCGACGTTTATCTTCACGTTGCCGATTGAAGCGAAAGCAGCGTCATGATGACGGACGGCCAAATTGTCTTCATCGTAGATGACGATGAACGCATCCGGGAGGCGCTCAGTGAGCTGCTGGCTGCGCACGGCATGCGTGCCGTAGCGTTCGGATCGGCGGGCGATTATATCCGCGCTGACAAGCCGGACGTCCCCGCCTGCCTCATCCTCGATATCGAGCTGCCGGATATTAACGGCCTCGATCTGCAGCGGCAGATTGCCGAGGGCGATCATCCGCCGATCGTTTTCCTGACGGGACATGGCGATATCCCGTCCTCCGTGCGTGCGATCAAGCACGGCGCCGTAGATTTCCTGACTAAGCCCTTCAGTGATGCGGACCTCATGGCCGCAATCCATGCAGCGATCGCCCTGGATCGGGCACAGCGATCGGAGCGCGCCGAGCTGGGCGTGTTGAAGCAACGTTATCTCGAACTGACGCCGCGCGAACGTGAGGTGCTGCCGCTGGTGGTCAGCGGCCTGCTCAACAAGCAGGCGGCCGCTGAACTGGGGATCAGCGAAGTTACGCTGGAAATTCATAGAAGGAACGTCATGCAGAAGATGGTCGCGGCGTCGCTCGCCGACCTCGTGCGCATCGCCGAGCGATTGGGAATACCGATCACGCACTCGCGCCGGGCAGGGGGGAGCTGAGCGTGGGCAAGCGGAGGCCTGTCGTGGCGATTGTCGACGATGACCCAAGACTGCTCGAGTCGCTGGAGGACCTTCTGGAGTCCGCCGGCTATGTGGCCCGCAGCTTCTCATCGGCGAGGTCGTTGCTGGTCAGCGGCCTGTCTGGATTGGACATGCTTATCACCGACATCGGGATGCCCGGCATGGACGGCTTTGAACTTCGCGACTTGGTCAAGAAGGCGCGTCCGGATCTGCCTGTGTTCCTGATCACCGGCCGCCACGAGATAGTGGATCAGCACCGCGCCAAGGGCATTGGCAGGCTTTTCCGCAAGCCGTTCGATGGCCAGGCACTGCTTGCGGCGATCGGCGACGCTTTACGCAACCCAGAAACGGAGGCTAAACATGAGAGTTGACCAATTGCCCTTACGGAGATCGACGCCGTCATCACAGCAGCGGCGGGCTGAAGCCGAGCAGCCGCTGGTCATTATTGTCGATGATGATGCCTCTGTTCGGGAGGCGCTGTCTGAATTGATCCTGTCGGCGGGTTTTCTGCCGGTGTGCTTTACCTCGACCCGTGAATTGCTTGACGCCGACGTGTTGGAGAGCCCCGGCTGCTTGATCCTCGACGTGCGCATGCCAGGGACGAGCGGTCTCGATCTGCAGCACCATCTTGCGAAAAACGGCAACCCCAAACCCATCATCTTCCTGACCGGGCATGGCGACATCCCGATGACTGTCCAGGCGATGAAGGCCGGCGCCGTGGACTTTCTGACCAAACCGGTGCGGGATCAGACGCTGCTTGACGCCGTGATCGCGGGCATTGCGGTGGACGCCAAGCGGCGGGCGGATGCGGTGATCGTCAAGCGCAACATCGAGCGCGTCGAGACGCTGACGCCGCGCGAGCGCGAGGTTCTGCGAGAAGTGGCGCGCGGACGCCTCAACAAGCAGATCGCCTTCGACCTCGGCATCAGTGAAGTGACCGTCAAGCTTCACCGCGGCAATGTCATGCGCAAGATGGAAGCTGCTTCCATCGGTGAGCTAATCCGGGCGTGGGAAACGCTGCCCCCGCCGATGCGCGAGGCCGGCGCGGCCAAGACTTTCGAATAGGGCCGAACCATGCCTCCGTCCGATAGGATCGCCCGGCGGCGGGCGCTTCTTCGCTAAGAAAAGCTTGCCCAGGACGATCCGGACTCAGGAAAACCTTTATAGAGCTTAGAGCGATAACCGCCGCGTGTAATCTGATGTTGACGCTGCACAGCCAAGCTTCTGCCGCGCATCCCCCGCTAGCAGCGACGCATTGGGAAAGCTTTGGAGCGGCCGTATCTCCATCACGACGACTATCGCTAATGCTGTGCCTTCAGGCATCAGCGAAGCTTAGTATGCTGGCGGCAGGAACTCGATCAGGGCCTTGGTGACGGCGGCTGGCTGCTCCTCCGGAACCCAGTGACCTGAGCCCTCGACTACTACGGCGCGTACGTTTTCGGCGACGTGGCGGAGATGGTCTTCGTACATCGATCCCAAGCCACCTGAGCCGCTTATTCCGAGTACCGGCATCGTTAGCTTGTGTTTTGCAAAGGCCTTGTTCTGCTCTTCGTCACGGGGAAAAGCCCGGTAGTACTCGAAGCCTGCGCGCAATGCGCCAGGCTGGGCATAGGAACGCCCGTAGACTTCGTCGGCTTCGTTGTCGAACGCGCAAGCATTTACCCCCTCTGCATTGTGAAACCACTTTAAATACTCAAGCTCGCGACCGGCAATGAGCATTTCCGGTACGTCGCGTACGGAATGGAAGCGAAAATGCCAAGTGCGAGGGCCTTGGATCAATTCGTTCCATGGTTCGATGCCTGGCAGTGGGACGTCAAGGATGGCCAATGTGGCGACTTCCTCTGGGTGCTGCGCCGCATAGGAATAAACCACCATGCCACCCATATCGTGGCCGACAAGATTGACGACCGGACCAAGGTTCAACTGATTGACGAGTGCGTGAATATCCTCGGCAATCGACGCCTTTTCGTAGCCGGCCGCAGGCTTGGCAGTGTCCCCCAAACCGCGCAAATCGGGCGCAAGTACAGTGTAACCGCGCGCCACCAGTTGTGGCATTACAAAGCGCCACATGTATGAGGTCGTGCCCCAACCATGCAACAACACAACAGTTTTCGGGCCGCCTACCGCCAGCAAATAGTGGTAGACCACACCGTTAACGTCGGCCTTGCCGTCGACGATACGTGCCGACAGGTCAGTCGATTGTCCGAGCGGCACGTCTGAGCGCGAAGCGTTGGCAGAAGTCGATGGTCCAGCAGCAAGGACCGCAATGAGGAAACCAGAAAGAAAGCTAAGGCGCATTAAAGCACTCCGGGATTGTGAGGTCCAAAGGGCTCCAAGAGCGGCAAATGCCGCTTAATGTCTATAAAACGAAAGCTAGCAGATCTTTGGCCCGATACTAACACGCAGTATACATAAGTATATACGCCTCTAACCGGCGGTGAGTTGATTCCTCAATATAAGGACCACATTGGCGAATCTTGTCGCGGTCCGTTCGGGCGGTGACTTGCTCGTGATCAGCCGCTTCTCGTTTTGAGAAGCGGATCCTCATACGGATTGATAGGTTCTGTTTGTAGCGGCCGCCGCACGAGCGGCGGGTCGCGCACGACACTAACGTCATGGCAATTTTAGCCCCACCTCGGCGACAGCTCCAGGACCTCGGCGTGCCTGCCCTGCACCTTGGCATCGTATGACAGATGCTTCCGTAGAATAGGTTCGCGGCCCGGATCGGTGCATCCTGTTCCTCGCAAGCCATCACGACCGTCGCGTTTCCACCGCTCCTCGCTCGCTCCTCCCCGAACGCGACCGCACAGGCCGACTCGACGGTCGTGATGGTGAGCAGGAGTTCACAGCACATGGATGGACATGATGAACAAAGACGGACTTTTCTCCGCCGGCGGATCTCGCCGCGATGTCTTGTTGGCCGGCCTGATCGCCACTGTCGCCGCCGGACTGCCCCGCGCTGCTTCGGCCGCGAGCCGAAAACAAAACCTTTCCTCTTCCCCCTCAATCAAAGGAACCAAGACGATGAGCACCATCACGACCAAGGACGGCACCGAAATCTACTACAAGGATTGGGGCAAGGGTCCTGTCGTCACGTTCTCGCATGGCTGGCCGCTGAATTCCGACGCCTGGGACAGCCAGATGCTCTTTCTTGCCCATAACGGCTTCCGCGTGGTTGCGCATGACCGGCGCGGCCATGGCCGATCGAGCCAGGCCACGTCCGGCAACGACATGAACGGCTATGCCGACGACCTTGCAGCCGTGATCGAGGCGCTGGATCTCCGGGACGCTACGTTGGTCGGCCATTCCACCGGAGGAGGCGAGGTTGCTCGCTATATCGGACGGCACGGGACGAAGCGGGTGGCCAAGGCTGTTCTTATCGCCGCTGTTCCGCCGATCATGGTGAAAACGCCGGCCAATCCGGAAGGTCTGCCGATCGAGGTATTCGACGGCATAAGGGCTGGCCTCGTCAAGGATCGTTCGCAGTATTACCGGGACCTCGCACCGTTGTTTTATGGCGCGAACAGGCCGGGCGCCAAGGTTTCCCAGGGGATTCTGGATCAGTTCTGGCTCTGGAGCATGCAGGCGGGTCTCGTCAATGCGTACGAAAGCGTCAAGGCGTTCTCCGAGACCGATTTCACCGAGGATCTCAAGAAGTTCGACGTACCAACCCTGGTCCTGCATGGCGAGGACGATCAGATCGTCCCCGTCAAGGACTCGGCAGTCAAGTCGGCCCGATTGATCAAAGGCGCAAAGGATATCTATTACCCCGGCGCGCCCCACGGGATCACGGCCACGCACCAGGATCAGGTCAATGCTGACCTGCTCGCCTTCATCAAAGGATAGCACGCCCTCAGTCACGACCGCATGTTGTCCGCAATTCCTTGGAGCCGCCGATGACCACCTTTGGCAATGTTTCGCGCGCCCTGAACCGCATTTCGGGTGGCGCGCCAGGTCAAACCTTGTGCGCTCGCATAGCCGAGCGGTGGCCTGAATGCTGGTTCTGCCGGCTCATGTCCCGGATTGTGGAACCGAACCACTGCGCCATCGAGTTGGAGCGCTGGCAAAGGCGCGAAACATATGCTGCGCCACGGCTGCCATTCGGGCAATTGCGCCTGTGCAGCACGGAGGCGATCACCGGCGTTCGACACTACGTCGCGCTGTCGGGGGTCGCCGCCGCGCGCTTGTTCTGCCTTGAAGGCCAAAGCGCTCTCCAAGACGTCAAACTGGCTAAGCGCCGGGAGTTTATCAATCGGTAGCCGTTTGCGATTGCCGCTCATTTTGGCGGTCTCAATTCGGCGTGAAATTTTCTTGGCCAGCAGTTGCGACTATCGCAGCAGCACCGGCACAATTTTCGAAGGCAGGAACGACATGGGCGCACTATCAGGCAAGATCGCGGTGGTCACCGGCGGAAACAGCGGGATCGGACTATCGGCTGCAAAAATCTTTCCGGCCGAGGGCGCGCAAGTCGTCATTACCGGCCGTCGGCGGCAGGCGGTCGAGGAAGCGGTCGCACAGATCGGGGCAGGCGCGCTGGGCAGTCAGGGAAATGTGGCCGACGTGTCGCACCATGACGAGGTAGCGCAGCAGATCCGCCAGAGGTTCGGGGCGCTCGACATCTATATGGCGAACGCCGGCATAAACACCATCACGCACTCGGCCGACGTCTCCGAGGCAGAATATGATGCGCAATTTGCCGTCAACACGCGAGGCGTCTTCTTCGGCGTCCAGAAGCTGATTCCGATCATGCGGAACGGCGGCGCAATCATCCTCACAGGCTCGCTGGCCAGCGAGAAGGTTCTGGACGGTCATGCTGTTTACGCGGGCTCGAAGGCGGCCATAAATGCCTTTGCGCGCAGTTGGGCGATAGAACTGAAGTCTCGCGGCATCCGGGTCAACGTGCTCAGCCCAGGTCCGGTGGATACGGCTATTCTCGATAAGCTAGGCATACCGTTTGAGCAGCGCGGGCCGTTTGAAAAGGCGATGGCCGAGGCAATACCCCTGGGCCGGATGGGGCAGCCGGAAGAGCTGGCAAAAGCCGCCCTGTTCCTTGCCTCGGACGCGAGCAGTTTCGTCACGGGCATCAATCTGCGGGTCGACGGCGGGATGGCAGTGCTCTGAGCCACGACTGCGATGTCGTCGCGCCAATAGACGGCCGAATAATGCCTAAGCAATCGGTCTTCCTCACGAAAATTTTCCGGGAAGCTGCCGCACGAGTCGCGCCAAATAGGTCGGAGGCGAGACGTTCCGTCGACGTGGTGCAAATTGAGCCACGTAAGCGGCAAGTCGCATTGCAGGGATCGACGCGCAAGAGAGAAGTCGGCTCGCCGATACGGCGGAAGGACCGAGGTCTCGCCCCGGTCCTTCAATTTTCTGTAGGTCGGGATCAGTGACCCCAGATGCCCTGGCCATATTCATCGTTGGGAGCAGTCGGCTTGCGTACGGTTTTCGGCACCCCGATATCGTTGTTCATTTTTTGGATCGAGGATGTATACATGTTGTCAGACGCAGTCGCAGGCTGCTGGGCTCCATTTGATCCATAGTGGTCGCTTCCGGCAATGGCGCTACCTGCTGTAATAACAAGCGCGGCGACAGCAAGGACTGTCATTTTCATTTCAGTAACTCTATTGGTAGCTTGGATGGTATTCACCCATACAAATATAGATGCCGTGACGCAGCGACACGATCAGACGGTCCGGCTGTTTGACCCATACGAACGCATTGGGCGATGCGGGCCGAAGGCCAGGGACTATGTCGTCTGCGAGAGGAGGCTTTGCCGCCATGTTCGATCCGGCCGGCTCACCAGCGCTCAACGGATCGACCGCGCCAGGTTCTCGCCACGGCGGCAGCGGCGTCTTGCAAACACAACTCTCTGGCCGCGCGCCCTCAGTGTCTGTTCCGGCGACTGCCGACAATGCACACCCGGCATAGATACCCTCAATCATGCTGCAGGGCACCTGATCTCCCTGGTGACCTACCCTGCACCTTGGCATTGTATGACAGACCCTTCCGCACAATAGGTTGGCGGGCCGCGTCGGCGCATTCTCCTGAGCATTGGTCACCACAGGCCACACGGGAGAAAGCAAATGCGAAACATAACTCGAGTCCTGGCGCTCACCGCGGCGCTTGCCGCGTCGGGCGGCGGGATGGCGCAGGCCGCGAATTCTCAGCCCAAGCCGACGATCGTACTGGTGCACGGCGCCTTCGCGGAATCGTCGAGCTGGGACGCAGTCATCACCAAGCTCAGCAAAGACGGTTATGTAGCGATAGCCGCAGCTAATCCGCTCCGCGGCGTTGCCAGCGATGCGAAAGCAGTCTCAGCCATCGTCCGGTCGGTTTCCGGGCCAGTTGTGCTGGTGGGGCATTCCTACGGCGGGCCTGTCATCACCGAGGCCGCCAATGGCAATCCCAATGTAAAGGCCTTGGTCTACGTGGCGGGTTTCGCGCCGGATACCGGCGAATCGAGCCTTACGTTGTCCAGCATGTTTCCCGGCAGCACCTTGGGGAGCGCGCTTGCTCCAGTCGCGTTGCCGGACGGCGGACAAGACCTCTTCATCGAGCCGGCCAAGTTCCGCGCCCAGTTCGCCGCCGACGTTCCGCAAGAGCAGACTTTGCTGATGGCTGCCACTCAACGCCCTGTTGCGCAGGCAGCTCTGGCAGAAGCCTCGGGCGTCGCCTCATGGAAGACGCTGCCGTCCTACATGATCTACGGCTCGGATGACCGGAACATCCCGGCAGCCGTCATGAGCTTCATGGCCAAGCGTGCGCACGCGGTAAAGACCGTCGTCATCGAGGGTGCGTCCCACGCGCTCATGGTTTCGCATCCCGACGAGGTCACGTCACTCATCGAGGATGCTTCTGCGTCGGTCAGTCAGTAGCAGGCTGGAAGCGCCTGCATCCGATCGAGCAACGAAAATAGACACGCAACACCAGGAGACTAGACATGAAGATCGTCGTCATCGGCGGAACCGGACTGATCGGTTCAAAGACCGTGGAGAGACTGCGAAACAAAGGACACGACGTGCTTGCGGCGTCGCCGAATTCGGGCGTCAACACCGTTACGGGACAGGGTCTGGCCGCCGCGCTTGCCGGTGCGCAGGTCGTCGTCGACCTCGCGAACTCGCCGTCGTTCGAGGAAAAGGCTGCCCTGGAGTTCTTCGAGGCATCCGGGCGTAATCTTTTTGCGGCCGAAACGGCCGCCGGCGTCCGTCATCACGTGGCGCTGTCGGTCGTCGGTACCGACCGACTGCAGGGCATGGGCTATTTCCGCGGCAAGTTGCTTCAGGAAAAGCTGATCAGGGAGTCCGGAATTCCCTACACCATCGTTCACGCCACTCAGTTCTTCGAATTCACCGCCGCCATCGCAAACACGGGCGCCGTCGGGGATACCATTCATATGTCGCCGGCCTACTTCCAACCCATGGCGGCTGATAATGTTGCCGACGCGATGGCGGACGTCGCGCTTGCCGCGCCGTTGAACGGCATGATCGAAATTGCCGGTCCGGAGCGTGTTCGCATGAGCGAACTTGTCGAGCGCTTCCTGAAGGCCACCAACGATCCCCGTAAAGTCGTCGCGGATCCTGGTGCTCTCTACTACGGCCAAGTGGCAATCGACGATCGAACGCTTATGCCCGGCGACAACGCGCGCATCGGCGCCGTGCGTTTCGATGATTGGCTCAGCCGATACACGCCGCCGAAATAAGCAAACAAAAGCGAACGCCGATCCTCTGATCCATCAGATCAGCACTCTCTTACCATTCGTATTTCAACAAGGAGACCAGACATGATCAAAACACTTCTCTGCGCGGCGGCGCTCACCGCCGCTTCTGTCACTGCAGCGATGGCCGATGACGCAAGCGTGAAGCTTGTCTACGACCAGGCTCTTCCAAACGTGCCCGGCAAGAGTATGAAAGCCGTGCTGGTCGAATACGAGCCGGGCGGAACATCGCCGGCCCACACCCATCCCAACTCCGCGTTCATTTACGCGACGGTCCTAGAGGGAGCTATGCGAAGCCAGGTCAACGATGGCCCGGTGACGACCTATCGCGCCGGCGAAAGTTTCTCGGAATTTCCGGGCGATCGTCATGCCGTCAGCGAAAACGCCAGCAAGACCGAACGTGCCCGCCTGCTTGCTATTTTCGTCGTTGACACCAGCGAGACGGAACTGACGACGAACGCGAAATGAAATCGTAGCCGCCGGGACCATCGGGGCGTATGCGAAGGGACGTCAGTGACATGAATTCGATCGCCAGCCGCACACTTGCGGGGATTTCGGTCCCCGATACACCGCTTGTTGGCCGAGCGATCGAACATGCCCGCCAGCGATGTGAACCCTACTTGTTCAACCACGTGGTCCGATCCTGGCTTTTCGCGGCCCGGATCGGACAGATTCAGAGTATCCAGCACGACGCGGAGGTTGTTGCCGTTGCAACCCTGTTGCATGACGTCACGCTCAATGAGGACTTCGCCGGGCCGCGCCGCTTCGAAGTGGAAGGCGCCGATCTTGCCCGCACCTTCGTTCGGGAAGGCGGCTTCGACGAGCGGCGCGCCCAATTGATCTGGGACAGCGTCGCCCTCAACTCGACGCCATCGATCGGCCTTTACAAGGAGGCTGAGGTGGCGCTGTGCACAGCCGGCATCTGCCTCGATGTCGTCGGCTTGCAATACAGCCTCGTTTCGTCAGCTGAGATTGCAAAGATCGTTGGCGAATTTCCGCGCCTCGGGATGAAGCGGCGGATGACGCGATGCTTTTGCCATATCGCCGAGATCAGGCCCGAAACCACCTACGACAACTTTGCCCGGGACTTCGGCGAGCGCTTTGTCTCCGGCTACAAGGCGCCTTCAGCAGTTGATCTTGTGATGAACACTCCCTTCGAAGAGTGAGGGCAGTTTCGATCCAGGTCTCTCGATCGAGGCCGGCCAGCTCAGCCGAGCCCTTCATATGACCCAAACGCTGTGCGCCTGTCGCATGCCTGCGGCAAAGCGAATTGCCGAGGGCAGCGTTCAGGGTGCCAATTTCCACCGCTTACTATACTTCGGTTTAGGCGCCCCAAACCAATCGAGTGGCAATACATATCATCGGCAGGATAGCAACAGTTTGGCTCACCGGTCATCCTTATGCTGCAATGGATTGCAAACACCTCAAGGAGATAAGTAATGAATATTGCAGCGTCACCGGTCGCTCCGAAAGGAAAAGCTGTCGCCCAACGCGCGAGTTATGCGGAGCAGTCGCCAGAACTTCTGAAGAAATTTATTGAATTTCTTGGTGCGACGCGAGAGGGGTCGATCGAAGAGCCGATCCGCGACCTTGTTGCAGTCCGAGCCGCGCAGCTGAACGGGTGCACCTTCTGCCTCGATATGCACGTCAAACAGGCGAAGATCCATGGCGAGCGCGAACTGCGCCTTTACCACCTGGCAGCCTGGCGGGATTCGACCTTGTTCGTTCCTCGCGAGCGTGCAGCCTTGGCATGGACGGAAGTCTTGACCAAGCTGCCCGAGCAGGGTGTCCCGGACGAGATCTACGATCGGGTCAGGTCGCAGCTTTCCGAGAAGGAGATTTCCGATCTGACCTTCGTTGTCATGGCGGTCAATTCTTGGAATCGTCTGAACATCGGCTTCAAACCCGTCCCGGGCTCGGGGGATGCGAAGTTTGGCCTGAGCAAAGCAGCACTAAGCTAATCTTTGGAATGGGTCAGAATGGCGCTTGTTTGGGCGCCATTCTGACGGCCAGGCAGGGGCGCCGACCTCGGCGACCAAACCCTGGAACCGATCCCAGCCTCCCGGCCGCGGCCGCGAGGCGCTCTCAGGAGGGCGTCATGCGCATTGACAGTCTGCATCCAGTAATATCGGCCCGTCTCATGGTGATCGATGTCGACGCTCCACTCCGCAGTGCAGCACTCTCACTTTCCAGGCCCGCAATAGGCCTGGTCGTGGTGTGCCACGGCAGTGGGGAGGCGGCAGGCGTGCTGAGCAAGTCCGACCTTGTCCGCCATCTGGCGAATTCAGGGCCAACAGAAGCGCCGATTGCGGCATTGATGAGCCGGTCCATCGTGTCCTGTGGTCCCGACGATGATCTTCATTCAGTCTGGCAGACCATGGCCGCGCAAGGCCTGCAGAATGTGCCGGTGCTCGGGGCTGACTCGAAACCACTAGGCGTCCTCGATATCCGTGATGCGATGAAGGCGCTCTTCAAACAAGAGGAACTGCAGGAACGGCTGCTTGCCAACTATATCAGCGGGATCGGCTATCAATAGATCATGGTCTCGCGATTGAATATACATAAGGATGTGTTGGAGTCGTCTTAGATATAATAGACAATAAATGCCGTAAATTATAGCGTATTGAAGCAAATAGGTCTCGACTAAGCCAACGGGGGAATGAAATGTTTCGTCCGGACATAAAAGAGGATGTCTTCGACAGCCCGCCCGATGGTCCTGGAAGTGGTATGTCCGTGCAAATGTCGACCGCCGGCATTGTCCATGACCTGGGCAATCTCATTCAGGTCGCCTCGTCGGCGTTGAACCACCTGGCCCGCGATCCGAGCATCCAAGCGGCTCCGGCGCTTGGGCCTGTAATTGCCGGCGCCAAAACGGCTTTGGAACGGGCTGGGGGCCTTGTCCGGCAAACCATCAGCCTGGCCCGAGAGAGCCGCGCGGAAATCGAATGCACAAACGTAGGTGCTTGCCTGGCTGAGATCGAAACCCTCGTGCGGAGCGCCTTGGATGCCAATTTCGGTCTTGAGCTTCGGGTTGGGTCCGACCTGCCTTTGGTGAGATGCGATCGCTTTGGATTGCAAAATGCGGTTCTGAATCTTCTGTTCAACGCCCGCGATGCAATGCCTGACGGCGGTTTCATCTCGATCGATGCCGGCTTGGCCTCTGAAAGCTCTACCGCCGGTCAGGTAGATATCCGTGTCGCGGACAACGGTATCGGGATGACCAGCGAGACAATGGTCTGCGCCTTCGATCCGTTCTTCACCACCAAAAGCGAAGGCCTCGGCGGCGTCGGTTTGCCGATGGTGAAGCGCTTTGCCGAGCAGTCAGGCGGAAGCATCGATATTCAGAGCACGCTTGGGGCAGGCACGACCGTCACTCTGCGGTTGCCTGCGGTGCGATAGCGGCCGGCCAATCTCCCTCCGGTGACAGACGTGACATACAATCGAGAGATAAAGATGGATGCACAAGTCGTTGAAAACGTCCAACAGCACCGTTTCGAGCTGCCGATCGCCGGCGATATGTTTGCGGCGGCCTATTATCGGCTCGAAGGCGGGAAGGTCGCGCTGATACACACCGAAGTCCCGTCGGAATTTTCCGGACAAGGGATCGCGTCGCGATTGGCCCAAGGGACCTTCGAACTGCTCCGCAAAACCGGCCGTAAAGCGATCTTGAAATGTCCCTTCATGAGCCGTTTTTTCGCCAAGCACCCGGACTACGCGGATGTCGTCGACGGCTAGTCAGGGCACGAATGTTGAGGGTTTCCCAGGGATCCATCCAAATGCACGACGAGTATGATTTGCAGAGGTTCGTCAGCGCACAGGATCCGGTCTACGACGACGCGCTGGCTATTCTCCGTCAAGGAATGATGTGCACTCCCTACATGGAGTTCATCTTTCCAAGGTTGGCCACCAGGCGAAGCGGTACTGCGCCTGAGCCATATGCAATCGCATCGCTCGACGAGGCCAGCGCCTATCTCTCATTTCCGATTCTCGGAGGCCGTTATCGGGAATGCGTTGGCACCCTGCAGCGGCTCTCCGGCCTAAGCGCTCGCGCAGCCTTCGGTGAGGTTGATGCGAAGAAGTTGCACGCGTCTCTCACGCTGTTTTCCGAAGCAAGCAACGACGAGTTCCTGCTCGAGACAATCTTCGACGTCTGGTTCGACGGTTTGCTCGATGAGGAAACGATGAACGATCTCTACTTGATGTCCTAGTGGTCTGCCTGCGCCACCGGCGTAAAGCCGTCGCGGCGCAGAGGTCACCATCCGCTGCCTTATCCCTCACACGCTGCCATCTGGCAGAGGCATGAGCTCGTGCTCTCCCGGCACGCCTGGGAAGCGGCCCTCGCGCCAATCCGCCTTTGCCTGCTCGATCCGTTCGGCTGAAGTGGAGACGAAGTTCCAATAGATATGACGTGGCTCGGCCAGGGGCTCACCTCCTATCAGCATTAGTCTCGCCGCATGGAAGGCAGGCGCCTGGAGCACAATCTCAGCGCCGGGCGCCAGAGCTATCAATTCAGCCTCATGAAACGTACCGAGCTGGCCGACAATTCCAACCTCACCGGCGACGATGTAGATCGCACGCTCACGGTGTTCGGGTTTCACCTGGTATCGGGCACCGCTCGTGAGCACAATTTCGGCATAGACCATGTCGGAGAACGTCCTTACCGGCGAGACCAACCCGTCGGACTCGCCGGCGATCAACGCAAACTCGATGCCGTCGGCACAGATCCTCGGTATTTCGGGGGCGCCAAAATGTGCGACATCGGCAGCAATTTCTTCATAGCGGGAGGGGAGGGCGATCCAAGCCTGAGCGCCGAAGAGATTGCTTCCCGAGGCCCGGACTTCCGGTGGCGTGCGCTCGGAATGGACGATGCCCGACCCGGCCGTCATCCAGTTGACCTCGCCAGGACGGATGGTCTGCACTTTACCGAAATTGTCCCGATGGACGATCTCGCCATCGATCAGGTAGGTCACGGCCGCAACGCCGATATGCGGATGCGGTCCCATATCGAAACCGTGACCTGCGTCGAATATGGCGGGGCCGAAATGGTCGAACAGGATGAAGGGCCCGATCATGAGGCGATTCGAGGAGGGCAATACACGCCTTATCTTCAGTCCGTCGGCAAAATCACGGACAGCCGGCTGGATGAGTGTATCGATGCCTGTGATATCGCTTTGGCGGGTGGTCATGGATCTCTGTCCTTCTGCATGCCTTGTCAGCCAGGTGCTCGAACGCGCTTGAACGGAGCGGCGCGAAAGACCGTCTGAATGGCATTGAGGAGCGCGAATTTGGAGCTCGCGTGGTGCTGTCCGGCGATGCCGCTTTCGTTAAAAGCCGAAACCCTCATCGACAGGATCGCGGCAAGATCTTCGGCCATTTCGGGCCGGTCGTGCAGCAGCGGCGCAAAGCTTTCCTGGTCTATCTCGTAAACCGTGACAGGGGTCATTGCCCGCAAACTTGACATCTCGCCAATGCCGGCGAGCAAGCCGGTCTCGCCGAAGAAATCGCCAGGTGCAAGCCGGCCGATCTCCTGCAGTTGATCATCGTCCTCGCCAATTTGCCGGACGATGACTCCCGTCCGTACGATCATGAGCGACGGCAGCATCTCTCCCTGTCGTGCGACGATCTCGCCCTTGTGGTAGCTGCGAACCGAGGCCGCTTTGGCGAGCGACTCCTGCTCGGTACCCGTCAGTGCCGAGAATACCGGTATGGAATTAATGAGTTCGATTGGGGTGAAGCCTTGCGACGCTGCCGTCTCGTCGCTCGGCCGGTTGGTCATGGCAATCGAAGCCGAAAGTGGCTGCGCCAGCAGTATGCCGGTCGACTTTGAATGGCGATAAATGAGATCGAAGATGTCGTTCCGAGCGGCACTTCGCTGGTCAATACTTGCGACGCGAAACGACAACTCTATCTCGATAGCTGCGGCATCCAGGCTTCTGATGGTAACCGAAGGCGGAGGGTCCTGGAGGATTGAATTACAGCTCAGCAAGACAGTGCGCATGAGATCTATGATGATCGCCGGCGTCTTCGTTGGCGCCACCTTGACGGTCACGGCAAGTCCATGGCTCTCGTCCGGACCGCTTAAATTTGTTACCCCGATCTTGGCGAGAAGGCTGTTTGGCAGTGCGACGACATTGTGGGTCGGGGTCAGGAGTTGAGTCGACCGCCAATTGGTCTCGACAACGCGGCCTTCGGTTCCGTCGCCCAGAATGATCCAGTTTCCAAGCACGTAAGGGCGGCCGAGGTTAAGCGCGATCCCCGAAAATACGTCACCAAGCGTATTCTGGAGCGCCAGTCCCAGGATGACGGCAAAGACGCCCGACGTGGCAATGAGCGTTCCGACCGGCACTGCAAAGACAAACGCCAGGATCGACAGGAACATTCCAGCGTAGACGACACCGACCACGACGTCCTGCAGGAGACGTGCCTCGCGCGGCTTTCGCTCAAAGACGAGATAGATACGGACAAATCCGATTAGCGCCCAGGCAAGGTGAACCCACCAGAGCAGCTTGACCGAGCCGGTGAGGACCGCTCCTCCGGTTGTCTCGTTGTCCCCTGCTGCCTCGTACGGAATGACGCGCAGGTCGACAACCATGGCCGACATCGCGAGGAAAAAGCCGAGTTGGACGACCAGCTTCGCATTGGCGAAGCGTCTGGGGATGAGGGTCCAAACGACGATCCCGGCGAGGCCGAGCAACACGATGTAGACCAGAGGAGAGTTCCACCAGTTCATGAACGATCACCGCCATGCCCAGTTCAACGTTTGGTCTCCGGCCCGGCGATCGGGCCTCTGCCGCTGGCCTTGTCTTTTTCGAGAACTGCTTCGGTGATCGAATTAGGCAGCCGTCGCGGCTTTTCGATCAGCCCGAGCGCAGGCATGGCGATGATGAAGAACGCAAAATAGTAAAGCGTCGCCAGTTGGGACATGACGACGTATGCGCCTTCCGCCGGTCGCGAGCCGAGCCAGCCGAGAAAGAGGGCATTGGCAACGAACAGCCAGAAGAGCACCCTGTACCAGGGGCGATAGACCGCCGAGCGCACCGTCGAGGTGTCGAGCCACGGCACCAGGAACAGCACCGCGATCGAGCCGAACATCGCGAGCACGCCGCCGAGCTTGGAATCGATCGGCCCGATATTGAACGTGATGGCCCGCAGGATCGCGTAAAACGGCAGGAAGTACCATTCCGGCACGATGTGGGCCGGCGTCTTCAGCGGATTGGCGATGCTGTTGTTGTCGGGATGGCCGAGATAGTTCGGCAGGTAGAAGACGAAATAGGCGAAGAAGAACAGGAACACGAGGATGCCGAAGGCATCTTTGACGGTGGCATAGGGCGTGAAGTCCACGACATCGGTTTTCGATTTGACCTCTATGCCGGTCGGATTGTTCTGGCCGACGACGTGAAGCGCCCAGATATGCAAGGTCACCACGCCCGCAAGCACAAATGGCAGCAGGTAATGCAGCGCAAAGAAGCGGTTCAGCGTCGGATTATCGACCGCGAAGCCGCCGAGCAAAAGCTGCTGGAGCCAGTCGCCGATCAGTGGGACGGCCGTGAAGAAGTTGGTGATGACAGTAGCGCCCCAGAACGACATCTGTCCCCAAGGCAGCACGTAGCCCATGAAGGCCGTCGCCATCATCAGCAGGAGATTGGTGCAACCGAGCACCCACAGCAGCTCACGCGGCGCCTTGTACGAACCATAGTAGAGCCCGCGGCAGATGTGGAGGTAGACGGCAATGAAGAAGAACGACGCGCCGTTGGAATGGAGATAGCGCAGCAGCCAGCCCGAATTCACGTCGCGCATGATCTTCTCGACCGAATTGAAGGCCAGCCCCGTATCCGGAGCGTAATGCATCGCCAGCACGATGCCGGTCAGGATCTGTGAAACCAGCATGATCGTGAGAATGCCGCCGAACGTATAGGCGTAGTTCAGGTTGCGCGGGACGGGATAGACGATGAAGCTGTCGTGCACCAGCCGCGGCAGCGGCAGGCGGGCGTCGAACCAACGTTCGATTCTGGTTTTGGGCGTATAGGTCGAGTGTTTGTCGCCGCTCATCGAAATGCCCCCTGCCTTAACCGATGCGGATCTTGGTGTCGGAAACGAACTGGAACACCGGTACCGCCATGTTCTCGGGCGCCAGCCCCTTTCGGATGCGGCCGGCGGGGTCGTATTGAGAACCGTGACAAGGGCAGAGCCAGCCACCGAAATCGCCTTCCTGGCCATGCGGGATGCAGCCGAGATGGGTGCAGACCTGGACCATCACCACCCAGGCTTCCTTGCCCGGCATAGTTCGGTTGGCGTCGGTTGCCGGCGCATCGGCCGGCAGGTTGGCGTTGCGGGCAATTGGATCCTTGAGCTCGGCGAGACTGACTGCCTGGCCGTCCTTCCTCTCTTTTTCGGTGCGGTTGCGCACGACCACCGGCTTGCCGTGCCAGTCGACGATCAGCGACGTTCCCGGCGTCAGCGAGGAGACGTCGACCTCGATCGCGGCGGGCGCTTCGACGCTCAATGTGTGCTCGGCTTTGGAGGTTTCGGAAAGGTCGGCCATGATGGCGACTCCTATTGTTGGAAGCTGCTTCATCGCGTTGGTGGCAATCGAGCAAAAGCAGGCCACGGCTTTCGCCTTTCCAGTCTGCTTATGTCGCGCGGAATATGCCGGCCGTGGCCGGGTGTGAGCCATCGTGCCAACGGCACGTGCGTCCAATACTTTCGTTTAGGATTTCCTGAGCGAAGGACTGGTCGGGCTGTCGATGATGTCATCATGGAAGGCTCTGGATTCCTCCAGATAACCGTTGGCCACTGAGCTGGGATATGCCCCGGCATTGCGCACGGCGATCCCGAACTTCAGCCCGACCATACCTCGGCATAGGCACGTCTAGCTGTCGGTGTCGTAGTCGTCGTCCCCGCCAAGTGCGAATTCTTGGAGCGGTGTCTTGCGTGGCAGGTTTTCCGCCCGGCGACGACCAATTGCGCCGATTCAATCGGGTTCAGAAAAGGGAAAAGCGGTGAAACTCTACTACAGCCCTCTCGCCTGCAGCCTGGCGGACCACATCGCACTGGAAGAGGCTGGTGTTTCCTTCGAGCGCGAAAGTGTGAACCTCAAGACCAAACGAACAGGCTCCGGGGATGATTTCACTACCGTCACGCGCAAGGGCTACGTTCCAGCCCTCATGCTGGATAGCGGCGAAACGCTGACGGAAAATATCGCCGTCCTCGACTGGATTGCGTCGCAATACCCGCCACTGGGAGTGGCGGGGCCGTTGGGCCGTACCCGCCTTCTCGAAGCGCTGGCCTACGTCTCAACTGAAATACACCGAAGCTTCAAGCCGATGTGGCACCAAAGCAGCGATACCGAAAAGGCCAAGGCGAGCGTGACGATTACGAGCCAACTCGAGTTCTTCGCTGACGGGCTCGAGACCGACTATCTGTTCGGCGACAAACCCACCGTCGCGGATTTTTATCTTTTCGTGATGCTGCTTTGGGCGGCGCGCTTCCACGTCCCTGTTCCCGCGCCTTTGCAAGCGCTTCGCGCCCGAATGGCTGCCCGACCGGCTGTGCGCATCGCAATGGATCGTGAGGGCCTCGTCTAAAGCCGGGGGTGGCTCCGAGCACAAGATCAGACGCAACATATTCTCTCGCCCCAACAGAAGGTCAGGAGTCATTGTCATGCTGCCGTTTCTGCGGATGCTACATCCAGCCGCTTCCAAGCGCCGGGATGGCCTACGTCTCGAATTTCTCCGGAGCGAAATCGAGGAAACGCTGGACCTTACCGACATTCAGTCAGAGCTCGCCGCACGGCCTCCTGGCAGAGTGGTTACAATCCTGGATTCGCCGCAGTCACCGTCGAAATAAACGCAATATTTCCTGTCGGCCGATGCGGCCGGCGGTCTAGTCGTTCCCGCTTGTTGGTCATCATAGAGGCTTCATCATGAGTGCGAGTAAGGCTCCCGAGACGGTCGATCATCGCCGCCGGCGCATTGTTGGTGCAACAGCAATGACGTTCGCCGCCACCGAACTCGGCTTGAGCGCGCCGGCAGCCACTTGGATGGTCGAGGCGAGGGCATCTGCGACGCAAGCCACGCAGAACGCGTTCGGCTCGCTCAGGCAGGTCAATGCCGGAAAGCTGAGCGTCGGACATGCGGAACTGGGGCCCGCCGAAGGTGCCCCTGTGATCCTGCTTCATGGCTGGCCTTATGACATTCACACCTACACCGACGTCGCTCCCCTGCTTGCCGCAAAGGGGTACCGCGTGATTGTGCCCTACCTGCGCGGCTACGGCACTACGCGCTTCCTGTCGGACGACACGATGCGCAACGGCCAGCAGTCGGCGCTCGCCGCGGATACGATTGCCCTGATGGATGCGCTGGGGATCGCGAAGGCCACGATCGCCGGCTGCGACTGGGGCGCTCGAACGGCCAATGTCGTTGCCGCGCTCTGGCCGGAGCGTTGCAAGGCGATCGTCTCGGTGAGCGGCTATCTCATCGGAAATCAGCAGGTCGGCATGGTGCCGCTGCCACCGGAGGCTGAGCTTCAATGGTGGTATCAGTATTACTTCGCCACGGATCGCGGCCGCGCCGGCTACGAGAAATACACGCGCGATTTCGCCAAACTCATCTGGCAACTCGCTTCGCCGCAGTGGAATTTCGACGATGACATCTTCCAGCGCAGCGCCGCAGCCTTGGACAACCCGGATCACGTCAGCATCGTCATTCACAATTACCGCTGGAGGCTCGGCCTGGCACATGGCGAGCCGGAATATGACGTTCTGGAAAACCGGCTGGCCGAAGCTCCCGTGATCACAGTGCCGACCATTACCCTTGAGGGTGATGCCAATGGCGCACCCCATCCCGACAGCAGTTCCTACGCCAAGAAATTCTCGGGCAGATACACGCACCGGATCATCACCGGCGGTATCGGCCACAACTTGCCTCAAGAAGCCCCGCAAGCCTTTGCCCAGGCTGTCATTGACGTCGGCGAATACTGATCAAGTCCATGACGTGCCCCGACCGTAAGGAATAACACGGGAAGATTTCGGGTTCTCGGCACAGCCTTCCGTCCGCTTAGGCGAGAACAGCTCTCCCGCTGACCCAGACCGACGCGATGTTGGCCCTGGAAGCGGAGTAGACGATCTTCTGAAGGATGCCGTCGCCGTCGTCGAGTTCGTCCCACAGGTGAATTGTGCCTCTGGGCGCGGCGGTGTCGACCAGGATCGCATCGAAATGGTAGCCAGGCGAGAATCGTCCCACAGGCAAGCCGAGTGCCGCGCCGCCGCCTGCCGTCGCCAAGTGGAAGGCCTCGCGAAAGTCGACGCGTGCTGTTCCGGCCGTGCCGCGCGCCTCGGCCGCTAGCGCCGGGTCGGTGCCGGTTTCCAGCATGCGCGACGACATGACCGTCGCGCGCATCGCATCGAACATCGAGGCGCTCGGTCCCCCGGAAATATCGGTGCCGAGCCCGACCTTGACACCCTTCTCGAGGGCCGCCCTCAACGGGAACACGGCGCCTGCGAAGTAGGCGTTGGAAACGGCGCAGTGCGCCACGGCCGCCTTGCGCACACGGATTGTCTCCATGTCGGCAGGCGTAATGAAGTTGGCGTGCGCGAGCACGCTGCCGGCGCGCAGCAGGCCGAAGCGATCAAGGCTCGACGTGTCGCTGATCCCGTGGCGCTGCAGCACGTAGCCATGCGCCCAGTCGCTTTCCGAGCAATGCGTCTGCACATGGCAGCCGCATTCCTGTGCGAGCGCTCCAAGGCCTTCGAGGGCGGCGTCGGTACAGGAGGGGATGAAGCGCGGAGTAATGACCGGCTTTACCCGTCCCGCGGCATTGTCCGGATGCCCATGCACGTAGTCGATCACAGCGCGCGTGCCATCGATGGCCGCGTCCGCCGAGGTATCGCGATAATAGGCCGGGCACTCGTCGGGATTGTCCATCGCCACTTTGCCGACCAGCGCACGTTGTCCGCGTTCGAGGCAAATGTCGACGAGCAGCCTTGTCGCGTCCTGATGGATGGTTGCGAAGTAGAGCGCTGTGGTCGTGCCGTCAGCGATCAGGTCGTCGACCAGAAGGCCGTAGCTGCGCCGCGCGAAGGCGAGATCGGCGTAGCGCGCCTCCAGGGCAAACGTGTATTTGTGAAGCCAGGTCTCGAGCGGCACGTCCAGCGCCCGGCCGAGCTGCGGATATTGCGGCGCGTGCACGTGAAGATCGACGAAGCCGGGCAGCAGATAACTCTGCGCCGGCAAGGTCGCCAGCGCGCCGGTCCGGCGTGCGGCCTCCACCCCCTCGTCATAGCCGGCATCATGCGGATGCAGCACCGAGGCGATGATGCCTGATTGATCGACTGCGATCAGGGCATGGCGCAACTCTTCCACGAGCCCGCGCTCCGGCGCGTGAAAGCCGCTGGCCAGAAGCGTCTTGCCGTTCAGGTTGCTCACCTGTCCTCCGCCGAAGAACAGCTAAGCACTGCGGCCGGGCAGCGCCAGAGCGCGTTCGCGAATGCCCGCCCGTCGATGCCGATAGCAATATCGGAGGGGCTGCCACTCATGCGGCTTGCGCCGTCGTGCCGTAGCTGATGCCCTTCTCCTTCAGCCAGCGGCGATAGGCGATGGACGAGCCGTCGGCCCGCGTCGGGATTTCCGTGCGCGGCTCGAGCGGCAAAAGAAGCGGGCGCTGATTCTCCAGGATGATGCGGTCCTGCAGGAAGATGAGCTGCTGGAATTGCACCAGTTCGGTCGTGGTCGACACGTCGTCGATCAGGAACATGACGGGGTGAGCGCGGCAGCGGTCCGGATCAAGGGGCTGCACGAACAGGCAGATCACGTCCCAGCGGGTAGCCGAGTTGGGGCAGGTCTTGTAAAGCATCACCGCGAAAGGATTGGCGACCCGATACATGTATTGGGTCATGATGCCGCCGGTCGCCGAGAGTGCTGCCTGTGGCTGGAAGAATTCGCAGTTGGTCGCCCACACCTCGTCCACGTCGCGGCGGATTTCGGTTGTGTAATGCCGCACTTCCGTGTGCGGCTCGGCGCCCAATATGTCGGTATGGACAAAGGGGAAATGCGCCATGTCGAGGAAATTCTCGACGATGCGGAGGCCGGACGCCTTTACCGCGATCGCGCCGCAAACGACAGGCCGGCGGTCGTCCTCATAGGCCTCCGGGATCGACAGCACATCGCCGGCCGGCATGCCGAGCGTGATCCATAGATAGCCGTAGCGTTCCTTGGCCGGGACTTGGCTGCCGTCGCCGGCGCGCGACACATTGACCGCGCCTGCCGTATCGCGGGCTACCAACAGATCGATGCCCAAAAGCCGGTTCGGCATCGTGCCAACCGGAATCTCGTTCAGCGCGTCAATGCAATACCATTGATCGAGGGCCGCCTGCTCCGCAGCTCGCTTCATGGTCATTGTTGCGTCCTTCCTGTGCTGTCTCACTGCCGATAGATGCGGTCCATCACGGCCCGGTGGTCGGCCATCGCCGCCTCGACATCGAAGGAGGCGAAGTCGCCTCTCGCGATAATCTGCCGGCCGTTGATGTAGGAATAGTCGACCTTGAAGGGTCCGCAAAGCACCAGCGCGGCGAGCGGGTCGCGCTCGGTGCCGGAAAGGCCGAGCTGACTGCGTTTGACTGCGATGAAGTCGGCGCACATGCCGGGCGCGAGATGGCCGATGTCATTGCGGCCGAGCAGGGCAGCGCCGCCGCGCGTCGCCATTTCGAGGGCCTCGCGCGCGGACAGCGCCGTCGGCGTGCCGCCGAAACCGCCGCGGCCGCCGGGCTTTTCGGAGAGATAGTGGTGCGGCGCGACACGCTGAAGCATCAGCGCCAGCCGCGCTTCCATGAACAGGTTCGACGTGTCGTTCGAGGCCGAGCCGTCGACGCCAAGGCCGACCTTCACGCCCTTGTCGAGCATCTCGCGGATCTTCGCGATGCCCTGGCCGCAGCGCATGTTGGCCGACGGGCAATGGGCGACCCCGGTGCCGGTTTCGGCGAAGCGGTCGATCTCGTCGCTGGTCATGAAGATCGAGTGGGCGAACCAGACGTCGTCACCGAGCCAGCCGACGGATTCGGCGAACTCGACCGGCCGCTTGCCATAGATTTCGAGGCAGTACTTCTCCTCGAAAAGCTCTTCGGCAAGGTGCGAATGCAGGTTCACGCCCTTGTGGCTGCGCGCCAGCGATGCCGCATCGCGCATCAACTCCGGACTCACCGAGAAGGGCGAGCAGGGAGCCAGGATGATGCGGCTCATCGAATGCCGCGACGCGTCGTGATAGCTGCCGATCAGCCGTTCGGCATCCTTCAGGATATCCTCTTCCTTTTCGACGCAGCGGTCCGGCGGCAGGCCGCCCTGGCTTTCGCCGCGCGACATGGCTCCACGCGCAGCGTGGAAACGCAGACCGATATCGCGGGCCGCACCGATCGTCGCGTCGAGCGTGCAGTTGTTGGGCAAGATGTAGAGGTGATCGGAGCTGGTCGTGCAGCCCGAATGGATGAGCTCGGCCATCGCTACGCGCGCAGAGACGCCTATCGCATCGTCGTCGAGCTCGGCCCAGATCGGATAGAGCGTCTTCAGCCAGACAAGCAGCTCGTCGTTCTGAGCCATCACACGGGTGAGGTTCTGGTACATATGGTGATGCGTGTTCACCATGCCCGGCATGACGACATGACCCGACAGGTCGAGCACCTCGTCGGCGCTGGAGGCACTGAGTTCCGCGGTGGTGCCGACCGCCTCGACGACGTTGCCGTCGATCAACAAGGCGCCGTCGGAAATCTCGCGGCGCGTATCGTCGAAGGTGGCGAGCAGATCGATGTTCTTGACAAGCAGGCGGGGCATGATCGTCTCAACGCATGTCGCGGAAATAGGGTTCGCCGAGAGCAGCCGGCGCGGCCATTACCCGGCGCATGCGCTGCCAGGCAAGCACCGGCACGATGATCAGGGCGATCGTGCCGAGATAGGGCAGCATCGACAGGATCGGCGCCGCTATCGGCCAGTTGCGTGCTTGGCCGACGAAGCCGAGCGAGGTGATGAGACCGAACAGCAGAGCGGCCAGCACGGCGTTGAGGGGCCGGTAGCCTGCGAAGATGACGAGAGAGACGGCAATCCAGCCGCGGCCGGCCACGACGCCTTCCGACCAGGAGGGAACGAAGGCAAGCGTGAGGTAAGCGCCGGCGCCGGCCGCCAGCGCCGAACCCGCGGCGACATACCAGAAGCGGATGCTTTGCACCGAAATGCCGGCGGCGTCGGCTGCCGCGGGGTTTTCGCCCACCGCGCGCATGTTCAGCCCGTGGCGCGTGCGGAACATGATGTAATGCAGCACAACCGGCAGGACGATGTAGATCAGGTAGACAAGGATGTTCTGCGTGAAGATCGCGCGACCGAGCAGCGGGATGTCGCTAAGATAGGGAATAGCGATCGGCGCGAAAGTCGCCGGCGCCGGCATGCCGGAATAGGCGCGACCGATCGTTGCGGCCATGCCCGTGCCCATCAGCGTCAGCGCCAGGCCGCACAACACCTGGTTCGCCTTGACGACGACGGTTCCAACAGCGAAGACGCAGCCGACGAGGAAACCGACGGCAAGCGCAAGGACGAAGCCGAGCATAGGGTGCGGCGTGGCGACGACGACCGCGATGCCAGTGATTGCACCGAGCGCCATAAGCCCTTCGACGCCGAGATTGACGACGCCGGCGCGCTCGGAGAGCGTCTCGCCCAGCGCCGCCAGCGCCAGCACGCCGCCGGCGAGAATGGAGGTCTGGATCAGTCCGGCGATCATGT
Organism: Mesorhizobium sp. M1348; assembly: GCF_040317925.1. Taxonomy (NCBI): domain Bacteria; kingdom Pseudomonadati; phylum Pseudomonadota; class Alphaproteobacteria; order Hyphomicrobiales; family Phyllobacteriaceae; genus Mesorhizobium; species Mesorhizobium sp. M1348. Next base: position 245,223 of record NZ_JAMYLH010000004.1, on the reverse strand, counting down.
CCATGGGTGTTTCCTCAGCTCGCGGCCGGTTCGGTCCGCGTGATGCGGTAGTGAGCGAGTTCGTTGCCGATCGCCGTGAAGAACAGGATCAGTCCGGTGATGGCGAGCACGGCTGAAACGGTGATGCCTTGCGTCTGCAGGATGATGCCCGAATTCAGGATGACGCCCATCAAAGCCGCGCCCGCGAGCACGCCAAGTGAGGAACCGCGCGCCAGCACCGCGACCATGATGCCGAGATAGCCGAAATTGTTGGAGATGCCGCCCTGCAGGCGATGCACCGTGCCAGCTACTTCCAGCACACCGGCGATGCCGGAGATCGCTCCCGACATCAGCAGGACGACGATCAGGCGGCGTCGGAACGGCATGCCCGCATAAAGCGCCGCGCTTGGATTCGACCCGGCGACCCGCACCTCGTAACCCCAGCGCGTGTAGTTGAGCAGTCCTGCGATGACAAAGGTGAGCAGGATCGCCAGCGGGAAACCGTAGTGCACGATACCCCAGAATTCGGGCACGTCATGCGGCAGACGCGCAGTGGTCGCGAGCGCGTGGCCGCTCGGGTCGAGCCATGGGCCGGTGGCGACATAATAGACCATCAGCGTCGCCACGAAATTCAGAAGCAGGGTGGTGATAAGTTCGCTGACATCGGCGTAGGCGCGCGCCAGCGTCGGCACCAGTATCCAGAGCAGCCCGCCGAGCGCGCCAGCGATGAACATAACAGGCAGGATCAGCCAGGTCGGGCCGGGAATGAACAGCGCGACCGCCGTGGCGCTGAAGGCGCCGGCATAGAATTGGCCCTCCGCGCCGATGTTCCAGGCGCCGATTCTCAGCGCCACCCAGACCGACAGGCCGGTGAGGATCAGGGGAGTGACCAGAAGCCCGACATCTTCCAGCCCGAAGCTCGAGCCAAAAGTCGAGCTGAGCACCTCCCAGGCGAGTTCGATGGGAGCATTGCCGCGATCAGCCAGAACCAGGCCGGCGACCACCAGCGCCAGCACGATCGCCAGGGCACGTGCCGCAAAGGCAACGGAGGGCTGCGCGGATGGAACGCGCTGGAGCTTGATCGCCAAGGTCAGTGCTTCCCGGCAGCGGCCTGGGCGCCAGCGCTGGACCGCATCTGCCCGCCCATCATCAGGCCGATTTCCTCGATGTCGGTGGAGGCAGTCTCCACCGCGCCCATAATCCTGCCATGGAACATCACGGCGATGCGATCCGACAGGTTGAACAGCTCTTCCAGCTCCTCGGAAATGAAGAGCACACCGACGCCGGCATCGCGCAATTCGACGAGGTAGTTCATCATCGTGTTGATCGCTCCGACATCGAGGCCGCGGCTCGGATAGGCGGCGATCAGAACCTTGCTTGCGATGCGCATCTCGCGGCGTGCGACGAGGCGCTGCTGATTACCGCCGGAAAGGTTGCGCATGGGCATGCCGAAATCGGGCACCGCAACGGATGCCGCTTCGGCGATCGTGCGCGCGAGAGCAGCCGCAAGGCGCGGTCGGAACGCGAAGCCCTTTGAAACAGGCGCCGACGCATATTCGCGGATTATGGCGTTGTCGGTGATCGAAAGCGCCGGCGCCAGGCCGCTGTGCAGCCGGTCTTCAGGAATGTGGCCGACGCCGAACTTCGCGTAATCGACCGCGCCGGCGGTCGTGACGTCCTTTCCGCCGAGCAGTATCTGGCCGGAGTGGATCGGCCGTAAGCCGGTGACGACCTGGGTCAGCTCCTTCTGGCCGTTGCCGGCCACACCGGCGATGCCGAGAATCTCGCCGGCATGGATGTCGAGCGAAACCTCGTCGAGAAGGATGCCGCCCACGTCATCACGCGCGACGACGGATTTGAGGCTGAGCACCGGCTCGGCGGAGATGCCGGCCGCGCCCGGCTGCCTGGCACGCAGATTGCTGAGCACGATCTCACGGCCAACCATCAGGCGCGCCAGCATCTTCTCGCTGCAGTCCGCGGTCTTTTCGGTGGCCACCTTGCGGCCGCCGCGCAGCACGGTGATGCGGTCGGATATCTCCAGGACCTCGTCGAGCTTGTGGCTGATGAAGACCACCGCATTGCCCCGGGACACGAACTGCTTGAGCGCCTTGAAGAGCTCGCGCGCCTCCGCCGGAGTAAGCACTGCAGTCGGCTCGTCGAGGATCAGAACGCGGGCGTTGCGCGCGAGCACGCGTAGGATTTCCACGCGCTGCTGCTCCCCGGTCGAAAGATCGGCGACGCGCGCGGATGGCCGCACCGCGAGGTTCAGCTTCTCGGCCAGTGCGGCAGTCCGCGCCTCGAGCACGGACGAGCCAATACGCTTGGGTGTTTCGGACCAGCCGAGATGAATATTCTCGGCGACCGTGAAGGCGGTCACCAGCTTGAAATGCTGGTGGACCATGCCAATACCGGCGGAGATCGCATCGACTGGAGACGCGAAACGTTTGGCATAGCCGTCGACGACGATCTCACCGGCATCCGGCTGATAGATGCCGGTGAGGATGTTCATCAAGGTCGACTTGCCGGCGCCATTCTCGCCGAGCAAGGCGTGGATCTCCCCCGGCATCACGTCCAGGTCGACATCCTGGTTGGCAACGACGCCGGGGAAATATTTGCTGATGCCCTTGAGCAGCACGAGCGGCGGCGCGCCGGAGCCCGGCTCGTAACGCCCAGGGGAGGTGGACGACACCTCCATGCCGCCGTAACGGTGCTCGCTCGAAGCATGATGAACTGGAACAAAATCATTCATCCTGCTTAGCTCTTTGCCTTCTGCCGCATAGTCTATCCGAAAACTCTGCAATCTTTCGGGATCACGCTTGGAGGCCGCTGACGCCTTCGATCGACCAATCCCAGTTGTAGAGTTCCTCTTCGGTCATGCGATGGCCGGCAGCCACCTTGACGTCGCCCTTGGTGTCCTTGATCTCGCCCTCGAACGGGCTCCAGCCGCCGAGAATCTTGTCGCGCACGGCATCGGCCTGCTTTGCGACCTCCGGGGGCACCGTCTCACCCCAGGCATCGCGGTCGATACCGCCGCCCATCGGCAGGATGGTTTGCGAGGGCGTCCACTTGCCTTCGAGGCGCAAGCGCACCTGGTCGACATAGAATTTCTTGAAGTCGATGGCGATCGAGGAGACGTAGGCCTTCGCCCCGTAGCGGCGGATGTCGGTATTCCACATGACAGCCTTCGCGCCGCGCTGCTCGGCCACCTGCAGATAGCCGGCTTCGTCCATGATGCCGAACAGAAGGTCGGCGCCGTTGTCGATTAGCGCGGTGCCGGCCTGGGTGGCAGCCTGCGGATCGAACCACGAGTTGATGACGATGGTCTGCATCGTAGCGTTGGGATTGACCGAACGGGCGCCCATCAGGAAGGCGTTGGTGCCGGAAAAGACCGACGGAACCGGGAAGGAGGCGACGTAGCCGAGCTTGCCGCTCTTGCTCATCAGGCCCGCGGCGACACCGGTGACGTAGGTCGGGTACCAGTGGGCGAGGTAATAGGTCGAGAGATTTTCGAGCGGGTTGCGGCCATCGCATTCATAGAAGGCGACGTCCGGCGAACGCTTGGCCACGTCGTAGAGGAAGTCGCCATAGTTGGAGGTGGCAAACACCATATTGGCACCTTCCGAGACGAACTGGCGGAAGGTGCGGGTCGCGTCGGCCGAATAGGGGATACTTTCGACGAACAGCGTCTTCAGCTTCGGGAACGCTTCCTGCACGGCCTTCATGCCCTGGTCGTGGCTCCAGGTCCAGCCTTCATCGGTCACCGGACCGGTGTGGCCGAAGGCGATGACCGCGTTTTCCTCGGCTACGGCGGCGAGCGGCGTTTGTGCATGCGCAGGCGTGATAAGGCCGGATTTCGGCAGGAGCAGCGAGGCGCCGGCTGCGGCGCCCATGTTCAGGAAGCCTCGGCGGGAGAGATTGCGCAGGTCGATCATGCTTCGGTCCTTTGTTCCGTGTTGTGTTCAGTTCGGGAGAGACAGTTCGGTTTCCATGAAGCGGTCGATTTCTGCCGACCAGTCAGCCAGCCATGCCTGCTTGATGTCGTCGTCGAGCCATGCGGCGGACAGGCCAGCCAGCGCGATCTGCTTCAGTGCCGGCGGCCCGAGCGCAAAATTTTCGACGATCAGCGCGTATTCGCGGTCGAGCGTCGTGCCGAACATGGGCGGATCGTCGGAGTGGATCGTCACGGTAAGCCCGGCCTCGATCATGCGGCGGATCGCATGGTCGGGCGCGGAGAGGTCGCGCCAGACAGTGGTGGCCAGCGTCGTGCTCGGACAGCAGGTGAAGACGATGCCCATCTCCCTGCACTGCTCCATCAGTGTCGGGTCGTCGACCACGTGGTAGCCGTGGTCGACCCGTCTCAGGCCGAGGATGTCGATGGTATCGCGCACGTAGCCCGCCGGGCCGTCCTCGCCCGCATGGTTGGTGACATTGAGCCCGGCCGCCCGCGCCCGCTCCACTATGCGCGCGAACATCGGCGGTGGGTTCGGGCGTTCGTCGTAATCGAAGCCGATGCCGATCACCTCAGCCGGGCGCTCGGCCAGAACCATGTCCAGGAAGCGCTCGCCACCTGCCGCGCCGAGCGGCTTCGCATGCGCCGGTATCAGCTTCGCTACGAGGCCATAGCGCTCCTTCGCACGGTGAAAGCCGTCGAGGATGCCTTCGAGCATTGTCGAATAGGCCACGCCATGAGCCAGATGCGCATGCGGGCTGAAGAACAGTTCGACGTAGCGCGCACCCGCCTTCGCGCAGCGCTCCAGTGCCTCGAAGGTGATGCGAGAGAAATCGTCCGCAGTCCTGATCGAGGCGCAAACCAGATCGTAAATCTTCAGGAAATCCAGCAGGTTGCCGTAGTTGTAGAGCTCCGATGTCGGTCTGCCGTCCGGCAGCGACACCGCGTTCAGCGCCGCCAGCTCGGCGAATGTCTCTGTGGAGACGGCACCCTCGAGGTGCAAGTGCAACTCGACCTTGGGTATAAGCTGAATAAAACTTGACAACGACATCGACGCTCACCCGCCCGGACCGGCAATCCCAAGCCGTACCTGGTTTTCTTGGGCGACGGACGGCTGCCAAGTTGTTCGATAATCGCGGCTTTTTCCAACTGTCCGATCACCTGATACGCAACAGATGTCAGGGAAACGGGGCTTGCACAAGCCAAAAAATGATGCCTAACTAGACACAATCGAAAACTGCTTAAAAAATGTGCAGGCCGGGAGAAATATAGGCATGAAGCACCTACTGGAAGCGCAGAACCTTGCGCCTCCGCCTCAAACAACGCGCCTGCGCTTCGTCGGCCAACTGGTGTCGTCGAGCTTTAGCGAGTTCGCCGACAGGCGTGCCGCTCGGCTCAATCTCGATCTGCTGGTGCACGAAGCCGCGGACGATTTTTTTGTCGTCCAGGTTTCGGGCCAGCCCGATCTCATCGATGCCTTCGAGATGGCATGTAGCCTGGGACCAATCGACTGTCTGGTGATGGACTGCGAACGGGCCGAAATTCGGGGATATTCCAGAGAGGAAGACGCAGAATGACGATACAGGCTGGATGGCACCCAGTGGCGCTGTCGGGGTCGATCGAACCGGGCAGTTCGGCCGGGACCCGCCTTTGTGGAAACGAACTGGTGGTGTGGCGCGACAACAGCGGCGAAGCGCATGTGTGGGAGGATCGCTGCCCGCATCGCGGTATGAAGCTGAGCTTCGGTTTTGTCCGCGGCGATCATATCGCCTGTCTTTATCACGGCTGGCAGTACGATGCGGCCGGCCAGTGCCGATTCATTCCGGCCCACCCCGATCTCAGGGTGCCGGCGTCCATTACCGTGTCTGCCTATAGCTCGGCCGAGGCGGCTGGCATGATCTGGACGGCGCTGGACCCGGCAGCAGCATTGCCCGAACTGCCTGCCTTGCCAGAGGAGGTGGTGCCGGTCCGCAGCCTGTATCTCGACAGTCCCGCCGGGATGGTGATCGATGTCGTGAAGGCCATGCCGCCTACGCCCTTCTCCGGCGGATCCGGGGTGGCTGATCTGAAGGCGCTGAGCGGGATGCTGTTCAGCCTGACGGTCGGCGAAGACACGCTGCTTCTTGGCCTGCAGGAACTAACCGGCAAACGATCGGCCCTGCACGTCGTGATTGACGGACCGGCAGCCAAGTATGCCGGCAAGGGGCAGGAGCATTTCTTCGCTTGGACGAGCGAGCTGCGTCATCATCTCGAGACCGGGCGTACCGGCGCGACCTCGACGACGCGGGCCGCATGATGGCGAGGATCACGCTCTACAACTACGAGCTGGACGAAAACTGCTACAAGGTGCGGCTGGCGCTTTCCATGCTCGGCCTGGAATGGCAGACCGTTGCAGTCGATGCATTTCCGGGGGCGGAGCAGAAGACGCCGCCATTCCTGGCCATGAACCCGACGGGCAGCCTGCCCATTCTCCGCGACGACGAGGTAACGATGTTCGGCGCCGAGTCCATCATCGCCCATCTGGCGCGCAGCCACGATTCAACGGGTGCATGGCTGCCGGCGGATGGTGCGGATTTCGCCAAGGTGATGCAGTGGCTTTTCTTTGCGGCCGGCGGTCTCGGCGTTGCCGGCGCCGCGCGCCGCCATGCCATGTTCGGTGCCGCCGGCGACGAGGCTGCGCTGCGTGCCGGTGCCGCGCACGCGCTCCGCGCCATGGACGACCATATGACCGCGCGGGGTTTCGAGAAGAAAGAATGGTTCGCTGCGGGCCGCCCGACTATCGCCGACATCGCACTTTTTCCGGCTTTTGCGCTGAGCCGCGATTTCGGCGTCGACCATGACGAGTATCCGGCGCTGCGCCGCTGGGCGCGTCGCTTCCGCGCGCTTCCCGGCTTCATGACCATGCCGGGCATCCCCGACTACCATTGACGCCCAACATTCAAGGAGAACGAGGCTGGCAGCAAAATGACCTTTCTCACGCGCTTTTCCGTCCAGCCGCTCTCGTCCATGACCCGGCGACTGGCTGGCGTCGCTTCCGGGCGAGCCGATCCCGATCTGGTCATTGCCGGCGCACGCGTGTTGTCGACCTATTCGGAGCGCGTGCTTCCAGGCCGCGAGATCTGGTTGTCGGGAGGGCGGATCGCCGCTGTGAAGCCGGCCGGCACCTATAAGGGCGGCAGCGCGAGGATATATGACGCCAGGGGCGGCATCGTCGCGCCTGGCCTGGTCGATCCGCACATCCACATCGAATCCTCGATGGTGACGGCCTGCGCCTATGCCGAGGCGGCGCTGCTCAACGGCACCACGACCCTCTTCTGCGACAGCCACGAGATCGGCAACGTCATGGACGTTGCTGGCATCGAGGCGATGCTGGAGGACGCGCGCCTGGCGCCGTTGTCCATCTTCCTGACGGTTCCGAGCACCGTCCCGGCAACTTCGCCGTTGCTGGAAACGGCCGGTGGCGACCTGACAGCCGAGAAGATCGGCGCATTATTCGACAAATGGCCGGAAGCCGTGGCGCTCGGCGAGAAGATGGATTTCGTGCCAGTGGCTATGGGCGATGAACGCAGCCATGCCATCCTCGCTGCGGCGCTGAAACGCGGCCGCCCGGTGTCGGGCCACGTCTATGGACGCGAATTCGTGTCGGCCTATGCGGCGTCCGGCGTCACCGATACCCATGAGGCGATCGACCGCGAGATCGCCGACGACATGCTCGAAGCCGGCATCTGGCTGTTCCTACGCGGCGGTCCGCCGACGACGCCGTGGCACAGCCTGCCCGCAGCGATCAAGACGATCACGGAACTCGGAGCCTCGCACAAGCGCATCGCGGTCTGCACCGACGACCGCGATGCTGACGACCTGATGCTCTTCGGCCTGGACTGGGTGACGCGCGAGGCGATGAAGGCCGGCATGACGCCGGAGCAGGCCTGGTCGATGGGCTCGCTGCATGGCGCGACGCGCTTTGGCATGGAAGGCGAAATCGGAGGCCTCGGTGGTGGCCGCCGTGCCGACCTGGTGCTGCTCGACGACGGCTTCGATCCCGTCAGCACGTGGTATGGCGGCGAACTCGTCGTCGATGATGGCAAGATCACGCCGCTGCTCGACCAGGCCCTCTCGACTCGCTACCGCTATCCGGACGCGGCCTACTACACAGTGAAGCTGCCGAAGCAGATCAAGCTGACGCCGGACCTGCCAACCGGCAAGGTGGTGGCGCATACCATCCGCACCGAACTGCCGGGGATCACGCTCGGCCACCAGAAGATCACGCTCGATCCGGCCAACGACTGGCAGAACCATTTCGACCGCCACGGCCTGTGCTTCGTCACTGTGGTCGAGCGCCATGGCAAGTCGGACGGCAACGTCGCCTACGGGCTGCTCAGCAATTTCACGCTGAAACGCGGCGCCGTCGCATCGTCGTCGGCCACGACAGCCACAACATCATCATCGCAGGCGTCAACGAGGCCGACATGCAGGTGGCGCTGCGGGCGATCGAGGAAACGCAAGGCGGCGTCTGTGTCGTCGTCGACGGTAAAGTGACTGCCATGGTTGAACTGCCGATCGCCGGCCTTTTGTCCGACAAGCGCGTCACCGAGGTCGCGGAGGAGGTGAAGATCCTCAAACGGGAATGGGAGGCGGCCGGCTGCTGCATTCCCTATATGGGCTTCAACCTCATCCCGCTCTCGGTCATCCCCGAAATCCGCATCACCGACAAAGGTCTCGTGCTGGTGCCGGAAATGGAGATCGTCCCCGCCTTCGAGGCCGCCTGAGTGGATCCCTTCCGACTTGGGCTGGTCTCACCGCGCATCCATTATTTCCAAATGGTCGCGCGGCTGGGCTCGGTTCGCCAGACCGCGCAGGCGCTCAACGTGGCGCCATCCTCCATCAGCCGCGTCATCAAGGGCCTGGAGGACGAACTGGGCACGCCGCTCTTCGAGCGTGTGCGCCAGCGACTGAAACTGACCAGCGCAGGCGAGCTTCTCCTCTACCACGCGCGTCAGAGCATCACCGAGTTGGCGCGCGCCTCGTCCGAGATCAACGATCTCAGTGGCCTCAACCGCGGCTCGTTGTCCGTGGCGATCGTGGAGAGCGCGGCGCGCGGGCTGGTGCCGAACGCGCTGAAGGAATTCTGGAAGCGCCACCCGCAGATATCGGTCGATGTGCATGTCGCCGGGTCGCAGCGCGCCTGCGATGCGGTTGCCGACGGCGAATGCGATCTGGCGCTTGCTTTCGACGTGCGCGTGCCGCGCAACGTGCGCAAGATCGCGAGCACGCCTCTGCCGCTGGGCGTCGTCGCTCATCCGGACAGCCGCCTTGCCGGCCGCAAGGAAGTGAAGCTGTTCGATCTTGCCGGCGAACAGGTCATCGTCTCGGACAACAGCCTTGCTTTGGGCATTTCGATCGACGATGCGATCGGGCGCTCCATGATCGACCTCACGCGACGGTCACGGACCAACTCGATCGGACTGATGACCGAAATGGTGCGCCTCAACCTCGGCGTGGTGCTTCGCACCAAGCTCGGCATCGAACCGGAAGTGGCTGACGGATCGCTCGTTTTCGTGCCGTTGCGCGATTCGCGCATGAACCCGCACCGGCTGATGCTGCTCGCCCGACTGGAACGCGAAATGTCGGATGCGGCCTCCGCATTCGCGGCGCTGCTGGCCCGCATGGTCAAGGCGCTGCATGATTAGTTGTTGCATTTTGCGCATCGATAAAGAGAGAAATTTGTCTCTATCTCGAACAACTGAGCTTTGCGAGACTTCCCGGCCGAAGGGGATGTCATGAAGCAGAGTGCGGTCGACGCGGTCATTCGAGGGCTGAAACGGGCAGGGGTGAGCATCGTCTGCTATCTGCCCGATTCGCTGTTCAAGGAACTCTACCCGGCCCTTGATGCCGATCCGGATATCCGCACGATCCACGTCACCAACGAGGGCGAGGGCGCAGCGATCTGCGGTGGGGTCTTCCTGTCGGGCAAGCGCGCGGCGCTGGTCATGGAAAACTCCGGCTTGCGCGCCTCGGTCGAGCCGCTGGCCCGCATGGGCCTCGGAGCCGGTATCCCGGTCGTGATGCTGATGAGCTACCGCGGCGAGCTTGGCGAGAACAACTGGTGGGCAATCCCGCATGGCATCACCATGGAGCCGGTGCTGAACGCGCTGCGCGTGCCGTACCGGATCGTCACCGAGGAGGCGAGGATCGAGCGCGCCATCGTCGACGCCTATTCCTGGTCCTATGCGTCCTACTACCATTCGGCCGTGGCGCTTGGCGGCGAGGTGGTGCGATGAAACGCTTTGACTGCATGAAGGCGCTTGCCGCGCGGCTGAAGGATGAGCTGGTGATCCTTTCGCTCGGCGGCAGCGTCGATGAGTGGTACAACGCCGCGCCGCATATGCGCGAGGCGAGCCTGTTCCAGCAGCAACTCGGCTGCGTCACGCCGCAGGCCTTCGGGCTCGCCGCCGGGTTGCCGCACCGCCGCGTCGTTTCGCTCGATACGGATGGCGGCCTGCTCTTCAATCTGGGCATCCTGGCCACGCTCGGAAACGAACAACCGAAGAACCTCTTCATCGTGGTCTGGGACAATGAGTGCTACCAGTCGATCGGCGGCCCGCCGACGCATACGGCGCTGGGCCGCGTCGACCTTGCCGCGATCGCGCGCGGCGCCGGCGTCGAGAACGCCCATACAGTGCGCACGGTGGACGAGTTCGACGCGCATTGCGCATGGGGGCTCGCGATGGAGGCACCCTATATAGTGGTCGCCAAGGTCTCGGGAACGGTCCAGCCGGACATCAAGCGCAAACACAGCGACGGCCGCGAGGACAAGTATATCTTCGTCCGCCACGTCGAGGCGAGCGAAGGCATCGTCATCATGGGCCCGAGCGAGCACAACTGACGAGATCATGGGCATCCTCGGACCTGTCGTCCCCCGACGCGCGCTGAAACCCAGCTACGACTACGTGGTGGTTGGCTCGGGTTCCGGTGGCTGTGCGGTGACGCGGCGGCTGGTCGATGCCGGCGCCGACGTGCTCCTGATCGAAGCCGGCCCGACGGGTCTTGGGATCGAAGAGATCGAGGACCCCGGCAAATGGGTGCCGCTTGGCCGCGGCACCTATGACTGGGGCTATGACTATGCTCCGACACCGCGCGTGAACGGCCGTACCATCGGCATCCCGCGTGGTCGCCTGCTGGGCGGCTCAAGCGCTATCAACGCGATGATGTGGTATCGCGGCCATCCGCATGATTACGATGCCTGGGAGGCTGGCGGCGCCAAGGGCTGGAGCTTCGCCGACGTGCTGCCCTATTTCCGGCGTTGCGAGGACTGGCGCGACGGTGCAAGCGAGTTTCGCGGAGCGGGCGGTCCGCTCCGTATCGAGCGGCCGGCGGCACTGTGCCCGGTCGCGCAGGCGCTGATCGATGGCGCGGCCGAGATCGGCATCCCCGTAATCGACGATCCCAACGGCTCCAGCAACGAGGGGACGGCGGCCGCGAATTTCAACATCTTCGACGGCAAGCGCTGGAGTTCGGCGACGGGCTATCTCGTGCCGATCCTGGATCACCCGATGCTGACGGTGCTGACCAGATCCGCGGCCATCGGCCTGACGGTCGAAGGCAGCCGATGCGTCGCGGTCAAGCACCTCGTCGGCGGCGAAATCGGCGAAACACGCGCGCAAGAGAGCATCGTGCTCGCGGCCGGGGCCATCGACACGCCACGCCTGCTGATGCTGTCGGGCATCGGCGATCCGGTCGAACTGAAGCGCCTTGGCATTGCGGTCGTTTGCGCCCTGCCGGGTGTCGGCCGGAACCTTCAGGACCATCCGCTGGCGCAGGCGTGCGTCTTCCGCGCGAAACGGCCGATCGGACCCGTGGTGGGCAATGGCGGTGGCTCGATGGTCAACTGGAAGTCGCGTCCGGACCTGCCGCAGCCCGACCTGCACGCCTTTCCGGTCCAGGGCAACAGCGCCGAACCTGCGATCCGCGCGCGCTACGATGTATCCGGCGATGTCTTTTCCTTCGGTGCGGGTCTGATGCGCTCGAAGAGCGTCGGGCAGCTGAAGCTGCTCGACGGCAAGCCCGGCGGGCCGCTCGAAATCCAGCCGAACTTTCTGGCGGAACCGGAAGACCTCGACGCCATGGTCACCGCAGTCGAGATGGTGATGGAGATGGCGGCTGCAAAAGCGAACGCCGGTCTCTTCGCCAGCTTTGCCGCACCCGACCGCCGACTGACCCGCACCGAGACCATCGACTTCATCCGCGATGCGTGCTCGACTTTCTTCCACGTCTGCGGAACCGCCAAGATGGGCGAGGACGCGATGGCCGTCGTAGACAGCCGTCTCGCCGTGCACGGGCTGGACGGCCTGCATGTCGCCGATGCCTCGGTGATCCCGACGATCCCGACCTGCAACACCCACGCGCCCGCCACGATGATCGGCGAGCGCGCCGCCGATTTCCTGCTCGCGGCGGCAGCTTGAGGATGTCATGACCGACGGAACGCACACGGAGTACCCGCGATGACGCGAAGCCTCATCCTTGCTGCCGACACGCTGCTCACCATGGATGAAGATAACCACGTGTTGCCTGCCGGCGCCGTGCTGGTCGAAGATGGTCGTATCGCCGCGGTCAGCGCACTCGCAGCATTGCGCGCTGCGTATCCGGCCGTGGCCGTGAAGAAGCTCGACAATGCGGTGCTTTTGCCCGGGCTGGTCAATGCGCATGCGCATTCCGGTTTTCTGCGCGGCACGGCGGAGCACCTGCCGGTCTGGGACTGGCTGACGCTCCATATCAATCCGATGCATCGCGTGCTGCAGCCGCACGAGGCCGAGGCGGCATCGTGGCTCTGCTACGCGGAATCCGTGCTCGGCGGCACGACCACCGTCGTCGACATGTGGCGGTTCATGAAAGGCAGCGCCCGGGCGGCCGAGGCGATCGGCAACCGCTTGGTCGCCGTGCCTTACGTCGGCGAGCATCCCGACTACAACTACTTCGACACGCTCGACATGAACGAGGCGATGATCGAGGGCTGGCATCGCAAGGCGGGCGGCCGCATCAATGTGTGGGTCGGGCTGGAGCATCTGTTTTATGCCGACGAAGCCGGCCAGCGTCGGGCGATAGAACTCGCAAGGAAACACGACACCGGCTTCCACACCCATTGCAGCGAGGCCGAGATCGAGATCGCGGAATTTAAGCGGCGCTACGGCAAACGCCCGATGTTCGCGCTGGACGACCTTGGCTTCTTCGAAACGCCGCGCGCCATGATCGCCCACGCCGTCTGGCTCGATCGAGAAGAGATCGAGCTTATTTCCAAGCGCCGCGTTTCGGTGGCCCACAATCCTGTTTCCAACATGAAGCTGGCAAGCGGCATCGCGCTGGTGGCCGAGATGCTGAAGGCCGGCGTGCCTGTCGGGATCGGCACCGACGGCGAGAAGGAGAACAACAATTTCGACATGTTCGAAGAGATGAAGGTGACTTCGCTGCTGGGCAAGCTGAAGGACCTCGACGCCGCCGCCATGGATAGCTGGCAGGTGCTGCGGATGGCCACCATCCTCGGCGCCAGGGCGATCGGGCTCGACCACGAGATCGGCTCGATCGAAGTCGGCAAGCGCGCCGACATCATCGCGGTCCGCACCGATACGCCGCGCATGACGCCGGTCTTCCGCGACGGACCTTATTTCAACTTCCATCACAATCTTGTCCACGCCGTGCGCGGCAGCGACGTGTCTTTGACTATGGTCGATGGCGAAATCCTGGCCGAGGACGGCGCGTTGCGCACCGGCGACCTGCGCGAGATCATCGCCGAAATCCATCGCGTCGCGCCTGGCCTGTTCGCCCGGCGCGCCGCTTTCCTTGCCGAGAATTCCGGCGGCAGCCTGCAATGGACCCAATAGGGCGGGCCTCGGTGATGAAGACGACGGACAGGGCGGCACTGGACGATTGGTACGCGGTGGAGACGGTCGCCGATCTAGATGGCGCGCCGAGCCGCACGCGGCTGCTCGGCCAGGACATCGAACTGGTCCGTGACATCACGGGTGCAATCACGGTTCGGGAGATCCTGGACGACGGCAACCGCGGCCCCGCGCTGCCCGTCCGGCAGCGCTACGGCTGCGTCTGGACGACGCTGGGCCAGCCCGGAAAGGAAATCTTCGAGATCGCCGAGGCATCGGAACCCGACCGCCGCTACGTGCCCTGCGGCTGGGTGACGATGCGGGCTTCGGGTTTGCGTGTCGTAGAGAATTTCCTCGACATGGCGCATTTCCCCTTCGTGCATACCGACATTCTCGGTTCGGAGCCGCACACGGAAGTGCCTGCCTATCTGAGCGAGATACGTCGCGAGGTGGACGAGGTCTGGGCGACCAACTGCACGTTCTTCCAGCCGCGCATTGCCGCAACGGAAAGCTCCGGCGCGTTTGTGCATCTGACCTATCGTGTGCCGAGCCCATTCGTTGTGATGCTATACCGTGTATGCCCCGGAGCGCCCGGTCGGCTCGATGCGATCGCGCTGTTCATCCAGCCCATCGAGGAAGATCTCTGCCGCGCCCAGCCGGTCATGTACCTTGTCGATTCCGCTTCGACGCAGACGGCGTTGCTCAACTTCGAACAGGTCATCTTCCTGCAAGACCGGATCATCGTGGAGAACCAGCGGCCGCTGCGCCTTCCGCTCGAGCCGCGGATGGAAATCCCGACACGCGCCGACGGTTCCTCCATCGCCTACCGCCGCTGGCTGAAGGAAAAAGGCATTCGTTTCGGCACGACCGCGGTAGCCACATGACCGGACCGGATCTCCAGGTACTTCGCCCGGCCTCCGTTGCCGAGGCGCTGTCGTTGGCAGGCGAGGGCGCATCGCAACTGGTCGCCGGAGGCACGGCGCTGCAGCTCGGCTGGGCGAAAGGCCTGCCAAAGCCGGGGTGCCTCATCGACATCGGCCGTATCGCCGGCCTGAAGGGCATCCAACCGGCCGCCGATGGGTTTCGCATCGGCGCACTGACGACCCTGGGTGCCTTGGAGCGTGACCGGGCAATAGGCGAGAATTTGCCTCTGCTCGCAGCCGCCGTCCGCGCCACGGCGGGACCTGCCGTCCGCAATCTCGGAACGCTGGGCGGCAACGTCGCCGGGCGCATGGGTTGCCTTCTGCCGGCCCTGCTCGCGACCGACGCGAAGCTGGAGATCGTCTCACCGGCCGGGCACGCCGTCGTGTCGCTCGCGCAATGGCTGGCCGCCGCGCCGTCCGCGGGCCTCATCAAGGCGGTGATTGTTCGACCGCAACCAACTGCCGCTCGCTGGACCCATCGCAAAGTCGGCCTGCGCGCCGCATTCACCCCAAGCGTGGCCGGTGTCGCCGGGCTGGTCGAGACAGCGCATGATCGCATCATCGTCGCGCGGCTCGCGGCCAGCGGCGGCGGGCAAGCGGCCCGTCTCGACCGCGCTGAAGCGCTGCTTGTCGGCCGGCACCTGCGGGAGATCGATTGGGCCGAGCTGCACGCCGCAATTCTGGAAGAGACGCCGGCGATCGATGATGCATGGCGGTCCGACCGCTATCGGCGCAGTGTCGTGGCGAATGCGCTGGTCTTCGGGCTCGGCGGAAAGTTGTCCCAAGGAGCACATTCGCCGCGCCGGCGGACCGTACCGTCCGGAAACCCACCTGCCGAAATTCTCGTGTCCCGATCGGAGATCGGTGCAAGCTGGCACCAGCGGCCGGACGGTGCGCCGAAAATCGCAGGCAGGCTCGAATACCTGACCGACCATCGCGAGCCCGGCATGCTGGTCGGGCGCATTCGGCGTGCCGGCGTCCCCCATGCAAAGATCGTTTCCATCGATACGAGCGCGGCCGAGGCGCTGCCCGGCGTCGCGGCGGTTGTAACGCACCGCGACATCGCCGGCAGCAATGCCTTCGGCATTGTCGTGCAGGATCAGCCTGCACTGTGCTTCGACAAGGTGCGCTATATCGGCGACGCTGTTGCTGCCGTCGCCGCTGTTGACACGAAGACGGCCGAACGCGCGCTTGCTCTCATCAGGGTCGAATACGAGCCGCTGCCAATTGTGAGCGATCCCCAACAGGCACTCGCCGCTGGAGCGGAGCCGGTCCATGTCTCAGGCAATCTGCAGTGCAGCTTCGAGTTCACGCGTGGCGATGCCGCCACGGCTTTTGCCAAGGCGGCTCATATCGTCGAGGCTGTCTACGAAACGCCGAGCCAGATGCAGGGCTTTATGGAGACGGAGGGCGGCTACGCTTTCGTCGGTACGGATGGTACCCTGAACGTCTTTGCCGGTGGGCAGCATGGCCGCCGCGACAGCATGCAGCTCTCGCGCATCCTCGGCATGCCGCAAGAGCAGATACGGGTGGTCACCAGCCCGACTGGCGGCGCTTTCGGCGGCAAGGACGAGCTGACCGTGCAGCCGGCCCTGGCCCTGCTGGCGCTGAAGACCGGACGCGCCGTGCGGCTGCATCTCGACCGGGCGGAATCTGTCATCGCGGGTACCAAGCGCAATGCGATGTGTATCCATATGCGCACCGCCTGCGACGCCGAGGGTCGTCTGCTCGCCCAGCAGGTGGATGTGATCGCGGATGCCGGCGCCTATGCGTCGCTCGGCCCGGGCGTGCTTGAGACGGCGCTCGAACACGCCTGCGGGCCATATGTCGTTCCCAACGTCCTCAGCTCGGGCAGGCTCGCCTACACCAATAACGGCGTCTGCGGCGCGTTTCGTGGCTTCGGTGCCAACCAGATGGCCTTCGCGGTAGAGTGCCAGCTGGACCGTCTGGCCGAAGCCGCCGGCATCGACATTATCGAGATACGGCGCCGCAATTTGCGCGAGCCTAGCACGCGAGGCCATCTCGGCCAGCAGGTCGCGCCGTCCGAACGTCTGGCCGAGATGCTGCAAGCCGCCGCTGCTGACCCGATCTGGGCCAAGCCGCGCGGCCCGTCGTTCGACGGCTATGAGACGATCGGCGTCGGCATGGCGATGAACTATCAAGGCAACGGACTCGGCACGCTGCCGCCGGACCCGGCCGGAGGCGCGTTGCGCCTGGCTCCGGATGGCGTGATCGAAGCACTCTACGGCCTGGACGAGATGGGACAGGGCCTGCTCACCTCGGTAAAAGCCGCGGTCGCCGGAGCGCTCGGCTGCGGCCGTGACGATGTCCGGCCGGTCACCGGCGATACGGCGGCGACGCCCGAATCCGGTTCCTCTACCGCCTCGCGCGGCACTCACGTAGTCTGGCGCGTCGCGGCAGTCGCCGCACCATCTTTTACGCGCGACCTGCTGGCCGCAGCGGGCCAGGTGCTTTGCCGCGAAGCCGGGAAGCTGGCGCTGGCGCCCGGCGGCATCGTCGAGCGACATTCCAACAGTGGCTCACTGCTCATGAGTTTCGCCGAGCTTGCCGAGGCGTTGCCTCCGGACCGGCTGCCAGTTGCTGCCGTCAGCTTCGAGTTTCCGAAATCGGACTATCTGGAAGGCAATGCACGCCTGATCTTCGCCTTCGGCGCGACACTGGCGCGCGTTGCCGTGAGCCGCATCACCGGGCAGGTACGCGTGCTCGAGCTCCATCAGCACACCGCGGCCGGACCGATGCTCGATGCTGCCGCCTATCTTGGCCAGATCGAAGGCGGCGGCGTCCAGGGGCTGGGCTTCACCCTCACTGAGGACGCGGCGATGCGGGATGGCCGGTATCTTGCCGGCAACCTCGATTTCTACATGCTGCCAGGCATTGCCGACACGCCGGAAAGCCTCGCGACCTTCGCGTTGGAGGATCTGGACGAGGACGACCCGTTCGGTCCGCGCGGAGTTGGTGAGCTTGGCATTGGCGCCGTGACGCCAGCCATCGTCAACGCGATTGCGGACGCCACAGGGGCTTGGCCCGAGCGCATCCCGGTCGATCCTGAATGGGTACTCGACGCCCTGCAGAGGAGTGCAGCGTGAGCGCCGAGATCGAGATTACCTTTAACCTCAACGGCTGCCGCCGGGCGCTGGCCGTGCCTGCCGAGTTACGCCTGATCGACCTGCTGCGCGACCATTTCGGCATGACTGCCGCCAAGGTGGCTTGCGGCATCGGCCGCTGCGGCGCTTGCTTCGTGCTGATGGACGGTCGCGCGATCAATAGTTGTCTGCTCATGTCGTGGCAGCTCGACGGGGCCACCATCATCACCCCGGAAGGTTTCGACGACGTTCCCGAAGCCATTGTCCTGCGCGAGGCTCTGGCGGCCGAAAACGCCTTCCAGTGCGGCTACTGCGCACCCGGCATCACTGTTGCGCTGACCGCCCTGCTGCTGGAGAATCCGGCTCCCGACGAGTCTCAGATCCGCGCTGCGCTCGAAGGCAATATCTGCCGCTGTACCGGCTATCATTCCATCATCCGCGGTGCTCTCGCCGCGGTCGAGGCGCTCGCTTGCGGGATACGGACATGACGGTCATCATTCGAAACTGTAAAGCCAGGCATGCAGGCGTCAAGGCGTTCCTGGCCAAACCCAGAATGCGGCACCTGATCGGCGGCGGCTGGCGCGACGCCAGCGATGGCGCAACCTTGCCCGCGACCGATCCTGCGAATGGCGACACGCTCGCGCTGCTGGCGCGAGGCACAGCCGATGACGCCGGGCGCGCCGTTGCTGCGGCGCGTGCTGCTTTCGAAGGCGAGAGCTGGCGCGACATGACACCGTCGGCACGCGGCAACCTGCTATGGCGCATCGCTGACCTGATTGAGCGCCATGCCGATGAGCTTGCAGAACTCGAGACGCTTGACCAGGGAAAGTCGCTGAAGACCTCGCGCTTCGCCGAGATTCCCGCCTCGGCCGAGCAGTTCCGCTATTTTGCCGGTTTTGCCACGAAAATCCTCGGCACGACCATCCCCACCTCCATCAGCTACCAACCGGCGGGCAGCAAGATTTTCGCCTATACGGTGCGCGAGCCGATCGGTGTCGTGGCAGCCATAACGCCATGGAATTCGCCGCTGCTCATGGCCTCGATGAAGCTCGCCCCGGCGCTTGCCGCCGGCTGTACGATCGTGCTCAAGCCGGCTGAGGAAACGTCGCTCACCGCGCTCAGGCTCGGCGAACTGATGATCGAAGCCGGCTTGCCGGACGGCGTCGTCAATATCGTGACCGGTCTCGGTGAAACTGTGGGCGCAGCATTGGCTGCAGATTCCGATGTCGATAAGGTCGCCTTCACCGGCTCGACGGAAGTCGGAAAGATGATCGTCTCCGCAGCGTGCGGCAATCTGAAGAAGCTGACGCTCGAGCTGGGCGGCAAGTCGCCGGCCATCATCATGCCCGATGCGGACATGGGGCTCGCAATCCCCGGAGTGGCCCGGGGGATCTTCGCCAATGCCGGCCAGGTGTGCGTCGCCGGCTCGCGTGTCTATGCGCATCGCTCGATCTACGACCGTCTGGTGGAGGGTCTGGCGGAAGAGGCGCGAAAGCTGCGTCTCGGACACGGGCTTGACCCGGATACCGACCTTGGTCCGCTGGTTAACGGAACCCAGGCTGCGCGCGTCGCCTTCTATGTCGGCGATGGTGCTTCCAGCGGCGCCGAGATCATCGCCGGCGGCCGGCGCTTCGAGAACTTCTTCGAGCCGACCGTGGTTACCGGCGTACGCCCGGACATGCGCATGATGCGCGAGGAAATCTTCGGCCCGGTCGTTGCCGTGACACCGTTCGACGATGTCGCGGAGGCGGTAAGCCATGCGAACGACTCGCCCTACGGCCTCGCCGCAAGCGTCTGGACCCGCGACCTTTCCACTGCGCATCGCCTTGCCGCACGTGTCCGGTCGGGCACCGTCTGGATCAATTGCCATTCCTACTTCTCGCCGGAATTGCCGAAGGGCGGCCACAAGCAATCCGGTTGGGGCTATGAGAACGGCGCACCGGGCCTGGAGAACTATCTCGAGACGAAAACGGTCTGCGCGGTGATTTAGCCACGCCTTTCCCGCGATATTCGTGGATCGGCGGCTGACAGCCCTTCCATCGGCGGACAAGGATTGATCGAAAATTGCTCGGATCCTCCTGAGGACCAGTTCCTTGACGGCGCTGGTCCACATCGATGTTGCGCTTGACTTGTCCATATTATCGGTAATAAGTCATACATATTGCCTCGAAAAAAGACGGCAGGTCTGGGAGGACCAATGAAAATCACGGCCATCAAGGCGCGCGTCTGCAATGCGGAAATGCGCAACTGGGTCTTCGTTCGCGTCGAAACCGACGAGCCCGGCCTGTTTGGCTGGGGTGAGGCAACGCTGGAATGGAAGACCCGAGCCGTCGTTGGGGCGCTTCAGGATCTTGAAGCCCTGCTCATCGGGCAAGATCCGCGCAATGTGGAGCAGTGCTACCAGATACTTACGCGGCACGGCTTTTGGCGTCTCGGCGTTGAGGGAATGTCCGCTGTCAGCGGCATCGAGATCGCGCTCTGGGACATCCTGGGCAAGTCATTGAGCGTCCCCGTCTGGCGCCTTTTGGGCGGCCAGGTTCGCAACTATCTGCGTACCTACACGCATCTCGGCCTCGGGGACATGAAGGCGGTCTATGAGACCGGATCCGCGGATGCGATCGTGGAACGCGGACGCACCGTGACGCAAGCAGGCTACGATGCGGTCAAGGTCGTCTGCATTCCCTACACCCACTACGTATCGCCCGCCAAGGCAGTCGACTCCGTTGCCAATATGGTTGGCTCACTTCGCGAGGCGGTAGGCCCGGATATCGACATCATGGTCGATTTCCACGGACGCCCTGCATCTGTTAACGCGGCGATGGATTACCTCAAAGCAATCGAGCCGGCCCGCATCATGTTCGCGGAAGAGCCCGTTCCACCCGAAGATGTTGCCGGACTGGCGCATATTACGGCGCGATCGGCCGTGCCGATCGCGTCCGGCGAGCGGCTGATCGGGCGCCGCGAATTCACGCACTCGATCGCAGCCCGCGCCTTCAACATTGCCCAGCCTGATATTTGCCACACTGGCGGTCTGCTCGAGACAAAGAAGATCGCGGCCATGGCGGAAACCGCAGGCATCGGCCTTGCGCCGCACAACCCGCTCGGTCCGATCGCCGGTGTGGCTGCTCTTCATTTCGGCATATCGACGCCAAACGTTGTCATTCAGGAGGAGATGTCCGGTGCCGTCGCCTGGTACGACGACGTGGTCACCTGGCCAATTCAGCGTAGACCAGGCCGCTGGGATCTGCCCGAACTGCCGGGCCTTGGCGTCACCGTCAATGAGGACGTGATCGCGCGCCACCCCTTCAAGCAGGAAGTGCTGCATGCCCGCAACGCCGTCATGCCGGACGGCACCGTGGTGGACTGGTGAATGCAATGGCAGGACGGCTGCAAGGAAAGATCGCAATCATCACGGGCGCCGGCCAAGGCATCGGTGCCGCCATTGCACGCGCCTTTGCGATGCAGGAGGCAAAGACCGTCATTGCCGAACTGAATGCGGTAAGCGGAAAAGCGATCGCCGACGAATTGCGTGCCCAGGGCGCGGACGCCCTGTTCATCGAGACGGACGTCACCGGCGCATCCGCGGTCGCGGACATGGTCTCCCGGACGATCACGACCTATGGTGGCGTCGACATTCTGGTCAACAATGCCGGTGCCAACGTCTTCTACGAACCGCTGGCGATGCCGGACGAGGAATGGGACCGCTGTCTCAAGCTCGACCTCCAGGCCGCATGGTTCTGCGCCAAGGCGGTCTTGCCGACGATGCTGGCGAAGGGCTCGGGGTCTATCGTCAACATAGCGAGCTGTCACGCGTTCCAGATCATTCCCCATACATTCCCGTATCCGGTCGCCAAGCATGCACTTTTGGGCCTGACCCGTTCGCTGGCCATCGAATATGCCGCGCGCGGTATCCGGGTGAA
Source organism: Mesorhizobium sp. M1348 (assembly GCF_040317925.1). Classification (NCBI taxonomy): domain Bacteria; kingdom Pseudomonadati; phylum Pseudomonadota; class Alphaproteobacteria; order Hyphomicrobiales; family Phyllobacteriaceae; genus Mesorhizobium; species Mesorhizobium sp. M1348. The sequence goes on along the minus strand of NZ_JAMYLH010000004.1, from coordinate 223,479 downwards.
CGCGATCGCCCCCGGCTATATCGAGACGCCGATCGCGGAAGCCTACTGGAACACATTCCCGAACCCCGCCGAGGAAAAGCGGCGAGCCCACGACCTCCATCCGCCCAAGCGAATTGGCCGGCCGGACGAGGTTGCAATGACGGCGGTTTTCCTCGCTTCGGACGAAGCGCCGTTCATAAATGCCGAGACGATCACCATCGATGGTGGCCGCTCGGTTCTCTACCACGACTAGCAACCACCATTGAGCTCAGGGAGGATCTTCATGAAAACCACAACAAAGGCTTTGGCGACATTTGCGGTACTGGCTGCCGGATTGATGAGTGGCGCAGCAAGCGCGGACGATATCAAGATCGGCTACATCAACAAGATGGGAGACCATCCATGGTTCGTCGCCGAAGTCGGCGGCGCCAAGAAAGCGGCGGAGGCGGCGGGGGCCGCTTTGGTGTCGCAGGACGTCCAGTTCGACGCCAATTTGACGATCACCACCTTCGACACGATGGTCGGCGACGGTGTGAAGGGAATCGCCATCGTCGTCCCCGACAAGGCGCTGGGACCGGTCATCGCGGAGAAAGCAAAGGCCGCAAAAATTCCCTTGGTGGCGGTGGACGACGATATCTACTACCAGGATGGCACCCAGGTCCCCTATGTCGGCATGAATGCCTACAACATCGGTGCGCGGGTGGGCGAAGAGCTTGCCAAGCTCTACAAGGCTGATGGCTGGGCGGGCAAAGAGGTGCGCATCGCCTCGATCGAGGACCGCAAGGCTGATACCTGCATGCAGCGCAACAAGGGCGCGGAAGAGGCGTTCTTGAAGGCGGTGCCCGATTTCAAGCCGGGCAACATTGTTCGCGTCCCCTACGATAACACGATGGTCAACGCCATCGACGTGATGACCACCACACTGACGGCCAATCCTAGCGTCACGAACTGGATATTCTATTCATGCAACGATGATGGTGTGCTGGGTGGTGCGCGAGCATTGGAGAATGCCGGCTATTCCGCAGACCAGGGCATGGGCATTGGCATCGACGGGAGCCGCGCCTGCGACGCCTTCGGATCCGGAAAGCCTTCGGCATTCCGTGGTACGATGTGGCTCAATTCGGCAAATCACGGCGCACTGGCGGTGAAGATCTTGTTGGCCTCCATCAAGGATGGAACCAAGCTACCCGTGCAATCCTTCACCGATCCGGAATACATCACTGCCGACAATTTTGCATCGGACTACAAAGCCAAGCTCTGCCACTGAACCAGATATGCGTCATGCGCCGCAGGCGCATGACGCTTTTTGGGCCGGCAGTTCGTCGGCAGGCACACGGGATCGATCCTCGGGAGTGAGCTTTGATGCAATCGGATTTCTTCTCGCTCGATAGGATATCGAAGCGCTTCGGCGTCGTGCAGGCGCTCGACAATGTCTCGATTGCCTTTCGGCCAGGAGAGGTGCTTGCCCTGGTTGGCGAGAATGGCGCCGGCAAGTCGACAATGATGCGAATTCTCGAGGGCGTGTTCGCACCGGACACCGGCATCGTGCTGCATGGCTCCACGCCGATCGTTTTCAGCGAACCGCGCGACAGCCACAGAGCCGGAATACGCGTCATCCATCAGGAGCCGGAGATCGTTCCGAACCTGACCGTGGCCGAGAACATTTTCGTCGGCGAACTGCCGCGGCTGGCAGGCGTCCTGCTCGACTGGCACAGGCTCGAGGACCAGACCGATAAGGTGCTTGCGACCTTCGGCATGCAGCAGGATATGCGGCCGCGTCAACTCTGCAGCACACTCGGTCCGGCACAGCGCCAGATGATCGAAATCATGCGCGCCATACGTGCCGGCGGCCGGCTGATCGCATTCGATGAGCCGACCTCGTCGCTGACCGACGACGAAGCGCGCCGTCTGTTTTCAGTAATTCGCCGGCTGCGCGAAGAGGGCACTTCGATCGTCTACATCTCTCACAGGCTGAACGAGGTCATCGACCTTGCGGATCGCATTGTCGTTTTGCGGGACGGCCGGCTGGTCGATGATTCCCCCGCGGCCGGTGCCAGCGAGCAGACCATAGCCAAGCTCATGGTCGGCCGCGACATTGCCGATCTGTTTACACGCGAGACGTGGCAATCGGGAAAACCGTTGCTTGAGGTGACGGGCCTGACCACCGACCAGGTCACCGATGTGAGCCTCAAGGTCCGCCGTGGCGAGGTGCTCGGCATTGCCGGCCTTATGGGTGCGGGTCGATCCGAACTGGCAAAGGCGATTGTCGGCTATGATAGGCGCGTCGACGGAAGCATAACGATGAACGGCGTGTCCGTTGGCCCTAACAGTCCGCATGCAGCGATCGTGGCGGGCATCGGCTTTGCCCCGGAAGACCGCAAGCACGAAGCCCTGCTGTTGTTCCGAAGCATTCTTGACAATGCCTCGCTGTGCGTGCCCGACAAGACGTCGACCTTCGGTTTCTTCAACCGGCGCAAGGCTCTGGAGATCGTCTCACCGCTTGCAGCAAAGATGTCGATCAAAGCACCCAACCTCGACGAAGAGGTTTCCAAACTGTCGGGTGGCAATCAACAGAAGGTCGTTCTCGCGCGCTGGCTTGCGCGGCAGCCGATGCTTCTCATCCTCGACGAGCCAACCCGCGGCATCGACATCGGCGCCAAGGCGGAAATCTATCGCCTGATCGACGAACTCGCCGCCAGCGGCATCGGCATCATCCTGATTTCCTCAGAAATGCCGGAACTGATCGGGCTCGCGGACAGGGTGCTTGTCATGGCTGGAGGTCGGATCACGGCCGAACTTTCCCGCCCTGACATCGACGAGACCACGATCCTGAAACACGCCATGCCGCAATCTGTAGCATCGCTCGGAGGACAAATTCAGTGAACAGCCTTGAGCTCAGCACAGCAACAACACAAACCGGCAAAAGGCGCGCTTCCTTGCGCATCGCAGAGCGCATCGGCATTCACAACATAAGCCTTCTTGTTGCTCTCGCCATTCTCGTGCTCATTTTCGGCACCCTGAGAGGCGACGTGTTCTTCTCGGGCCGAAACCTGCTGAACATCGGTCTAGGCATTACCATCCTGGGCGTTCTGGCGATGAGCCAGACCGTGGTCATCGTCGCCGGAGGGCTCGATATTGCCGTCGGCGCAATTGTCGGTCTGACCACAGTATCGACGGCAATGGCCATCCAGGCCACCGGATCACCCGCCGCGGGCATTCTTGCCGGCCTGGTCCTGGGCGGTCTTGCCGGCCTCGTGAACGGCATCATCATCACCTATGGGCGGGTCAACGCTGTCATCGCAACTCTCGGTACGATGGCGATCTTCCGCGGCATCGCGTTCATCATATCCGATGGGCAATCGATCGCGATTTTCAGCGACACTTTCCGCTTCATCGGGATCGGACGAATCCTCGGCCTGCCTCTGCTGATCTGGATTCTTTTGCTGACCGCGATCGTCTTCCATCTCTTCCTTGCCCGCTCGATCGTTGGCCGCAACATCTATGCCCTGGGCGGCAATCCCGTTGTCGCACGCTTCTCCGGCATCAATATCAATCGCTACCGCGTCGGCATCTACATCATGAGTGGAGTGGCAGCCGGATTGGCCGGGATTCTGTTGGCTGCCCGTACCGGCTCGGGGCAGCCCGTATCCGGATCCCAAGGTCTGGAACTCGAGGCCATCACAGCGGCCGTGCTGGGTGGCTGCGCCTTGCAGGGCGGGAAGGGTACGATCATCGGCGCGCTGCTGGGCGTCGCCATCATTGGCGTCCTCAACAACGGAATGATACTGACGTCCGTGCCAACCTTCTATCAGTTGCTTGCCAAGGGCTCGCTGCTGATACTTGCTGTGGTAATTGCCGAGTACCACTTGAACAGGACATGACGATGGACGCGGCGATCGCTTCGACTGGCCAAGGCACGCAGGACATTCCTGCCGCAGAGGGCGCCACGTCATCGCTCAAGGATCGCATCGCACGCGATCTCGGACAGCGAATCCTCGCCGGCTCCTACGCGCAGCACTCCGTCCTGCCGACGGAAGCCGAACTTTGCGTCATCTACGGGGCGAGCCGCACCGCGCTTCGCGATGCTCTTCTGACGCTTTCGGCGAAAGGATTGATCGAGGCACGCAAGCGGGCCGGGACGCGTGTGCGCGTGTCGAGCGAATGGAACAGGCTGGATGCACAGGTTTTGGAATGGATGCGCGATATCGAGCCCGATCTCGATTTCGTTCGGGGATTGATCGAGGCGCGGCTGGTCATTGAACCCGCTGCCGCCCAACTTGCGGCCAAGATGGCGACGTCAGGCGATCTCGCAGTCATCGAAGCGGCGTATGAAGCCATGCGCATTGCTCCGCAGGACGATCTTGCTGCGTGTCTCGATGCCGACGTCAGGTTTCATACGGCCATCCTTCGTGCCAGCCGCAACCCGGTATTCGCCAATCTCGGCAATATGCTTGCGGCCGCCCTCAGCTTCTCCTTCCGATTGACCACATCGGCCACCGCTAATTACCAGCAGACACTGAGCGCGCATGGCGACGTGCTGGAGGCAATTAGGATGCGCAGGGCCGACGACGCTCACGATCAGATGAAGGCGCTCATCGGGATCGCGTCGAACGACCTTCTTGCAGTGGCTCGCAAAGGCCGCCATCAACAGCCGATCGCCGCTGCCAAGGTCGACACCGTCTGAAGCTGATGGTCGGGACCATCAAGATCAGAAGCGGAGACCTGTCCGCTGAAATCGTCCCGTCGCTTGGGGCAGGTCTTGCGAGACTGGACTATGGGCGCGTGCCGATCTTCCGGCCTTGGCCAAACGGCGGGAGCAGCAACCCGGTCGATCTTGCCTGCAACCTGCTTTTGCCGTGGTCAAATCGCATCTCAGGCGGCGGATTCACATTCGACTCCAAATTCCACGAACTGCCTGCCAATGTTGCAGGCGAGCCATTTCCCATTCACGGCAATGGATTTTCGCGCGAGTGGGACGTCGACAGCGTAGCGCAAGACAACGCAAAGCTGTCGCTCATCAGCAACGGACCCGGCCCATATCGATATCGCGCCGAGGTGCGCTACGCTCTGACCGGACAGGGGCTCGAGCTGAAACTTCGCATCGTCAATCGGGCCTCGATCAGATTGCCGTTCGGGCTTGGCATCCATCCATGGTTCCCGAGAACGGCACGAACCGCGCTTCATGCGCCGGCCTCGCAGGTTTGTCTCGAACTGCTCAACCATCTCCCCGAACGGTTTGTGGATATCAAAACCCGTCCCGATTGGGATTTCGGCGCCCCAGTCGTGTTGCCGAGTGGATGGATAAACAATCTGTTTGCCGGTTGGGACGGCGTCGCCACGATATCGTGGCCGGAGCACAGTTGCAGCCTGCGGATTGAAGCTTCATCGCCCTTGAATTTTTACCTGGTCTATTCGCCATCGAAGGAGAGCGACTTCTTCTGTTTTGAGCCGCTCAGTCATGCTGTCGATGCTCACAATCGTGGTTCGATCGACAAATGGAATGGACTGTCGGTGCTTGGGCCTGGCGAGAGCCTGGCAGCCCGTTGCAGCTTCGCCGTCAGTTAGGCGGACCTCAGCGGCGCCCTCGAATTGGCGGATGTCGGTGTCGACCAGCAAGTCCGGGAAGAACGAAGCCGGCTTTTCGTCCAAACGGAGCTTGGGAAGAGGGAACTCCAGCGACCGGGAACGCATGAGCCCGTTCGACGTTTGCCGGATGTCGCGGCGCGGTTCGTCCGCTTGACGGCCCTCCAAATGTGCCTGGCAGGATTGGATCAATGACGGATGTTGAACCAAAAGAATTCGTGCTCGCAGGCATCGTCATGAAGCGACTGGTCTCCGGCGAACAGACGGGAGGCTCGTTGAGTCTCTTCGAAAACAGAAGCGACGGGCACACGAAAACGCCAATCCATGTTCATGCGAATGACGACGAGACGGTCTACGTCATCGAAGGGAAGTTGACCGCACTCGTGGACGGTGTGATCCGAACGCTCTCGCCCGGCGAGAGCATGTTTTTGAAGCGTGGCATCCCGCACCAGCTTATGAATCCCGGCAATCAGCTCGTTCGCTATATCCTGATAGACACGCCAAGTGTGTTCGAGCAGTTTCTCGCCGAAGGTGGCCATGAACTCGGCAAGGGAGAAGTGGTCGGGCCGCCAACGCCTGCCGATATCGAGCGGCTCAAAGCAGCCGCGCCGAAGTATGGGATTACGCTTCTGCAAGAATGGCCAGCAAGAGAGTAGATGGCTTCATGATGGCGGCTTGGATCGCCCCTAAAGCCGGTCCTTGCCCGAGGAACCGGTATTAGCCGCCGGCAATCCAATCCGTGAGGCTGCGGGCAAAACTTCGCGGCACGATGAGTTCGCACGCGGTCTCGCCGGTGCGCAGGAAGAGCACGGAGACATGATGGAAGGATGTCAGCACGGCGCGGACCGGAGCGGCGGCCGGCGCGTGCCAGTCGACGGCAATGCAGCCGGACAGAAGCCTTGCGATACCAGGGCCGGCCATTTTCAAACGAACACGACCTTCCCCGAGGGGAACGGAACAGCCGAGATCGGGGTCTACGACAAGGGCTGGCGCTTGCGTGCCTTCGTCGAGAGCCAGCCAAAGGCGGCGAGGTGCAACGCGGATGGTTAAAAGGCCCTTGTGGCGAACCGTCTCTCCGACCGAAGCGGGAAGTTTCTTGCCGAGCGACGCCAAGACGCTCTTTTCGAATTGTCTCAGTGTCGCGTCCCAGCCCTCGATCTGGATAAGCGGACAATCGGCCACGGACAGGCTGAAATCCCGCGAAGAGGTCAAGCTAGCCATGCAGCCGTTCTCCCTGCGGATCGATGAATACCGGCGAGACAACGCGGGCGCGAACCGTTTCGGCCTTCATCGGATAGACCGCCACGACCTCGCTTCCTTCTGCCGCGACATCACCGGCAAGCAGGGCCAGCCCGACATAATGGCCGCGTTCGGGGCTGAAAGTGACGGAGGTGACGCGACCGCGCCCATGGCCATAGGGTTTCTCATCCGGCAGGAACAGGATGGCGCCGCCGCGCAGGCGTTTTCCGTCCTCGATGCATTCCAGTCCGACCAGACGCTGCCGGTTGGGCGCCTGGAGGGCAGGGCGCCATCGCAGGACGTCGCCGACGAAGCTGCTGCGCTTGCCGACCATGCGGCCGAGGCCGAGATCGTCGAGTGTCGTGCGCCCATCGATCTCTGGTCCGGCGACATGGCCCTTTTCGACGCGCAGCGCGCCAAGCGCCTCGACGCCGTAAGGCTTCAGGTCGAACAGTCTGCCGGCTTCGAGCAAGCGACTCCAGAGCTGTTCACCTGCAGTGGCGCCGACATAGACTTCGTAAGCACGCTCGCCGGAATAACTAAGACGCAGGATGCGGAGCCAACGGCCCTCCCACTCGCTTTCGAGTAGCCCCATATGCGGAAGCGCCGCGTCGGAGACGTCGAGACCAGGAAAAGCAGCGCTGAGGATTGCGCGGCTGTTAGGCCCGGCAACCGACATCGCCGCCCATTCATCGCTGACCGAGGTCACGGCCACGCGCAAATCCGGCCAGGCCGTGTCGAGCAGGAATTCGAGACGCGACAGCACATCGGCGGCCTTGGCGGTCGAGGTCGTCATGAAGAACCGGTTTTCCGCCAGCCGCGTCGTGGTGCCGTCGTCGAAGACAATGCCGTCGTCGCGCAGCATGACGCCGTAGCGGGCGCGGCCTACCGCCAGTTTGGCAAAGCCGTTGGCGTAGACGCGATCCAGGAATATCGCCGCATCCGGGCCCTGGACATCGATCTTGCCAAGGGTGGAAATGTCCATAAGGCCCGCCGCCTGACGTACGGTACGCATTTCGGCGACATAGGCCTCGCTCACGTCGCGCCCCGACTGCCGGTAGAAATAGGGCCGCATCCAGAGCCCGACCTCGAGCATCTCGGCGCCGTTCGCCATGTGCCAGTCGTGCATCGGCGTGCGGCGGATCGGCTTGAAATGATGGCCGATGGCGCGCCCGGCAAGCGCCCCGATGGCAACCGGCGTATAGGGCGGGCGGAAGGTCGTGGTGCCGGTCTCAGGAATCGTTGCGTTGCGCAGCGCTGCCATGGCGGCAAGTGCGGGAAAATTGCTGGTCTTGCCCTGATCGGTGCCCATGCCGAGCGTGGTGTAGCGCTTCAGGTGCTCGACCGATTCATAGCCTTCGCGATGGGCGAGTTCGATGTCCTTTGTCGTCACGTCCATCTGGAAATCGACGAAGGCTTTTCCACGATCGACGGAAGGGGCTTCGCGAAGCGAAATCGTGGCGGTCTGGTCCAGATCGAGTTTGGACGGAGCGGACACCGGCGCCGACTTGCCACAGGAGGCTGCCGCGTCGATGCCGGCGCGATGACCTTCCTCGATGGCTTCGGCAGTTGCATGGGCCCCCATCATCGCGCCGGCGCCGAACCGGCCGGCCGGAAACGCGCCCAGCACGAAGCCGCCGATGTCGTCGCGATAGACAGGTTTGACACCAAGGTGCGAGGTGAGATGCACGGTTGGCGACCAGCCGCCGGACACGCAGACCAGGTCGCAGGCGGCCGAGGACGGGCCGTCCGGCCCGTTGAGCGTTGTGTCCCTGACGGCATGGCCGCCACGCAGGTCGACGATCCGCGTCCCGGCCCGTATCATTACGCCGAGCCGTGCGGCTTCTGCGGCAAGTGCTGCTGGCGGGACTGCGCGAAGATCCGCAATCGTCACCTTCGCGCCGGCTACGGCATAGTCGAAGGCGGTGCGCCAGGCACCGTCATTGTTGGTGGCGACGACGATTTTTTTGCCCGGCAGGACGGCGAATCGATTGAGATAGGTCCGGGCGGCCGAGGCAAGCATGACACCGGGCCGGTCATTGTTCGAGAACACCATCGGCCGCTCGATGGCGCCGGTGGCGAAAACGATCGAACGGGCGCGCAGCATGGTGACCGTTTGCCGGGCCTCGCCATTCGGCAGCGGATCGGTTGGATCGCGCTGTTCGACCAGTCCAAGGACATTGCCGTCATAGCTGCCGAAAGCGGTCGTCCGCTTCATCAGCGCGACGGTTTCGAAGCCCTCCAACTCGGCCTCGGCCTGCCTCAGCCATGAGGCCGCTGCGCTGTCGGACGGTTCCGCCAGAAGCTGGCCGCCAAGCAGGAAATCCTGCTCGATCAGCGCGACCCGCGCGCCGGCCGCGGCGGCCGCCCGCGCTGCCGACAATCCCGCCGGGCCGCCGCCGACGATGGCGACATCGGCGAAGGCATGACGAACCTCGTAGCGGTCGGGATCAGCGTCGGTGCCGGCCCTACCCAGGCCGGCCGCCTTGCGGATGAAATGTTCGTAGAACATCCAGGCGCGGCGCGTCGGGCCCATGAAGGTCTTGTAGTAGAAGCCGGCGGACAGAAATGGTGCCAACAGCCCGTTGACGCTTTGCACGTCGAAGGCAAGCGATGGCCAGCGGTTCTGACTCTCCACGACCATGCCGTCGGCGAGTTCCAGTGTCGTCGCCGGCAGGTTCGGCTCGCGCCTGCCGGCGCTCCCGAGCGTAACCAGCGCATTCGGCTCTTCGGGCCCGGCGGAAAAAATGCCGCGCGGTCGATGATATTTGAAGCTGCGACCGACCAGGGTGACGCCATTGGCGAGCAGCGCGGAGGCAAGCGTGTCGCCGCGATATCCAGCCAGCTTGCGGCCGTCGAAAGTAAACTCGACCGGCCGCTCGCGGACGATGCGGCCACCCACCGACAGTCGTTTGCGGTTCGAACTCATGCCGGTGATTTCCTGAGAGTTGATTTCGTGGCCCGCAATTTTCTGGCGAAGTCGACGGCTGTGATGGCGTGGTTGCGTGTGTCGCGTTCGACCACCAGCCATTGCCGGCAACCGGTCACGTGTTGCCAGAATTCACGGTGCAGGCCGGCCGGGTTTGTCCTGACATAGACATAACGGTACCAGGCCTCCGGATCGGGATCGTCATGGGCCGGACGCGTGACCGAGGCATCGCCGCCATAGCGGAACTCGTCATGGTCGCGCGGGCCGCAGCAGGGGCATTCGATGAGCAGCATTTTGTTCCGCCTCCTATTGCAGCCAGGCGGAAGGACCGACGCCGGCTTCGTCGAGCGTGTGGCCGGTGCGGAAACGATCGAGCCCGTAGGCCGCGATCAAGGGATGCGGCTTGCCGGTGGCGATCGTGTGGGCGAAGCACCAGCCGGAAGCCGGCGTCGCCTTGAAGCCGCCGTAGCACCAGCCGCCGTTGAGATAGAGGCCGTCGATCGGCGTCGGGCAGATGATCGGGCTGGCATCGGGAGTCATGTCCATGACGCCGCCCCAGTGGCGCAGCAGGCGGACGCGCGAAATGCACGGCATCAGCGCAATCGCCGCCTCCGCCACTTCGCGCACGACGCCGAGATTGCCGCGCTGGGCGTAGGAATTGTAGCCGTCGAGATTGCCGCCGAAGACCAGCCCGCCCTTGTCGGACTGGCTGACGTAGAAATGGTCGGCGCCATAGGCGACGACTTGGTCTACCAACGGCTTCAGCGGTTCGGTGACAAAGGCTTGCAGGACATGGCTTTCGATCGGCAGTTCAAGGCCGGCCTTGGCACCGAGCACGGATGTATGACCGGCAACAGCGAGACCGATCTTGCCGGCGCCGATCCGGCCTTTCGTCGTTTCGACGCCGACGATGCTGTCGCCGTCGCGGACGAAGCCTGTCACTTCGCAGTTCTGGATGATGTCGACGCCATGGCCGTCGGCGGCGCGCGCATAGCCCCAGGCGACGGCGTCGTGGCGCGCCGTGCCCGCCCGGCCCTGGAAGATAGCGCCATGGATCGGAAAGCGGGCGGTGTCGGAAAAATCGAGATAGGGCACCAGCCTGCGCACTTCTTCCCGGTCGAGGATATCGGCATCGATGCCGTTCAGCCGCATGACATTGGCCCGGTGGCTGAAGCTGTCGAGCTGATCGGCGGAATGCGCTGTGACGAGCTGGCCGCGCTGCGAGAACATGACGTTGAAATTCAGCGCCCGCGACATGCCCTCCCAGAGCTTCATCGAGAATTCGTAGAACTGGGTGTTGCCGTCGAGCAGGTAGTTGGAGCGGATGACGGTGGTGTTGCGGCCGACATTGCCGCCGCCGACATAACCCTTTTCGAGCACCGCGACGTTACGGATGCCGTGGTTCTCGGCGAGGTAGAAGGCGGTGGCGAGGCCGTGTCCGCCGCCGCCAATAACGATCACGTCATAGGAAGATTTTGGCTCCGCTGCCCGCCAGGCGCGCTGCCAATTCTTCTGGCCGGACAGCGCGTTGCGTAAAATCGAAAATGCCGAGTAGCGCGCCATGTGTGCAGGCCTATCGAACGATCGGGCCGGCCGGCGTGCGGGTGAGCACTTCGGCACCCGCATCGGTCAAAAGCACCGTGTTGGAGACGAAGTCATTGCCGCGACCCGTTCCCATCAGCCACGACAGGATGTGGAAGCCCATCCCGGTCTCGATCTCGAGGTCGGAATCGTGCCTCAAGCCGGTCACCGAATTGCCGCCGGTCCATGACGGCGGCTGGCCGGCGCCGACAAGGTAACCGCAGTGATGGCGGCGATAGTGGGAAAGACCGGCCTCGTCGGCGACGGCCTGCCAGGCGGCGTAGACATCGCGCGCCTTGGCGCCCGGCCGCAGCGCCTCGATGACCGCGTTGAACGCCTTGGCGGTCACCTCCGCCATTGCGGCGTCTTCGTCGCTGATGTGGCCGATCCGAACAAGCCGGCCGAGCGGGGCGTGGTAGCGCGAGATGCACCCGGACAGTTCGACAAAGACCGGCTCGCCCTTGCGGTAGATCCCGTCGCCCCAGGTCGTGTGCTCTTCACCCAGGCGCGCGGCCGGGCGGATGAACGGTCCGAAGCCCGGCGCATGACCGCCGGCGCGGATCATTGCCGCAACACATTGGGCGGCGACCTCCTGTTCGGAAGCGCCATCGGAGATCGCGGCGATCGCGGCACCGGCGGCGGCGTCCGTCACCTTGGCGGCCCGCCGCATCAGCGCCTGTTCTTCGGCGCTCTTCACCCGCCGCATCTTGTCGATCAGACCGGAGACATCGCTCCACTTTGCATCTGCTTGCATCTGGAGCGCCACGGCAAGTCCATGGCTAAGGCCGGCCGTCCAGTATTCGAGGCCGATCCGCTTGCCGGACAGGCCAAGCTCTGTAAGCACCCGCGCGGCAAGGTCGGCCGCCGTTTCGCTGTCCGAATGGCCACGGAATTCCGCTGCCTTCACCTGATTCTCGATCGTCACCTTTTCCATCGAGCGGGTGACCAGGACGGGGTTTCCCCGGAGCGGGACGATCAGCAGGTGAGGGGCAAAATACCCCCAGTGATCGAGCCCGGTGAGATAGAAGACGTTCTCCGGCGAGGCAAACACCGCCGCGTCGAGCTCGCGTTCGACCAGTGCAGTACGGACCTTTGCCAGGCGGCTGGCGATTTCGGCTTCGGAAAACGGATTGCGGTCCATCGGGCGTCCTCGTGCTTGTTGCCGGCTTGCTGGCGGGCATGGTCTTTTCGGCAGCCGGTTTCCCGGCCGCCATGTCAGTCGATGACGATGAGTTCGCGCGCCACATCGCAGAGGCGTTCGCCGCCACGTTCCGTGACGACGAACGATTCCGAGATGGCGATGCCGAAATCGTCGAGCCAGACGCCGGCCATGAAATGGAAGCACATCCCAGGCTGCATCTCGGTGGTGTCGCCGGGACGAAGACTCGCGGTACGCTCGCCCCAATCGGGCGGGTAGGCGAGTCCGACCGGATAGCCGACGCGGCTGTCTTTCTTCAGCCCGTTCTTCCTCAAGACTGCCTGCCAGGCGGCTTCCACCTGTTCGGCGGTGTTGCCGGGGCGCGCCTTCTCGAGGCCAGCATCGACGCCCTCGACGATCGCCTTGGCCATGTCGAGGATGGCTTGCGGCGGCTTGCCGAAATGTACCGTTCGGGTCAGCGCTGCATGATAGCGGCGCCGCACGCCGGCGATCTCCAGAATGGCGAGGCCGCTGTCCGGCAGCGGCGCGTCGGACCACGTCAGGTGCGGCGTGCTGGTGCCCTCGCCAACGGGCATCAGCGGACAGATCGCGGCATAGTCGCCGCCCGCTCCGGGCACGCCCATAATCTGTGCGTGATAGATTTCCGCAATGACATGGTTCTGAGGCACGCCAGGCCGCATTTTCTCGATGGCGCGGTTCATGGCATGCGTGCAGATCGCACCCGCCTCGCGGATCAGCACTAGCTCGGCTTCGGATTTCACCAGCCGCGCCCGTTGACGAGATCGTGGTTGTTGGCGAAGTGCGCGTCGGACAGCCCCTCGACAAGGTGGGCGTGGCAGCGCGCAGTGTAATAATGCGCGTCCATCTCGACGCCGATACGGGCCTTTCCCCAACCGCGCGACCGGATCAGTTGGGCGAGTTCGTCATAGGGGTGTTCGACCGGCTGCTGCACCAGCCGTTCCGAGAACGGCACGATGTTTGTCTCGGGCAGGCCGGTGGTCAGGCGTGCGCTCTTGGCATCCTGCGCCCTGCCGAACCAGATCGGCCGGTCCTCCTCCAGATGGACGAGCACGCACTGCGGAACGTAGAACGACCATCCGTTATAGCCGGTCAACCAGCACATGTTGGCTGGATCCTGACAGACGATGAGATCGAAGCCGGCTTTTTGCATGCGTGTCTTCACGCCGGCGAGGCGCTGCCCATACTCCGCTTGCGTGAATGTCCCGAGCCCGTCCGCGGTCGCCACCGAAATCCTGCCTTCCAGGTACGCTGTTTGCCCTTTCGTAAAAAAGCAAACAGGCCAAATTGTGCACAACTCGACATCGATTTATTGGCTAACTACGAATTATCGTCGAATTTTCTTGGTTTCTATATCTCTGCTTGCGAAATGTCTAGGGCAGTTGTATACGTCTTATCAAGCAGGCGTCGACCTCGAAGAAGGCCGCGCCCTGGGAACCATCCATCAGTTGTCCAATGGGAGAAAAGCATGTTCAATTCATCGGTATCGCGCCGTATGGTCGTGAAAGCGGCTGCCTGCATCGCGCTCGCCGCGACGTCATTGACGTCGCTGTCCGCTCACGCGGAAACCACCCTCGAACGGGCCAAGAAGGACGGCTACATCCGCGTCGGTTTCGCCAACGAGGCGCCGTTCGGTTACGCCACGCCAGACGGCAAGCTGACCGGCGAGGCCCCTGAAGTCGCCAAGGCGGTGCTCGCCAAGCTGGGCATCTCGCAGGTCGACGGCGTGCTGACCGAATTCGGCTCGCTCATTCCGGGTCTCAAGGCCGGCCGCTTCGACATCATCGCCGCCGGCATGTTCATCACTCCGAAGCGCTGCGCCGAGATCAACTACTCCGAGCCTTCCTACGGCATCGGCGAGGCTTTGTTGGTGGCAAAAGGCAACCCGAAGGGCTTGAAGGACTTTTCCAGCATCAAGGACAACCCGGATCTCAAGCTTGCCGTGATGGCCGGCGCCGTCGAAGGCGGCTTCGCCAAGGACGCGGGCGTTGCCGATGGGCAGATCGTCTCCTTGCCTGACCAGTCCAGCCTGGTCGCCGCCGTTCAGTCGGGCCGCGCCGATGCTGCCGCGCTGACCGCTCTTTCGATCGCCGACATGGCCAAGAAGGCCGACGGCGTCGAATCGACAAAGCCGTTCGGCGAGGTTGCCGGCAAGTCGGTAAAAGGCCATGGCGGCTTCGGCTTCCGCAAGGAAGATACCGATCTGCTGGAGGCGTTCAACGCCGAGCTGAAGAAGTTCCTCGGTTCGCCGGAGCACATCGCGCTGGTCGAGCCGCTCGGCTTCGGCAAGGATTATCTCCCCAACAAGACCACCGCAGAGCTCTGCGCAGGCAAATAGGTTCCCAACTGCTGGCGGCGCGAAAGCGCCGCCCTTTTTTCCCCGGGGGAATCGCATGGGAATCCGTACGCTCGTTGCCATGCTGGTCATCGCGCTTGTCGTGATCGGCGCCTTGGCAACACAGGAAAGCTATAGAGTGTTCATGCCGGGGCTGCTGCAAGGCGCGGTCCTGACAATCGAGATCGCCGTCCTCGGCAGCCTGCTTGCAATAGTCATGGGCGTGCTTGCAGCACTTGCAAGGATGTACGGCCCGACGCCGCTCAGATGGCTGGCCACGGTTTATGTCGAGATCTTCCGCGGAACGTCGGCGCTGGTGCAATTGTTCTGGCTGTTTTTCGTGCTGCCGCAATTCGGCGTCACGATCAACGCTTTCGTGGTGGCAGTGCTGGCGCTCGGCCTGAATGTCGGCGCCTACGGGTCGGAGGTCGTGCGCGGTGCGATCCTGTCGGTAGCTCGCGGCCAGTGGGAGGCGTGTACGGCATTGAACATGAGCCGCCCACAGATGTTGCGCCGGATCATCCTGCCGCAGGCCTTTGTCGCCATGATCCCACCCTGGGGCAATCTGTTCATCGAGCTTCTGAAATCGACAGCGCTTGTTTCGCTAATCACGCTCTCGGACCTCGCCTTCAAGGCGCAACAAATGAACCAGAACACGTTCAAGACCATTCCGATCTTTACGCTCGTCCTCTTGATGTACCTGGCAATGTCGCTGGTTCTCACCATCGGCATGCGGCTTCTCGAAAGGCGGGCGTCGCTCGGACTGGCGCGGGGGAAGGCAGCATGATCTGGGACTGGGCATTTGCTTTTGAAATCCTGCCGGTGCTCGCCCGCGCTGCCATCGTCTCCATCGAGGCGACGCTGATCGGCTTTGCACTTGCCGCCTCGCTTGGCTTGGTTCTGGCCGTCGTCCGCATCGCCGTGCCATGGACCGGCTGGACAATTTCGGTGTTGGTCGAACTGATCCGTTCGACCCCGCTGCTGATCCAGATATTCTTTCTCTATTTCGTCTTTCCGAAATTCGGTGTCGTGCTCGACGCCTTCACCGCCGGGGTGCTTGCCATCGGCATCCACTACGCTGCCTATTGCTCCGAGGTCTATCGCGCCGGTTTCGACAACATCCATCGCGGCCAGTGGGAAGCCTCGGTCGCACTCAATCTGTCGGCCTGGACGACGTTCCGCGACATCATCATTCCGCAGGCGATCCCGCCGATCGTTCCGGCGCTCGGCAACTATCTGGTTGCCTTGTTCAAGGAGACGCCGTTGCTTTCCGCAATCGCCGTGCTGGAGCTGATGCAGACGGCCAAGATCATCGGCTCCGAAACCTTCCGCTACACCGAGCCGATGACGCTGGTCGGCCTCTTCTTCCTTGCCATGAGCCTGGTTTCTGCCGCGCTCATTCGCTCCCTCGAAGGCCTGCTCAACCGGAGGACCATGCGATGACGGAACAACCGATGGTCCGCTTCGACAATGTATCGAAACGCTACGGCACGTTAACCGTTCTCGACGGGCTTAATCTGGAAATAGCACGCGGCGAAAAGGTCTCCATCATCGGCCCGTCCGGTTCCGGCAAAACGACGGTGCTGCGCATGCTGATGACGCTGGAGACGATCAATGACGGCGTCATCTGGGTCGAAGGCGAGCCGCTCACCCATATGGAGAGGAACGGCAAGCTTGTTCCCGCCGATCTCGCACATATCCGCAAGATCCGCGCCAAGATCGGCATGGTGTTCCAGTCGTTCAACCTGTTTCCGCACATGACGGCGATGCAGAACTGCATAGAGGCACCGATAACCGTGCTCGGCATGAAGCGGGCCGATGCGGAGGCGCGTGCCGCCGAGCTGCTCGACATGGTCGGCTTGTCGGAGAAGAAGGACCACTATCCCTCGCAGCTCTCCGGCGGTCAGCAGCAGCGTGTCGCCATCGCACGCGCTTGCGCCATGCGGCCCAAGATCATGCTGTTCGACGAGGTGACCTCGGCCCTCGACCCCGAACTTGTCGGCGAAGTGCTTGAAGTCATCCGAAAACTTGGTAGGGAGCATGACCTCACCATGCTGATGGTCACCCACCAGATGGGATTTGCCAAGGAATTCTCCGATCGCGTCTGCTTTTTCCACGCGGGCAAGATTTGCGAGCAGGGACCGCCAAGCGAGTTGTTCGGCGCCCCCAAGAACGAGCGGACACGGCAGTTCCTGCACGCTGTCCTGGAGGCTGGGTGACGCTTGAGAAAGATGCCACCCCCATGGCCGTGACCGCCGCGCCGCCGCGCCCGCTCTCGGCGCGGGAACGGTTCGAGCGCATTTACCGGATACTGCGCGACCGCATCTGCCTGCTCGACTATGCACCGGGAAGCCATCTCTCCGAGGAAGAACTTGCCCAGGAGTTCCAGATCAGTCGCACGCCGGTACGACGCGTCCTGGCACGCCTTGAATCCGAAGGTCTGGTTCAGTCCGTCCATGGCGTCGGCACGATCGTCACCGATGTCGATATCGAGGAATTGCAACAGGTCTATCACCTGCGCCTGGAGCTGGCGCTGCTCGTCGGCAAGCTCTCGCCGATCCCGCGCACGGCGGACGATCTCGACCGGATAAGGGCGCTCATCGCGCGCTGCGATTCCGATATACTCAATCCCGACCAGCGCGCTTTCCTGCGCCTCAATATGGATTTTTTCTACGAGCTCACCGCGATGACCGGCAACCAGCCGCTACGCGAGATCAGCGAGCGCCTGTATTTTCAAGTCGCGCGCGTCGTCCTGAAGATGATGCCGCAATTGGGCCTTGTCGAGGAGTTCACCGCGTTCCGCCGCGAAATGGAAGAGGTCCTTGCCGCCGCCGAGATCGGCGACTGGGAGTCCATTGGGCACATAAGGCGGGCGCATATCTCAATGAGCTTTCGCCGCATGATGCGTCATGCAGGCGAGGCGAATCTGGATAGAGCAACATAGTCAGCCCTTAAGATTGTGCTGGTGGCCTGCCGTCACACTGTCCTCGTTGCTTGGGAAAGCATGGCCGCTCGCCGCCCGATGCCGACAGAATTTGCCAGCGCCGGGGATGACTAACGCGGTTCGAGACTGCAGGCCCGCGCCGCCCTTAAAGAGGATCCTCACTCGGTATGTTGGCGGGGTTCCAGACGACCTCCCACAGATGTCCGTTCGGGTCGCGGAAGTATCCGGCATATCCGCCAAAGAACGTGTCCCGGGCAGGCTTGATGATCTCGGCTCCGGCGCGGGCGGCCTCATCCATCACTTGATCGACTTCCTCGCGGCGCACAACGTTGTGGCCGATTGTGAACCAGGTCGAGGTAATCGGCGCCTTGGGCAGGCCGGTGTCGTAGGCGAGGTCGTCCTGAGCCCAGATCGCGAGCTTCAACCCGCCGGACAGCGTGAAGAACGCGACGGCGCCGTGCTCGAACTCGCGGCCGATGATCCCTTCCGTCGGCAAGCCGAGACCGTCGCGGTAGAACGCGAGAGAACTCTCGAGGTCGGCGACAGCGATAGTCAAAACCGAAATGCGCGGTTTCATGGCAGTCTCCTCTGGTTATCGGAGACACCATGAATAAAGTCGGGCGACAGTGAAGACTTGAACAAAACGGCCAACAGCGTGCCGCCAAGTCGAAGGACGCGCCGAGGTTTCACTCGTTGTGCAGCAGGTGATGAATCTGTCGCGGGGTGCTTCCCGTCAGGCGGCGGCTCTCGCGGACAAGATGCGCCTGATCGGAATAGCCCGCCTCGGCTGCCAGCATGGCGGTGGAGCTGCTGGAGTAGCTCGAAAGCCGCAGAAAGCGCTGGTAGCGGAGGATACGGTCAAGCGTCTTGGGACCATAGCCGAAGCTCTCGTCGAAGCGCCGGCGCAACGTCCTTTCGCTCATCTCGAGCGCGCGCATCAACCAAGGGACGAGCGGCGCGTCGGTTGGCGGCCCGCGCTCGATCAAGCGATATGCCGCCTGCATGGGAACGTCTGGCGCGCGGGAAGCCACCTCCTCGGCGACGACCTGTTGAAGCGAGCAGGCCAGATCCTCGAGATTGTCGCTGGCGCGCACGCGGCTGGCGAGGCGGCGAGCGCGCGCCCCCCACAAATCGTCGAGCGACAGCCTCTTGCCGACCAGCTCGACTTGCGGCACGCCCAGCCATGCCGCCGCCGCGGCAGGATGGAAGCGCAAGCCGATCACGACCTCGTCCGCTGCCAGAACCTCGGTCTGCGGCTCCTTGTCGGGGCCAGCAATTCGCAAGCTGCCTCCGATCCATTGCAGATCGATCGTTGCGTCGGGCATGACGACGATTGGCGGTGAGCCCGCCGGGTCCATTCGATGCACCCACACCGAGGCGAAGCTCCCGCGAAGCCGCGCCGACGCTGGACGTTGCTGAAATGAACCCGTTGCCTGCGCTGGGACGGGATCGCTCATCTCGCTCCCCTTCGGATTAGCGGCGGTGAACCTACGGCGCAGCGGCTGCGCCCGGCCGTCGCTCGAGACAACGTCTTCCAATCGAGAACGGTTGCAAGAATCGGTCGTTTTCTTCCGGCCGGAACGAAGAGGGTAGGCGAGGGGTGATGCCACGTGCATCGCCATCGGCAGCGCCGTGTGCGGCTCATACGTCGATGGCCGTTTTGTTCAATCCGGCAAGCGAGATGCGTGCTTATCTTTCGGCGTCGTACATCACATGAGAGGTATGCGTCATGAGCAACAACAACGACCAACGGATCGACTACGTCGAATTCAACGTGAAAGACATTCCGCGGTCACGCGACTTCTACGGAAAGGCGTTCGGCTGGACCTTCACTGACTACGGCCCGCAATATTGCGAGTTCAACGACGGGCGCTTGTCAGGTGGCTTTGCCGCTGGTCCAGCGAGGTCGGGAGGAGGCCCGCTCGTCATTCTCTATGCCGATGATTTGCCGGGAACGGTCAAGCGTGTCGAGCAAGCGGGAGGCAAGATCGTCAGGCCGATCTATGGCTTCCCCGGCGGCCGGCGCTTCCATTTCGCTGACCCGGATGGTTACGAGCTTGCGGTTTACACCCAGGACGGCAGCAAGGAATGATCGCGTTCTTCCACCACCTCGGATTGGTTTTGCTCGGCGGCGTCTTTATCTGGGCGGGCGCCGAGCATTTCCTCAGGTTCCGGGCGATCGCAGCGTCCCTGGCCGAGCGGGGCTTTCCTGCTCCCGGGCCTCTTCTCGCGGCCGGATCGGTGCTGGAGATTGCAGGCGGCTTTTGCCTGGCAACGGGCCTTGGTGGACCCTTTCCCGCCGCGGCCTTGGCCGTATTCACCATTGCGGCGTCTTTCATGGCGCTCAACTTCTGGCGCTACAGCGGCGATGAACGCGAAGCGCTTCGTACCGGCTTCACCATCAATGTTGCCGTCTTGGGCGGGTTGATTGTCGCTGCGACCACTAGCCTGTGATCATCGCTTCGGAGCCATTCCACGACGCTGCGCTGCTTGAGCAGTTCATTGACGGCTTCCGCAAGGCCGATCTTCCGGACTGACGCGCCGGCGCACCGTTCGTGCGACCTTATTCTTCAAAGCGATCCGTGGCGTCACGATCGCGCTCGTATCGTCTGGTGAGCGGAAACGGCGGCAACCAGGACTCGCGACGGATGATCCAGCTTTCGTAGGTTGGCATCAGTTGGTCAGGCGCATCCAGGGACCCCAGGTTTACTTCGATTTCGTCTGCGGTGCGTCCGAAAATGGAGGAGCCGCAGCGGGGACAGAAAAACCTCCCGGCGTAGTCGCGTGTTTCGCCATCGATCGTCACCGCATCCTCAGGAAAAATCGCGGAAGCGTGAAAAAGGGCGCCATGATGCTTGCGGCAGTCGAGACAGTGACAAAGGCCGACCCGGTATGGGCGCCCCGACGCGACAATTCGGACGTTGCCGCACAGGCAACCGCCGGTGAATCGGTCCATGCTGCGTCTCCTCCAAAATCAAGCGGCCGGAATGGTTACAACGACCGGCATTGTTGTTGCAATCGCCGCGCCGCGGGCGGGGACACGTCGTTCTTCCGTGGCTGGCGATAGTGATCATCGCTTCGCGGCGAACGGAGCCTATCAATATCAAACTCCTGCAACATCGGAGCGCCAGCGGCGTACCCCAGCGCAATTATCCTGGTGACCGCTCGGGCCTGCCTCACTTACATGAGGACCACGCAAAAACGGACCATTGCTAGCATGTCAGTAACAAGAGAACCAAACGGCGCCGCGGAACCGGCTAACGCGGAAATGCGCACGACGACGCGCGACCGCCCCTTCGAACCGGTCGACTACGGGCTTTACGCGCTGACGGTCATTGCCTGGAGCGCATCGTGGTTCGCGATCGAACTTCAGGTCGGCAGCGGCGTATCGAACGAGGTCAATCTGGTCTGGCGCTTCGCCATCGCCACGCTGCTGATGTTTTCCTGGGCGGGCTTTTCCGGCCGGCGGCTCCGCTTTCCGATCACCGATCATTTCCGCTTTGCTGTGCTCGGCATCCTCATCTTCTCATCGAACTTCCTGTTTTTCTATTACGGCGCCGGCTATCTCGTCAGCGGCTTGCTCTCGGTCGTCTTCTCACTCGCCTCGGTCATCA
Source organism: Mesorhizobium sp. M1348 (assembly GCF_040317925.1). NCBI lineage: Bacteria > Pseudomonadati > Pseudomonadota > Alphaproteobacteria > Hyphomicrobiales > Phyllobacteriaceae > Mesorhizobium > Mesorhizobium sp. M1348. The sequence continues at coordinate 202,098 of NZ_JAMYLH010000004.1, read as the reverse complement.
ACATGGTGCTCGGTGCCTTGGTCATCGGCGAGCGCCCGGCGCCGCGCATTCTCGCCGGCGGCATCATTGGCTTCGCCGGAATAGCGCTGATGTTCTTTCCCGAAATCGCCGCGAACGGGCTTTCCGGCGGCACGTTGGTGGGCCTTCTGCTGTGCCTCTGCGGCACGCTGAGCTTCTGCGCCGGTAATCTCGTCTCCGTCGCAAACCAGCGCCGCGGCCTGCCGCTCGTTTCAACGAGCGCCTGGGGCATGCTTTATGGCACTCTGTGGTCGGCGTTCCTGGCCTTCCTACTCGGTGAGCCGTTCGTGTTCGCGACGACCGCCTCTTATATCGGCTCGCTGGTTTTCCTCGCCGTCATATCGACGGTCATGGCTTTCGCCGCCTACCTGACGCTGCTCGGACGCATTGGCGGCGCCCGCGCCGGCTATGCGACCGTCATATTTCCCGTCTTTGCGCTTTTGATCTCCACAGCGCTGGAAGGCTACGCCTGGACCGCTTACGCGATCATCGGGCTCGTCCTCGTCGCCGCCGGGAACGTCCTGGTCATTCGCGGACGGCGCTGACGCATGGAATGCTTGCGCAATGCCGCCGCGTTCCGGTTGCGCAGGCCGCGGTTCTATCGAGCTTGACTCTCTGCATCCTCTGTCTAAGCTGTGGTCAATGGGTCAGACCAATGTACCAGGGATGGCCCGGGAGGGAACTAAACGCGCATGCCGATCCAGGCAGTTGAACCACGCCGGCTTTACCGACAGGTCGCCGATCAGCTCAGGCAGCTGATCGATGCCGGCGAGTTTTCCGTCGGCGACCGTCTGCCGACCGAGCGGGATCTGGCCGACCAGCTCGGAATTTCACGCCCGACGGTCCGTGAAGCGCTGATAGCGTTGGAGGTCGAAGGCCGCATACGCATCCGCGTCGGCTCGGGTATCTACGTCACCGATCCGCCGAGCGCCGCCGCCTCCGAACCCGAAATGGAGGAAGGTCCGTTCGAGCTGTTGCGCGCGCGCGAATTCGTCGAAGGTGCGATCGCCGCCGAAGCGGCTCTACACGTCCGGCCTGCAGATATCGAACGGCTCGACGACGTGCTGCGCCGGATGGAGGCCATGCGTCACCCCAACAAGATGACCATTGCGCTCGACCGGGAATTCCATACTGCAGTCGCCGGCATTCTCGAGAACGCGGTGCTGGTACGCTTCATCGGCGAGCTTTTCGACCAGCGCATGAACCCGTACTTCGAACGCCTGTCGATCTATTTCGAGACCAGCGATTCCTGGCAGATCGCGGCAAAGGAGCATGGTGCCGTGCGCGATGCGATTGCCGCGCGCGACCCCGAGCGGGCCAAGGCCGCCATGCAGCAGCATCTGCGCCAGTCGCAAATCAGATTCTCACGCAATTTCGATGAGAGAGCCGCAGCCAAGGAGGTTGCGGAATAGCAGTTGGCCGGGGGGAGATCTGGCCGTCAAATTCAACCAGGGAGGAATTAGATGCTGAGAAAATACGCAGTTCTGCTCGGTGCGATCGCCGCAATTGCCATACCCATGGCGTCGGCCTCGGCGGAAACGGTCCTGAAATGGGCACATGTCTACGAGACGACGGAGCCCTTCCATACCGAATCCGTGTGGGCGGCCGACGAGATCAAGAAGCGCACCCAGGGCCGCTACGCCATCGACGTCTATCCGGCCTCGCAGCTTGGCAAGGAAGCAGACATCAACCAGGGCCTGATGCTCGGCACCGTCGACATCATCATTTCCGGATCGAGCTTCGCGGCGCGCGAATATCCACCGATCGGCGTCACCTATTTCCCGTATACTTTCCGCGATGCCGACCATCTGCTGAAATACACCAAGAGCGACGTCTACAAGGCCCTGACCAAGGGTTATGAGGACAAAACCGGCAACCACATCGCCGCCACCACCTATTACGGGACGCGGCAGACCACCTCGAATCGGCCGATCGCCAAGTGCTCCGACATGCAGGGCTTGAAGATGCGCGTTCCCGACGTGCCGGCCTATCTGGCCATGCCGCGCGCCTGCGGCGCCAACACCGCGCCGATTGCCTTCGCCGAGGTCTACCTGGCCCTGCAGAACGGCACGGTGGAGGCCCAGGAGAACCCGCTGACCACCATCGAGGCGAAGAAATTCTACGAGGTGCAGAAGAACATCGTGATGACTGGCCATATCGTCGATCATCTCAACACCATCATATCGGCGTCGCGCTGGGCCTCGCTGTCCGACGAGGACAAGAAGATCTTTACCGAGGTGATGCAGGAGGCTGCCGCCCGCGCCACGGCAAAGATCGTCGCCCGCGAAAAGGAACTGGTGCAGGTATTCAAGGACCGCGGCATCAGCGTAACCGATGTCGACCGTGCCGACTTCGAGAAGAATGTGCTTGAGAAGGTCACCTTCGAGGAGTTCGGCTACAACAAGGCCGATTGGGAAGCGATCCGCGCCATCAAGTAGAGCATCGGCAAATCGGATGCTCAATCAAGAGGATAGGGCGGCAATCGGATTCGCCGCTTTAACCTGCCCATCCGTCCGGCTTCAAAGTGTGCCGGACGGCCTTTCCAATCCTTGACGATCCACCAGCTTCGGGAGCCCGCGCCAATGGCCGAGGAACACCACACCGAGATCACCGTCGAAGAGATCGCCCACGCCTTCGAGGAGGTGCCGGTACACGTCGACCTGTCGGACCACGGCATCGAGGATTGGATCACGCTTGCCGTATTCTGGGGCATGGTCGTCTGTGTCTTCCTGCAGTTCTTCACCCGCTATGCGCTGAACAACAGCCTTGCCTGGACCGAGGAGATCGCCATCAACGCGCTCGTGGTCGTTGTCTTTCTCGGCGCCGCGATGTGCGTGCGCCTGTCGCGCCATATCCATGTCGACGTGCTTTACCACTATCTGCCGGAGCGCGTCGGTCGCTGGCTGGCGCTCGCCGTCGATATTATCCGCGTCGCATTTTTCGCCTACGGAACATGGCTGATGTGGCGCTACGTCACGATCGTGGCGCATGAGCGCATGGTCACCGTGAACCTGCCGCGGCGCTGGTTCTTCTACGCCGTACTGGCCGGCTTCGTGCTGATGCTTCTGCGCTCGATCCAGGTCTTCATCGGCAATTACAGACGCGGCTATTCGGTGCTCGAGCGTCCCGGTGCGTTCGAGACGGCGGGGGTCTGAGCGATGCTGCTTCTGGTCGGGGGCTTTCTTGTCCTGATGCTCATCGGCGTGCCGGTCGCTGTTTCGATGGCGGCCGCCTCGATCCTTTACCTCGTCATCTACGGCGTCGCGCCCGATATCATCGCGGCCCAGCGCATGATCGCCGGGGTGGAGAGCTTTCCGCTGCTCGCCGTTCCCTTCTTCATCCTGGCCGGCAACCTCATGAACATCGCCGGCGTCACCGGGCGAATCTATTCCTTCGCCCTTGCCCTGGTCGGCTGGATGAAGGGCGGCCTGGCGCAGGTCAACATCATCGGATCGGTGATCTTTTCCGGCATGTCGGGCACTGCACTCGCCGACGCCGCCGGTATCGGCACCATCGAAATCAAGGCGATGAAGGACCACGGCTATCCTATCGACGCCGCGGTCGGCGTCACCGCCGCTTCCGCCACGCTCGGGCCGATCTTTCCGCCCTCGCTGCCCTTCGTCATCTACGGCATGATGGCCAATGTCTCGATCGGCGCGCTGTTCATGGCCGGCATCCTGCCAGGCGTGGTCATGACCGTGCTGATGATGATTACGGTCGCCATCTTTGCCTACAGTCGCGGCTGGGGTTCCGACACACCTTTCGAGCTTCGGCGGCTGGCCGAAGCGGCGGGCGAGGTGCTGGTGGTGGCTGCCTTTCCGATTGGCTGTTACGTGCTTGTGCAGCTTGGCCTGTCGATCAACATCGCGGTCGGCATCGCGCTGCTGGTGCTGATCGCGGCGGACTGGTATTTCAATTTCTCCGCGGTCATGGCGCTGATGACGCCGGTCATCCTGATCGGCGGCATGACGATGGGCTGGTTCACGCCGACCGAGGCGGCGATGGCGGCCGTGATCTGGTCGCTTTTCCTCGGGCTGGTGCGCTACCGCACGATGACGCTGCGTTTGCTTGCCAAGGCCAGCTTCGACACGATCGAAACGACCGCGTCGGTGCTGTTCATCGTCACCGCCGCATCGATCTTCGCCTGGCTGCTCACCGTCAGCCAGGCAGCACAGCTGTTCTCGACCTTCATCTTCGCGCTGACCGAAAACAAGTGGGTCTTCCTGATCCTGGTCAACATCCTGATGCTGGTGGTCGGCTGCTTCCTCGATACCATCGCCGCGATCACGATTTTGGTGCCCATCCTGCTGCCGGTCGCCGCCGTCTACGGCATCAACCCGGTGCATTTCGGGCTGATCATGACGCTCAACCTGATGATCGGGCTTTTGCACCCGCCGCTCGGCATGGTGCTGTTCGTGTTGTCACGTGTCGCCAAGCTTTCGGTCGAGCGCACCACCATGGCGATACTGCCGTGGCTGGTGCCGCTTATCGTGGCGCTGCTTCTGATCACCTTCATACCCGCCATCACGCTCTGGCTGCCCACCGAGATGGGCCTGATCCGGTGAGTGGCCAGGTGATTGCGGCGACGCTGTTCGGCCCGCAGGACCTGCGCGTCGTGGAGCATCCGCTCGAACCGCTGGCACCAGGTATGGTGCGGGTGCGCTTCGGGGCAGGGGGCATCTGCGGCTCCGACCTGCATTATTTCCGCCATGCCCGCACCGGCGACTTCGTCGTCACCTCGCCGCTTGTCCTCGGCCATGAAATCGCCGGCGAAATCGTCGAGATCAACGGCGCCGCGCCCGGACTCGGCGTCGGCGACCACGTCGCGGTCAATCCGTCGCGCTGGTGCGGGCATTGCGCGCGATGCCTGGAGGGGCGCGCCAATCTCTGCGAAAACATCTATTTCATGGGCTCGGCATCGAAGACACCGCATATGCCGGGCGGCTTCGCCAGTCTGTTCGACGCCACGCCCGCGCAATGCTTCAAGGTTCCATCTGATGTGGCCTACCAGGCGGCGGCACTTGCCGAACCCCTGGCGGTCAGCCTGCACGCCGTCGCGCGGGCCGGCGACATCAGGGGCCGCAACGTCGTCCTGTTTGGTGCCGGCCCCATCGGTCTCTTGACCATGCTTGCGGCCAGGCTTGCCGGCTGCGCTGAACTGACCGTCGTCGATATCGTCGCCGCGCCGCTCGCCTTCGCCCGCAGGTTGGGCGCTGACAGGACGGTCGACATTTCCAGCGGCGACGCCGAACTCCAGGCGCTCTCGGCCGGCGGTTCGCTTGATGTGGCGTTCGAGATTTCGGGCAGCGCGGCCGGCCTTGCCGCTGCGATCGCCAGCGTCCGGCGTGGCGGCACGGTGGTCCAGGTCGGCAACCTTCCCGGTGGCCAGATCCCACTGCCGGCCAATGCGGTGATGGCCAAGGAGATCGACCTCAAAGGCACCTTCCGCTTCGGCACGGAGTTCGGCCGGGCGGTCGATCTCATCGTGTCGGGTGAGGTGGACGTCCTGAAGCTGGTGACAGCGGAGCGCACGCTTTCTTCCGCCCCCGATGCCTTCCGTCTTGCCGCCGACCGTTCACAGAGTGTCAAGGTCGTGCTGACAGCGGACTGATTGAAGATTTTGCGAGCTTCGTTTTGAAAGAGGCCATGGCGCTCGGGGGGGAAGGTACAGACAGAACGCACGGTGCTGGCTTCCTGTCGCTAGCATCAGATAGAATCTGTGCCTGTACGTTTCACAACCCGATGCCGCGCTTCTTTCCCAAGCTCCAATCCATGCTCCCTGTATCCAGACACGCGACTCCGGAAACCTGATTGCCAAAGCGCTTATCGAGCGAAGGCGACCAGGGCACGAGGCTGAAATCTAGTCCATTGTCGATCATCGCGAACCGGCCGGAAGCCAGCGAGAAACGCCGCCGGTAAATCCCAGCCACATGATCGCCGTTGGCAGTGTTTCTGAATGACAGGCCGGTCTCGATGGCGAGGCGGGCACCGAGCGATTCCACCTCATGATCGTGTAGCGTATCGATCAGATTTCGCACTAGAATAACGCGCTGTCCCTCGCGCCTGGCCAGATCGCGCCTGACAAGCTCGTCGACCCGATCTTCCAGTGCCTGTCTTACGTCCCTGCCAAAGCCGCCGTCGCGGAGTTCGGCCGGCTCGCGCGCAACAAGTTGCCGATCGAGCCAAGTCGCGCCGGAAGCATGCACCTGGTGTTCGATCGAAAGGTCAGAGCGGACGGCGAGACTGACCCTGCCAGAGCCATTTGCACCCGCATCGCGGCACAACTCCACGACCGAGCCTGGGGCAGAGTCCCCGGCCGCATCAGGGTCATAGAAACGAATGTGGTGCGGGCGACCATCGATGCCGTCGACGATGGCGTAGGCCGTGCCGCGCAGTTCGTCGAGGCCGCGTTCGAGCAGTCGTCCGATCACGGGCGCATCAATCTTTTCGGCCGCGAGCACATAGTCGGTTGTCCCCCTTTCTAGCCCCTGCGCGGTGAGGCTGCGGTGCATGCGCTTGATGATGTCGCCGCGTTCGCCGAGGGCGCGCAAAGTCGCCTCAGCTTCTTCGGCCACCATCCATTGGCCCCGATGGATCTCATAAGCGAGGCCTAGGCGTTCCAGTTGCCGGAGCCGGCCGACCTTAGGCCCTAGGAACTCGTCGGGCTGGCCATCAGGATGTGGTGCCACTTCAATGACGCCATGACGGTTGATGTCGCGAGCAAGCTGGCGATCGAGCTGCGTCCAGCGTTCAGTGTCGACCTGCCGCTCGATGGCCTGGCGGATGTCGAGGTCGGTGCGGAGCCCCAGCGTCTGGGTCAGAATGTCGCTCGCCCGATCGCGCATGCCCTGGCGGATGTAGTCGCGAGAGATGACAAGATTCTCGCCATTGTCGGCAACGCCGCGAACGAGGATGTGAACGTGCGGATGTTCGGTGTTCCAGTGATCGACGGCAATCCAGTCGAGCCTCGTGCCGAGGTCGCGCTCCATGTCGACCATCAGTTCACGAGCGAAGTTCTTGAGGTCACCGAGCTCCGTTGCATCGTCCGGCGAGACGATGACACGGAAGTGATGCCGATCGTCCTTGCAGCGGTCGGAGAAGGCGTCATCATCTGCCTCTTCGGTGCCGGGACCGAACATCCTCGCCTTCTCGCCATCACGTGTAACACCTTCGCGGCGAAGGTACTTGAGATAGGTGGCGAGTGGTGGAGACCCCCTGAACTGCCGCACCACACGGGTCTTGACGACGGCGCCTCGTGAGCGCTCAGAGATGAGGTGACTGGTGCGGATGGCCGCCGACCTGCCGCGGCCAAACGTTGAAGCTCGTGGCGAGGTGATCCGGCCTTTGCTTGTAAGGTGACCGCCAGCGCGCTGTGTGGCCGCAAGCGCCTGGAAGATGAAGGGTCGCGCGCGCTGGCCGGCGCGGGAGCGGATGCGACCAGGGCGGACGCGAAAGTTATCGTCACGTTTCATGCTAGGCGGCCAAGAGGTGCGGTTTCCGTTGGAAAAACCGAAAAATAGGAATAGCGCACATCGCCGTTTGTGCCAGCACATCGCGAATTGAGTTGAAACTCACAAGGAAAACAATCGGCCGACCGAGCCGCACCTCGCGGCCCTTTATCCTGCCAATCTCTCCGCCCTCATCTGCGGCCAACCCTTCCGCCGCAATTTCGGCGACGGAGCAGGCCGGAATGCAATCGAGGAGGAATGTGCCGATCATCGCAATGCGGGTGAAGCGCGCTGAGCGAATAGCCCAGGAACAGCGTGGTTCGACCAGAAACGGGTCTCACCTGGCCACGGCTCGATCGCGGTCAGGTCAGCAACAGAATTGCCCATTAGCGACCGCATTGTGGACGAATGAATCGCCGTAAAGGTCGTGTCTGCATAACCATTGCCATTCAATGCAGCGGCGTTCCGAATGTCATTGGTATGCGCAAAAAGCGCGGTTCTGCGTGAGCTGGCTCTGTCTCTTCCTTGCCGTGCACACGTCGGACTGGGAATTGCGCCATTGATCAGCGGCGCGAGTTTCCTGACGTAGTCGACCGTCTCGCGTGGCAGCGGACGGCCGGTTGACAGATGTTCCTTGTACCGTCCAGGGCCGGCATTGTAAGCGGCAAGAAAGCCGCTGCGCCCGAAGCTGTCGAGCATTTCGCGAAGATACGCAGCGCCTGCAAGAATGTTGTCACGAGGCTGATAGGGATCGTCGCCGAGTCGATGCTTAACGCGCAGTTCTTCCCACGTCGCCGGCATTATCTGCATCAGCCCTATTGCGCCCTTTCTTGAACGCGCTCGAACATCGCCGACGCTCTCGACATGCATGACGCCGCTAAGCAAACGCTCCGGAATGGCGAACCGTTTAGCCGCTTCCCGGATATGCCGCGACCACTGGCCAGCCGACAAGATCGTGCTCTCGGAGTGAGCCGGCCGTTCACCATGAGAGCATGCGTCTGCAACAGCTTCCGGAGTCGCGAAGGCGAGCACGACGCATGTGGCAATCCTTGTCACACCTCTGTGGACGGCATCCCGCCGACCCCGGAACCGATGAGCTGCCAGCCCGCTTCGGTGTTCACTTCCGCTAAGCGCGACGCCTCGCTGGCCGGACCAGCTTTGCCAAAACGCTGATGAAATCGGCCTCTGGAGTGAAAAGCAAGTGTCCGGCCGCCTCTGATGTTCGTCGCGTGCTGCTGCCGGACTGGCGATCCTCTCCAAGGGTTTGACCGGCGTCCGCTCGGTCAAAGACGTTGACGAGAGAGATTCATCGAAGGGCTCAAACAACATCTGTTCAGCCTCGCCCCTCGCGCTTCGATGACCGGTTCCAGTGCAGGCTCCAGACGCGGTTCTCGGCGTCGGACCGGAACAGCTTCGCGCGGATCGGCTGCGTAAAGGACGGGTCGTCAATTGAGACGGAGATATAGTCCCCAGCCTTGTCTCCGGTGCGGTCCCACGCCGCGCCGACCGCCATTCCCTCGCAATAGACGAGGTGGTCGGGCGCGTTTTCGGTTTTGGATTTCTCAGCAGGCAGGATGGCAATCTTCGCCTCGATTGTCAGCGTTGAGAGATTGCCGAAGAAGCCGTCATCATTGCGCGTGAAGGTGCCGATCTGGGGCATTGCAGTGCTCCTTTCATGAGTGTTTAGTGGGCGTTGAGGCCGAGACGTGACGGTTCGCCGGGAAACATTGTTGGTGACATCCAGCGCCGGAGCGGCGCGCTCGGTGGTCCAGACGGGAACGGCGCGACCAACAATCAATGAGAGCGGGAGCGGGCCGAAATAGCGGCTGTCAAAACTTTCGGGAGCGTCCGGGTTCATGAGGAAGGCGTCGTCGTCGGCGATCTCGCGGCAGCCCCGCCAGCTGGGCAGGGGGCGACCGCGGCTGTCACGCTCGCGTGCATGTCCATAGGTCCTGCCGTTGACGATGATCGCTGTACCTTTGCGGCAGACGGTCGCGCCCCCGAGTGCCAAAACCTGCTTCAGGAGCGGCACGTTTTTCGGCAGATATCCGCGTCTTGCCATGAAGGCCGCCAATGGCTCGGGCGGCACGATGACGGCGATGCTGGCAGCACGGATTTTGTCGGCCGGCAGAATGCGATAGAGCCCGATGGGGACGCTCGCGGACGCGTTCCAGATGGCCAGCGGCGGATGGCTAATCAGTGCCGGCGCCGCGGCGAGCACTGAGCCGCCAACCATCGCGGCGATGATCTTCATGTGCTTGCTCATGACTCGATCCTGGGGCGCAGCAGGCAAACGTTACGACGCTTGCGCCTGTAGGAACTCGGCTGCTCGCATGCTGCCGTCTGGCTGTGGACGCGTTGACCAGGCCACATGAAGGTCGGCGTTTGGTGCTGTTTCGTCGCGAGCAGGCGCTGTCGCAATTTCCTGGCATTGGCGTGGATGATTTGCGGCGCGGCCCAGACCGATGTCAGCGTTCCAAATCGTTGCCATGCCAGGCATATTCGCCGCCTCAACGCAGGGCGATTCCTTGTCCGCATGAGAGTGGATCGGTGTTAGGCGGCGGGATTTCACCAACGGGGCGAGCAGCCACGCCATAAGATCCCGCGTACCGCGTAGAGCGAAGCCAGATGAGTAGGCATGAGGCAGCGCAAGCTGCTGCTGAATGGTCTCGGGATACTGCATTTTCATTGTGCCACAGATCAGGAGCTGCAGTCGCGCCTGCCGACATAAGCCGGCGCGCGGGCTGCATGTGGTTTTGCCGGCGGAACATTGGTCGCGTTCGCATCGCTGGTGGAGGTGCGTGCGCCGAGCTCTATCCAGGCATGCAAGTCGTCGATGTCGTAGAGGACGCGTCCGCCGATCTTTCGGTATTTTGGCCCGGTGCCATAGGTCCGGTGCTTTTCGAGAGTACGGGCGCAGAGCCCCACGATGGGTGCTGCCTCCTTCGTGCGCAGGTATTTTCGGGGCGCGTCCGCGGGACCCTTCGACATTGCTCGATCTCCATTCGGTTGTGCTGTCATCCTGGCCTGCCGGGACGCGCAAAGCGGACCATGCTCGAAATGGGGAAAAGGGAGGGAGGGCAAAGATCGGGGGGCGTGTTGTTGCTACCCCGAAGAAAGTCTTCGGCGGCCGGACTTCGCGCTGCGACTGTGGGGGTAGAAGAGAAGATCGCGATAGCCGCCAGCGACTAAAAAAGCTGCACGGCGCAAGATGGCCCGGACCTTGTGCCGGAGATGATGATCACGCCAGTCCCGCGGTACAATCGGCTCTCGCGACAACAGCACCTCCGCGATCTGACGATAGGTTGCACCCATGTGGCGACCATCATGCGCGCGCAAATTGAGGATGTGCCTGATCTTGGTCTGTTGCGGTAGCGAGCCGTAGGATGGACTGACAGCTCGGCCATTCAGCGCCCGCCAGAGCCGGCGCGCCGCATCGAGTCGCGTCTCAAATGCAGCGTCGAGCGGCAATAAGATAGCATCGAATTCGCCGGAGCGGTCTTCGCAGACCAGATGGCTCTTCCCGGTTGAAGCAGACCAAAGAATGTGAAGTCCTTCCTTCTGCTGCCAAATGCTGGCTCCGATAAGTCTGGAAGGCCGAATTCTCTGATGAGAGGGGCTGATGGAAGCGGACATCCGCGTGGCCCGCAGCACGCGCGGCGAGGCCTGTTCTGTCCAGACGATATTCTCAGCCTGCGGAAATCCGGCACCGGCAGTTTTGAAATCGCGCACCCCAACGGGCAGCGAAGTCGCGCTGATCGACAGGATCTCCGGAACCTGAGAGCCGCGAGGCGATCTGGCGGCATTCGGCAATGAATTTATTGTTCCGGATCAGATATTCGGCGGCGAACTCCTCAGCTTGGTAGCTGCACATGTGCACGTAGGCCGCCGGTTCGGTCCAATCGCCCTGCACGGTTCCTGTCCTCTCCGCATAACCGCATCTAAGGCCCCGGCACCAACATTCAGAGTGATGAGAGATTTGAATAGTTGGAGAGTCGGCAAATCGTTGCGCGGATTCAGCAAAGCATGACAAGGCGCTCAGTGCGGAGCGCCGCCCGCGAGAAGGTACCGGTAGCCGCTGGTCGTCATCCATCGCGCGCGTGCAAGATGGGTTTCCCAAGACCGGAACGCCCGCTCCGGCTCCTGTTCTGGGTCAATGTGCAGGACGATCCTGGCCACCTCTCGCCAGTCGGCATCTTCCGCCGCCGCGTCGAGCAGGCGAATGTAGGTAAGTAGCCGCTCCTCATCATAGCCGGTCAGGATCGGGGCATCCGGTGCAATGTCGGCGACATCAGGATCGAGCAGTGGCTTGAGCAAGCGATTTCCAATCGTCGAAGTCAATTTGTCGAGAATACTCCGTGGCTGAATACTCGACAAGCATTGCACTCGCGGACATGGAAATACGCGAGGTATTTGCGCACAATCTGAGGCAGCACCGAAAGGCGGCGGCGCTTTCGCAAGAAGAACTTGCCCACCGTGCGGACGTTGATCGCACCTATATCAGTGCATTGGAACGCAGCGTCTACGGCGCGACGATAGACGTTGTCGACAAGTTGGCAAACGTTCTCGGCATCGAGGCCGCAGATCTGCTCAGACGTCCTGCACCGAATATTCAAAGATGATACGGACGATTCTCGGATTGCGATTTTGATGGCCGCTGTGAACTGCAACGGCACTCCACTGCAGCGTCCACAAGCAACGACAGCTCCCGCTCGGTTCGCGGGCGGGAGCTCGCGGCTTCTCAATCGCCGTTGCGGCGGCCGTTGGGCCGGGACCAGATGAGGCTGTGGCCTTCTCCGTCCTCATCGTCGAAGAGGTTGGCGTAGATCGGAGCGGTGAAGCTTGGATCGTCCAACTTCAGGCCGAGATAGTCGCGGCCCTCACTGGAGCGCTTGGCCCAGGCGGCGCCGATCTCGACCTGCGCTACGAAGACGCGATGGCTGGGGGCGCTGTCGCCGGTGTGGTTTGCCTCGGGCACGATGCGGACGTTTTTGGCCTGAAGCGAGAGGGTGACGATTTCGCCGGTGAACTCGTTGTTGCCGGTCTTTTTGAAGGTTCCGATGGTCGCCATGAACTTTCTCCTTGAACTCTGTTTCGAGCCCGCACCATTGCGGCCTCGATGGCGATCTGCGGGCCGGAGGCGATCGACGCCGCATCGCTTGGGACCGCAGCGTCAGCGGAGGATGGCAGCCAAGCGACTTTGTTGTTTCGCGAGGAATGACGGCGAAGCCGGCAGGGGAAGAAAGTCGATCGGCGCCATTGCGGCTTAGGCGATTGAGGCGAAGCCGACCTTCGGCCAGATCAGCCCGTTGAAGAGGCCGTCTGGAGCGGCAGACCAGATAGAGACATCAACGGAGGATTTCCGGCGAACCATCGCACTGGCGAAATCCTGGTTACCGCGATCACCGCTGTCGATGCCTCCCCCTGAGGAGACTTCCGGAAACCGTAAGCTGGTGCTAGCACCGCGCTTAAGACACGCACGCCATGGCTCAGTTCAAGGCTGCTGACGTGCATCGCCGGATATTCGCCATCTTTGGAACGGGACGGCAGTCGTGGCGAATCCGAAGCGTGCGTCGCGCCATGTCGCGTCAGCGACAACGGAAGCGATGCACAGCCTGGTCAGAAACAGCATCCGATCCCCTCGGTCCTTCGGTGAGTTCGCCCCGATCCACGCCCCGTCCGGTTGAACGGACGTCACTATCTAGCCGATAGTGCCGGCGGCGAAGCAGCTGAAACGTGAAGGTAAGCGTGATAGTGTCGCGCCACCTGCGCATGGACGTGGATTTGACTATCGCAACCGAGGGGCGTCGGCGGGAGCGGAAATCCGGCATCCCGGACCCATCCAATCCAACGAACGGGAGAAAGCCTCCGGCCCGACCGCGGCTGTATCGTGCAACGGACAAAAGGTAAGAGAGCGGCGCTATGCGCCGCCTCCCTTGGGGCGGAAGTCGAGGACTGGGATGCCGAGCTTCTTTGCCTTGTCGGCAAGATTGTCCTGAATTCCAGTCCCGGGAAAGACGATGACGCCGATCGGCAGCACGTCCAGCATAGCGTCATTGCGCTTGAACGGGGCGGCTTTCGCATGCTTTGTCCAATCGGGGGCAAAGCCGATTTGCGGTACCTTACGATGGTCGGCCCAGCAGGAGGCTGCCTTTTCGCCACCTTTCGGCGATTTCCCGTGCATTAAGACCATATCAGGATGCTTGGCGTGGACCTGGTCGAGCTTGGCCCAGATCAACTGGTGATCATTGAAGTCGAGACCGGCGGTGAAGGCGATTTTCGGACCTGGTGGCAAAAGGACTTCCTGCGAGGCGCGTTTCTTGGCGCTGAGAAAATCGCGGCTGTCGATCACCGCAGAGGTCAGGTTGCGGTGGTTGACCATTGATCCGCTGCGCGGTCGCCAGTTCGATCCGGTGTGGCGCTCATAGTACTCGGCGGCCTGATCGCGCATCAGTTCGAAGGCGTTCTGGCGTTCGATGAGAGTCTGTCCTTCGGCCGTCAGGCGTTCCAGCTCGACCGATTTCACTTCGCTGCCGTCCTGCTCACGCTGGCTGCGGCGCTGCGCCTGCTCATTATGGTCAAGTTCACGCTCGATCCGATCTGCGGCGCGGTGAAAGACGTTGACGGTCGACCAAAGGAGATCGTCGAGGTCGGGCTCGAGGCGGGTATCTTGCAGGGTGGCGACGAACGCGTCGAAGATGTCTGCAATCGCGCCGGCGACGCGGTGGCCCTCCGGAAGCGGTCGGGGATCCGGCTCATCCGCGAAGGGCCGGTAGCCATAGAGCTGGAGTTCGGTGAGGGCGTGGTCGATCGGTGAAGACGAATGCTGTGGTTCGTAGTCGTCATGCTCGCTCATTTGGATGCTCCGTCGGTTGGACCGCGACCCTCGCGGCCTTCATGGCAGAAAGCCGGCGGGCGGGACGGTCCTGCACCCGCAGCGAAGCGGAGGGCCGGAGCGTCAGCGGAGGAGGGCGCAGGCCGGCTATTTTGCTTCGCGATGGAAAGCGCTCCCTTGGGAGCGCGCCGGAAAATAGTCGGCCGAAGACATTGCGAGGCCGGGTCGTTTGCTGGCCGATCGCCCTCTTGAAGGCCGGAGGCACGGTTTCTCTCCGATCTCAGGAGCACCCGAGCAATGCCACTACGCGGGGAGCGGCCGGTTCCGAGCTATGCCGCCACTGGCATAAATCGGGCGATGTCCTGCGGGGCGAGTTGGACCCGGGCGCGCGCTCGAAGATCAGCGATGCCGAGCCTACAGAGATCTTCGTTGAAATCGCCAAATGCCGGCGAGAGCACGATCGCTTCGATCCCGGCAGCATTTGCTCTTTCGATCAAGACATCGCGCGCGCCGTCACCGGCTGGATCGGGGTCACGGACAATGTAGAGCCGTCTGAGGGTGACGGGGAACAGGATGGCAGCAAGATGCGCGGCCGAGAGCCCTGCGGCCATGGCCATGTCGGGCAAGATACACCGAAGCGACAGGACCGTCTCGATGCCCTCGCCGGCCGCCATGACTTCGCTGGGCGGACCAAAGCGAACCGCATGCCCGAGAAGGTCGCCCATAGCGCGCCTCGGGGTATCTACCGGTGCCTTGCCCCTGCCGGAAGGGTCAATCCAGGTGCGATGTGCGCCGGTCAAATGACCGCAGACATCGGTGACGGACGCGATCATCGCCGGCCAGGTCTCAGTCGGCGAGTGTTGGTCGGGCCGATAATAGCAGTGGGGGTGAAAACGCAGGCTTTCGGTCCCGTGCAAAGCAGTAATACTGCGGTTGCGCAGATACGTCTCTACGACCGTGCCTGCAATCGGCCGCGACACCGCAAACAGCCGACGCGCTTTCTCCGACGTTTCCGACGGCGCGGCCACCAACTTCAACCGGGTTGATGCCTGCTCTGGTTCGGGATGCGGTAAGCCGAGAAACGCTATTGCCTCATGGGCAACGTCCCTGAAGTCGCTCAAGCCGCGGCTTTCGCGGATGATATCGAGAAGATCGCCGTGCTCCCCGGTCGCCGCGTCAGTCCACTTGCCGGCTGCGCCCTTTCCGCTCTGCGAGCCGACGAGCCGCACGAACATCGAGCGGCCCGGCGTGTTTCGGACATCGCCGACAAACCAGTAGCGGCCCTCGCGATGTCCGTTCGATAGATAGTGGCGACAAACCGCCTCGGCCTGCCGGCCCAAGCGTTGCGCCAGGTTGGACGCGTCGTGCCGGGGCATCATGCATCCTCCCGCGTCTCGATGCGCCGCACGGGATAGCGCTCCAGCAGCTTGCCCAGAATTGCGGGGCCAGATGCGTCGGTGGGTGCGAACATGCGCAGTTTCCAGGAGATGATCTCGCCGAAGAGGCCGTAGGTCGAAAGGCGCTCTCGCATGGTGTCGTTGAAGTCCGCCAGTTCGATTCGGTTGACGCCCATGATGCGGCTGCGCCGAAGCTGGATAGATGCGGCTGGTTCGGCCGCCGGGGATGAGACAAGCGGAAGCGGCTCCGCCGAAGCGGCAGTCTTGGAAGCGGAAACGTCAAGCATGGAGAAAACCTCGAGGAGAGCGGAACGGGATGAATCGGGGGGCCCTCTCTCTCGACCAACCCGGCTCAAATCCGTCCTGGCCGGCCTCTCTCCTCTGGACTGCGGTCTGTCCGATAGCGGGCCTTCTTCGATCCGGCTCTACGCCGCTGCACGCCGTCAGCCCAATGGTGGCGGCGGCAACGCGGTCGATAGGCGGGCGAAATCTTGGCGCGCAGTGGGAATGGCGGGTTAGCAGCAGCGGCCGAGCGAGGAGGGACGCGGCAGAACTGGCCAATTGGCTTTGCCCCTCCGGTTGGCCAGGGGAAGCGAGCATCCGGTAGGTGGTAGGAAAGAGCGCGGAGCGGCCGAAGCCACCCCGCGCGAGGCGATCTATTCGGTGGCCATATGCGGTCCGCTATCTTCAATCTGCGCACTATCGTCTGAGAGGAATTCGGGAAGCTCTTCCCCATAGCCCTCGGCTCCGGTGCCACTATCAGCGCCGGCACTACCGTCAAGGTCGACCAGGCGCAGCGGCTCGGGCAGCCAGCTACTGTCAGCCAGCAGGCGCTCGGCTTCTTTCGCCATATCTCCCTTCTTCAGATGGTCGATAAGCTGCGCGGCCTGTTCACCCTTCGCCTCTCGCACCGCCTCGAGAATGCGAGACTTGGTGATGCGGCCGAGATAGTTTTCGACAGTCGGCATCCAACCCGCCTCGATCATATCGAGACCGACGGCCCGGGCCAGTCGATCAGCTTGCGCGATCCGCTGCTGAACACCACGCGCCGAGATAGCGCCGCCGTAACGGTCGCCCTTCTCGTGGAGCGCGTTCACGCCGTAGCTGATACAATGGCCGAGCAATGCCGCACGACTGGTCTCATCGAGTGCGGCAATCCAGTCCCAAAGTGCATCGTCGTCAGTCGGCAGGTCCGATTTCCAGGCCTCATGGCGTTCGGCCACCGATTTCGCCGAGGGGCTGTCCTTCAGTTCATCTGCCTGCAGAGGGAAGAAGACGTGACGGATCGAGGCCTCCAGGCACCCGGTTCTGGTGCGGTGCTGGAACGTGTCGGTGACCAGCTTGTGCAACAACGCTGTCATGGCGACGTGGGGATTGCTGGCAACCGCATCGCGCAACGTCAGCGTCCGGTGCGCGGTCAATTCTGTCACCAGTCGGTCCGGCAGGGGCCTGACCGCATCGTCCTCGTCTTCCTCGCGCTCGACTGCCTGGCCGCCCATGGTGACAACGGCACGGTGCACCGACGGGTCGCCGGGAGCCCCGGACCCGCCGTCATTTTTCGATTCATTCGAGCCATCGAGTGAAACTGGCGGCACGTCCTCAGGACGGAAAAACCCACGTTCTACCGCGAGCGAGCCGTCGGCGTCGATGCTGACGAACGCGCCGGCGATGGCGATGTCGCTCGGATCGAACTGCCTTGGGCGCTTGTCGAAAGTGGCGAGCGCGGCCTCGATTTCCCCGAGCCGCTGATCGACCTCTTCGGGCAGCTCGTCAGCACCCTCATATTCGGTTGCAAGTTTGGCGTGCTCGGCACTGAGGGCGTCAATGGCAGCTTGCTCCTCGGCAGAGAGGTCGAGAGGATCACCCTGCAGCTGGTACAGCCCACGTGTTGCGCCGTATGGGAGACTGACAGCGACCTCGACCCACTTCCAACCTTCGGCTGCAACTTCCTGCGCAACCTCTTTGATTTTTTCCGCAACCAGGCGGTCCAGCAGCGCTGCATCCTGCAACCAGCCGCCATTGTCCGACTGGAACAGGTCGTGCATGACGATGCCACCGGCAGCCTCATAGGCATCAATGCCCACGAAGACCGCGCGCTTGTCTGATGTTCGTACCGTCGTCTCGGTCAGCATGCGCCGGATTTGATAGGGCTCTTTCGACCAGCTATTTCTGATCGCTTCCCAGACCTGCTCCTGGCGGGCACGGTCTTCGGAGACCGTGAAAGCCATGAGTTGCTCCAGCGCTATGCCGTCATCGGCATACACTTCGAGCAGCACTGGCGAGACAGAAGCCAACCTAAGCCGTTGCTTAACGACGTTGACCGACACGAAGAAGGCTGCAGCAATCTCCTCCTCGCTCATGCCTTTTTGTTGCATATCCTGAAAGGCGCGAAACTGATCGAGCGGGTGCAGCGGCGCACGTTCGATGTTTTCGGTGAGCGACACCTCCTCAGCAATGATCGTGCTGTGACGGTCGCGCACCACACAGGGCACCGGCGCGGTCTTGGCGAGGCGCTTTTGCTTCACCAGCAGCTCAAGGGCGCGAAAGCGTCTGCCTCCGGCAGGCACCTCAAACATGCCAGTCTCGTTGCCGTCGCTATCGACGACGGGCAAGACACTGAGGCTCTGGATCAAGCCGCGGCGGGCGATCGAGCCAGCGAGATCCTCGATCGAGACGCCGACTTTGACGCGCCGGACGTTGGACTGGGAGAGCACCAGCTTGTTGAAGGGGATGTCGCGCGAGGACGACAGGGTGATCTTCTGAACGGCAGTAGCCATTGGGATTTACTCCGCGACGGGCAGCCGAGAGCCTCTCTTTCGACCTCCAAACCCGTCATGAGAATTCCGACACGCCTCTCCCTCCGATGTGCTCGACAGCCACGCCACGTTTGTCGCGGAGCTGCATCTCGGTCCTGGCGTCCTGCAACGACTTCGCCGCAGCGGCGTCCGGCATCGAGGAAGACTTCGATCACAAACGCATTCGCAGGGAGAAGCCGACCTGGAAGCAGGCGGCAATCACGCTGCCTCTCACTGATCATCGTCAGTGGCGATGCTGTCAGGCAAGAACCCCAGGAGATAATCCGCAGCCTTGCTTGCCAGTGCGGCGGCGCGAAAGATCGCACGGTTGTCCTCGCGCAGCACCTCTAGCCACGAGCCGACATAGTCGGCGTGACGCACGGTCGGCGTGATGCCAAGCGAGGCGCAGCAAAAAGCCGCGCTTATCTCGGCAACCAGCTCTTCGAAGGCATACTTCTTGGTGCCAAAGGAACCAGAGAAATCCCGGTTGAGGCGTGAGACATGACCCGTGGCGTGCGCAAGCTCATGCAGGGCGGTCTGGTGCCAGTTGATCGGATCGAAATAGGCCTGGGGTGGCGGGATCCGCACATAGTCGTGGGCCGGAGCGTAGAAGGCGCGGCTGCCCCCGATCCGGAAATCGATCCCGGTTTTCTTGATCAGCGTCTCGACCTTGGGCTCGATCAGGACGGACAAGGGTGGGGGTATGGCTATCGCAACATCGTCGGGCAGCCCGTCGCACTGCGCGGCGTTGAACACCGTGAAGCGTTTGAGGAATGGGATCGATCGGGCTTGCTCGCCGGTTTCGTGGGCGCGCTTTTTCTCGTCCTCGGGCACGAATCGGTCGGCGTAGACGACCGTCGTTCCATGCTCACCCTTGCGGACGCTGCCGCCAAGCGAGAGCGCCTGACGGAAAGTCAGCCAGCTCTGTCCCGAAAAGCCCTGCTCGATCACCGAACCCCAGAGGATCAGGATATTTATCCCAGAATATTGCCGGCCGGTGACGGCGTTCTTCGGCAAGGCCAGCGGCGCTTTCGCGGCCGCCGTCCCCCATGGCTGAACCCAGGGTAGCCGACCGTCCTCCAACTCGCCGATAATCTTATTGGTGATTTCGTCATATAAGCTGGCCCGGGTGGGGGCAGCTTCGTGCCGATGCTTGGGCATTGCCAGTCTCCGCGCCGGGCGCGGGGAGCCTCTCTCCCTGCTTTCAACCCGTCAGTGCACCAAGCGCGGCCCTCTAACTCTAGGAACGCGAACGAAGATTCGGCTGCCGACCAACTCGAGAGAGATTTCCGAAACCGCGGCGTGAGGCGATCAGCAGAACCCCCAAATGCGCGGCGCGCGGGTTCCAGCCCGAGGGCCGGCCAGTGAGTCCATGGAAACGGAAGCCGCACAGATGGCCGAAGTTCAGTCGGGAGCCGTTTGACCGGCCACGGGTGCGCAGCCAGCCGAAAGGCTCGCGGAGCGTCGAGGCGCAAAGGCGAAAGCGTGTTAGGACAACCGTTCCGATTAGCAGGTCGAAGGAGCACCTTTGCCGCAGCAGCTCCAGTTGGCGCTTTTCGCAGCAGCGTGGTCAGAGGAAGGATCGCGCGGCAGGGCATCCGGCACGGCGAGATAGGAAAAAAGATGCGCTCAACGAGACCCGCGATCCGACTGTTTCCGAGTGAAACTATCGGATCATAAAGATTTGGCTGAGGGCTCCGTTTTGAAAATCCCCGACCAATTCGATGAGACCACGCCTCTCCGCGTCGAGATTGCAGCACGAATTGCCTTTCCGGACGGCTCGATGCGCGCGGCGGGCCTGCGCAAGGAGCGTGACGCTGGTCGACTTGAAACCGAGCTAATCGCCGGAAAGGAGTACGTGACCTTGCTGGCGATCACCAGAATGAGGGAATTATGCCGCGGACGTCGAAAGGGCCACACCTCGTCTGGCGGGACAAAAGCTGGAAAAAGGACGGAACACTCCGAAACCAAGCTGGATGGTTTATCCGCGATAGAACAACGTTCATCAGCGCTGATAGCTGCGAAAAAGGCCGTCCAGGACCTGAAGCTGAAAAGGCGCTCGCGGCCTACATCGCCAGCAAGTACCACCGAGTGCGCGGCGCCGAAGATGTCTTGATTGCCGAGGTCATCAACATCTACCTGAGAGAGGTTGCACCGAAGCATGCCGCGCCAGAAGAGACGGCGGCTCGGCTGGACAAAATCCTCGATTTCTTCGGTGAAAAGACGCTCGCCGCTATCAACGGCAAACTCTGCCGCGACTACACCGCGTGCTGTCCCACAGAAGCCGTTGCGCGCCGGCAACTCGAGGATTTTCGTGCGGCCATCAACTACTATCGCAGGGAAGGCTACACGACTGCCGCACCGACGATTGTCCTGCCCGACAAGGCCGGTGCACGCGAGCGCTGGTTGACGCGCAGTGAAGCGGCCGCCCTCATCTGGGCAGCGTGGCGTATGAAGCAGAAATGGAAGGGCCAGGAGAGCGGCCGGCGTACCGGACGACACCTCGCCCGCTTCATGCTTGTCGCGCTTTACACAGGAACACGCTCGGCCGCAGTCTGCGGCGCCGCCGTCCGTCCAACCAAAGGGCGTGGTAATGTGGACCTTGACCGCGGCATCTTTTACCGCAGCGCCGATGGCGCAAAGAAGACCAAAAAACGCCAGCCGCCCGTGCGCCTGCCGGACCGGCTATTGGCTCACCTCCGCCGCTGGGCGTGCACCGATCTCGATATCAGAACCAAGGCGCGCGGCAAAAGCGCAAATATCGGCCGAAAAATATCGCAAGATTTTGTCGTGGAGTGGAATGGCAAGCCGGTGGTGTCGGTAAAGAAGAGCTTTAGGAGAGCTCGCGACGCGGCCGGCCTCGGTCCCGACGTCACTTCACACACGCTTCGCCATACCGCTGCGACATGGCTTATGCGGGCCGGCGCCGACATGTGGCAGGCGGCGGGCTTTCTCGGCATCACCGTGGATGTTCTGATTGAAACTTATGGCCACCATCACCCCGACTTCCAGGCTGACGCCGCCGAGAAGATCGCCAAGAAGCAGGTCGCCGCCAAGGCGACGAAATCGGTCTCAGGACAGGTGACAATGAAACATGAACTCGGCAGGGGCGCCCTGTAGGCTCCCCACCCAAAGCTCGAAGGGAAACGCAATCATTGCGAAGCAAGTGTGACGATCGAGCCCAAAAAGCTGCAGCTTTGCTGGTAGCGCACATCGTTCGGGACGATGGGGTCGCAGGTTCAAGCTGCCGCCTATATTCGACGAGCGCAAAAAGGCTGCCGACGATCGTGGACAGGATGAAAATCGTGAAAGCCATGCCGAGCGTCACGGGTACGGCGCCCAGAATTTCCTGCGAGTCCTGGAGCAGAATTTCGGTATCAAACATGGTCGGATTACCCTTACGTCACACGCTCGCGACGGCCGCGTTCTTGATCTGAGCTGTTGTCGTCGCCTCTGGCGCTTGCATTGGTGAGCGGAGCTCGAAGAAGCGCACGATGAGCCACGCGACAAGGCACATCAGCGAATAGATAACCGCCAGCACGAGGTACGTTTCGAACTGGTACTGGTTATAGTCGCGCTCCACGATCAAGTGCGCGGTCGCCATCACGTCCGCAGCCCCGATGTACATGACCAGCGCAACGTCATGGATCAGGTAGATGATCGAGTTTCCATAGCCCGGCAATGCGAAGTGCACCGCTTGCGGGCCGACTACGCGGGTGATCTTCTGTCGGAAGGTATATCCCAGACTGTCGGCCGCATCATGCTGGCCGGGATCGACAGCCAGGTATGCAGGTCGCATGACTTCCGACAGATACCCTCCATGATAGAGGCTCAGCCCCACCATCGCAGCGATCGTTGCAGAAATAAGATCCTTGGCGCCGAACAGGATCACCAACAAGGGCAGCCCGTAGAACGCGACGAATAACTGCAGGACGACGGGAACACTCCGGGCATAGGACACGTAGAGGTCAGTCAGGTGACTGATCACCGGAATCCTGGGAACCCGGAGTGTTGTCGCGACGAGAGCCAAGCAAAAGCCGACGACCAAATCGCTACGAAGCCCACGGGCAGACCTTAGCCTCCCGCGCTGAGCATTTCGACGATTGTTAAATCCAAAGAATCACCACAGGACGGTGGCCGTCGAGCGAGTTTTCAGCAGCCCATTTCCGCAGCCTCTTAATGTGCAACTTGCGAAGCTGCCGACATCAATTCCTCGGGATTCAGCGCTCTGAAGGTGTTGAGGCCATCCTCCAGAACTTCAGTGAAGTTCCAGCGTACGATGCCCGCCCGGTCGATTAGGAACTGACCGACAAGCTGCGCCTGGCTGGAAGCCATCGCCTGCTGATCGACTTCCGTAATCTCATATCCTTCCTTCTTGTTAAGAAATTCATTCATTGCCATGACGTCCATAGGCTCGGGCAACTCGCCCGGGAGATGGAACGATATCGCCATGACCGTGTCCATCCCGACCTCGCGCAAGCCGAAAGCACGGTGCGAGGCGCGCTCCGGGTCGGATGCGGCGAGGAGATCGGGTGCCGGGTGGTAACGGAAATAGAGCCGCGCCCGCTCGACCGGCGTATTGACCACAGCCAGGCATTCGACGCCTTTCTCACGCAGGGCCGGCTTGAGTTGCGCCATCGCCGCGACATGGCGCCGGCAGAACGGACAGTGCAGGCCTCGGAACAAACCGATCAACAACGGGCTACGGCCTCGAAAATCATCGAGCGCGATCTTGCCTTCGCGTGAGATCGCATTGAGCACAACATTCGGTGCCCGGTCGCCCGGCTGCAGCGGGCGGTCAACACTACTCGTGGACATGGACAACCTCCTCGCCCGGGTCAGTCAGGGAAAGCAGCACCCAGCGTTTCGGAGGCGATCAAGTGCTGGGGCGAAAGCTTCCTGTGCCAAGGCAATAGCTTTCGACCTCTGCCATATTGCCGAGGTCGAGATTACGCGCGTTGCAAGCCCATCATAACACGAAAAAGCATCTGCGTCGTCAGTCCGGCGATCGCGGCTTGCGAAGAATAGGCGGGGGCGGGCGAGGCCGCTATTCTGCGCTTGATTTCATCTGTCCTCGATGCTCTGACACGAGATCGAAGCGTAGGGAAAAATCGCACGCCGGCGTCAAAATCGCGACTTGGCGTAGAAAAGGCGATGGCTCCCCGGGATCGATGAAGCGGCGAATTACGAATTCTCCATAGCACTGCGCCAGGATCCGCCGCGAGCATACAATATGCGAAAAACGCGATCGGGACCGCGCGGAAGCACTTCGCCTCGCCGGCGGCCCCTTTGGCCCTTCCGCCGAAGTGAGTGCACCCTCTGCCGGCGGCTTTGTAAATGATGGACGCCTAGACACATGTTGTGAAAACGCGTGATAAGTTCGGTCTGCGCTAGATTCAAAGATGGCCGGGGCACCAGAAGATGGCCCACCAAATGTACAACGCAATGCTTGGCTTCGCCGCGCTTGTCTTAGCCGCGTGCCAATCGGCCCCCGAAACGCCGCAACCCGTCACTCTCGAACCTGCGTTAGAATCGGGAATTCCTCTCCAACCGCCCTTGGCTGCTGCCGGGGTTCCTTCCGGCTCAGCAATCATGCATCAATCCGTGGCGGTCACTCCGCCAGGCAAGGGCGTTCCAACAAAGTACGCCGATTTTTCCGGTCTATGGGCCGGCCGATTGGAGGGGATGTATGACGCCAAACTTGCTGTTCAAACGGTTTCTTCCAATGGGAAGGTGACGGTCACCTATGCGTGGGGAAATCTGGGCGACAACTATCCGGGAGAGGCCGCCGGCGCTGGAAGAATTGTAGGGAGGACGTTGAAGCTTGAGCGCCTGCCGAATGGCGCCGACGTCAGTTTTGTCATGCGGCCGGACGGAGCACTGGCCGGAACCGTTACGCTTGCCGGCCAGACCTACACGGGCGCGTTCCTCAAGCTACGATGAAGACGCATCCGAAGGGCTATGCAGAGGGCCAGGCGACTGTTCCAATATTGCCGTCTACTCAGTTTCGTCCCGACTGAAATTAAGCCTTCGTTAGGTATGTCTGAGACCGTCGCAGGCTGGATTCAAAACGTTGGTCGACGGTTGTAGGTGCGCTCGGTAGGAACGCCGGTATGCATCATCTGTCGGTAAGTGTCGCCCTGGCCATTTCGCTTGTCGTCGGTTTAGTCGTGGCGGCGATCGCGTCGCAGGGGCAGTCAGAAGGCTGCGGCATCCGACGCTCACTCGTCCTGGCAGACAGTGAAGAAACGACAGTCATGCCGTCGCGGAGCGGCTATCATTGAGAATTGGCTTCGGTAGGCGCCCGCGAGCTTCGCAAGACGGGATCATCGCAATCTACCTGATTGAAAGCCGCTGAAGGTCCTCGACCATCGAATCTCGGTGTGTTTCTCACAAAGTCGCTGGGATCACCGCCCTCCTAGGCTCACCGACCTTGAAACGTGGTGCTACGCGCCTCCCCATTGAGCTCGGGCCCAGGGCATTGGCTGCTTCGATGACCGCCTCCGGTCACCGGCTGGCTTTTGTGCATTTCGCCCGAAACTGTGCAGTGGTTGGGAAACGGGCTGAACAACAGCAATGGCTCAAATGGCTGTGGTCGCAATCTTCTCGCGCCATATTTCCGGGGAGAGCAGATCGGTCGCGAATTCCTGGCCCCTATGCGAACACCCGTCGCAATCCCGACAGCGACCGCCAAGGCAGCGGCGCAACGTGCCTGTTTTAGGGGAGGGAAGAGATTCGGCCAACCGATTGGTGCCTAAGCTCAAGCCTTGTTGTTCAACGCCTTTTGCCGCGACCGCTGGCGAATTGCTGCCACGAGTTCGGGTTCGAACCGCCGTGTTGTTGCGATTTTCGTCGAAGAGTTTGCGACAGCGAGCAAACGCTCAGGATCCGGCGTACTAGCGGCAAAAGCTGCTTGTACCGCACAAGCCGGGTTCATTCTGCTCCATTCTTCTGAAACGTGGCGAAGACAAGCCGCTTGCCTTCGCGCACGCTATCTTCGAGCGGCTTCGCCTTCGCCAGATGCGCCGCAATCGCGCTGGCCAGCATGCAACCTGTTCCGCGCATCGATGTGGCAAGGCGCGGTAGATCGACATGGATGGGTTGATGATCGGAGCGCAGCAGAATATCGGTCGATTGGGGTCCCGAGGCATGCCCACCCTTGATCAGCACTGCCTGAGGGCCGGCGGCCAGCAGTCTTTGTCCTTGTTGGAGCGCACCGTTCTCATCCACTGCCAGTTCGGAGCCAATAAGGAGCGCCAGTTCAGGAAGGTTGGGCGTGACCAGGCAGCAAAGCGGCATCAGATCGCGCTTCATGACGGCGATAGCGCCTGCTTCCAGGAGAGCCCGGCCTGAGGTGGAGGCCAGCACTGGATCGAGTACTGCCGGCACCTGTCGATTTTCGCGCAGTACGGCGGCAACCGCAGCGATGATCTCGGCTGTTCCGAGCATGCCGATCTTGATGGTCGCCACTTCGTTGGCCCGCAGCGCGGCGCGCATCTGATCGGCGACCAGGCTTGGTGGAGAATGATGAATTTCCGTCACGGCGTCGTGCGTTTGCACCGTTAGCGCTGTGACGGCCAGACAGGTGCGCACGCCAATGGATGCGATCGTTTCGATATCGCGTGCTATTCCAGCACCCCCGCTGGAATCCGATCCGCCAACGACAAGCACATGCGGTTCTCGTCTCATCGCCATCGGTCCGTCTTTTCGATCCATTCCCTGGTGCGCGCTTCGGGATCGGAGCTCAAAGTGATGTCGGTGACCACTGCGGCGCTGTCGGCGCCGGCTTCAAAGACGCCATCGAGGCGGCCAGGGTTGAGGCCGCCGATAGTGACTAATGGGATTGGCGCCACCCGCCGCTTCCACTCGCTGATCCGCTCTAGCCCTTGCGGTGCCCACTTCATTTTCTTCAAGATGGTGGGATAGATCGGACCCAGCGCAACATAGTCGGGATCGGCAAAAATGGCCATCGCCAGCTCGACATGATCATGCGTGCTCAACCCGAGCCTGACACCGGCTGACCGTATCCTTGAGAGGTCGGCGGTTTGCAGATCTTCCTGGCCGAGATGCACGAAGTCGCAGCCCTCCTCGATTGCCAGGCGCCAATGATCGTTCACGATGAGCTGGCACTGGTGCTCGGCGCACAGGGCCTTCGCCTTCCGGATTTCGGTGCACAACCTGGCCTCATCTATGGTCTTGATGCGCAGTTGCACCAGCCTGACGCCAAGCGGCACTAGCCGTTCGATCCAGGCAGCGCTGTCGACGATCAGGTAGAAGGGATCGAGCTTCATGAAAAAACTGCCCTGCCGATCGCCGGCGTCGACGGCACGGCGACGTCGCGCGGTTCGAGCATTCCCGAGCAGAAGGCCTCACGACCGGCCTCGACCGCCTTGCCGAAAGCACGCGCCATGCCGACCGGATCGGCCGCCTTGGCGACCGCCGTGTTCAGGAGCACGGCGTCAAAGCCGAGTTCCATGACGGTCGCCGCGTGCGACGGCCGTCCGAGCCCGGCATCCACGATCATGGGAACGTCGGGGAAATGCCCACGCATCGAGCGCAGCGCCATGAGGTTGATCGGCCCGAGGGCGGAACCGATCGGTGCGCACCACGGCATCAAGGCCTTGCAGCCCGCCGCAAGCAGCCGCTCGGCGACAACAAGGTCGTCGGTGGTATAGGGGAATACCGCAAAACCGTCCTCGTACAGGATGCGGGCGGCTTCGACCAGACCGAACACATCCGGCTGCAGCGTGTCGTGGTCGCCGATCACTTCGAGCTTGATCCAGGTCGTCCCGAAGATCTCGCGCGCCATCTTCGCGGTTGTGACCGCTTCCTTGACGGAGTGGCAGCCTGCGGTGTTGGCAAGGATTCTCGTGCCAAGCGAGCGGATCAGCGACCAGAATTTTTCGCCTTCCCTGCGGCCTGCCATCTCACGTCGCAAGGAGACGGTCACCACCGACGTGCCTGACGCCTTGACCGCATCGGCAAGGATGGCCGGCGAAGGATACTGAGCCGTGCCGAGAAGCAGGCGGGAGGGAAGCGTTGTCCCGAGAAGATCGAACATGCTAGCCTCCCTGCATCGGCGAGAGGATTTCGATCCGGTCGCCGTCGCTCAACTGGAATTCCGCCCGGTTGGCTTTGTGCACGAGGTCGCTGTTGACGGCCGTCGCCAGCCAATCGCCCTCATAGTCGAGCGCGGCAAGCAGCTCCGCCAGCGTGGTGGCGGCAACCTCATGCGCTTCGCCATTGACCGTTAGTTTCATGGGCAAGCTCCTTGGTTCTGTCTTGACTGAAAATCAGGTCGGCAGCCTGGCGCGCCATAGCGGGGGCGAGGAGAAAGCCGTGACGATAGAGTCCGTTGATCGCTATGATCTCGCCGTTCGTTTCCACGCGCGGCAGGTTGTCGGGAAAGGCTGGACGGACGCCAACACCGGTTTCAACGATCTCGGCCTCGCCAAAGGCCGGATGGAGGGCATAGGCGGCACCCAGCAGCTCCATCATCGATCGCGCCGTGACCGGTCCGACAGACTGGCTTTCAATCATCGTCGCGCCGATCATGAAACGGTGGTCGGTGCGTGGCACCGCATAAAGCGGAAAGCGCGGATGAAGCAGCCTGACTGGGCGCGACAGCGAGACATCAGGCGTATTCAGGATTAGCATCTCGCCGCGAACGCCGCGCAGTCGGTCATCGCCCGCCGCCATTCCCGTGCATTCGATCTGGCGATCGAAACCGGAAACAGCCGAAGCGTCGGCGCCGAAGTGGAACTCGACGCCCATCGCCGCCAGCCTATCATGAAGTGCCGCCATCGCCTGACGCGGGTCGAGATGGGCTTCGTCGGGGAAGAGCAGTCCGCGGCGGAAGCGGCCGGCGAGGTCGGGCTCGAGCAACACGATTTCATCTTCATCGACACGCCGATGACCCGAGGTGCGGCTGGCGAACCGGTCGAGCTCGCCCGCATCGCGCGGCGCGGCCACGACCAGGGTTCCGGCCCGTGTCACGTGACCCGGCAGTACCGCATCCCACCAGTCGGCGGCATCGCGTCCGAGATCCAGCACTGGCTGCTCCGCGCTTTCACGCTCGCACCATGGCGCCAGCATACCGCCGGCGAACCATGACGCATTGCCGCCAAGGCTGTGCCTTGTCTCGGCAACGGTCACAGCCGCGCCGCGCGTGGCGAGTTCGAAGGCGACGGTGAGGCCGCCGACGCCAGCCCCTTTGACCAGCAGTCTCATGATCGCTCATGTGCCTCCGGCACAAGCGGTGCGCCGGTCTCGTCCGAGGGCACGTAGAGGTCGCCGCCCTCGCGGTATTTCGCCGCCATCGCGGCCATTCCCTCTTTTTGGGCCTCCGTGCGGATATCGTGAGAGATACGCATGGAACAGAATTTCGGACCGCACATCGAGCAGAAATGTGCCAGCTTGTGCGCCTCCTTGGGCAAGGTCTGGTCGTGGAAGGACCGCGCGGTTTCGGGATCGAGCGACAGGTTGAACTGGTCCTCCCAGCGGAACTCGAAGCGCGCCCGGGAAAGGGCATCATCCCTAACCTTTGCAGCCGGATGACCCTTCGCCAGATCGGCGGCATGGGCGGCGATCTTGTAGGTGATTACGCCGGTCTTGACGTCGTCGCGATCGGGAAGGCCAAGATGCTCCTTGGGCGTGACGTAGCAGAGCATGGCTGTGCCGAACCAGCCGATCATGGCGGCGCCGATACCTGAGGTGATGTGGTCGTAGCCTGGCGCGATGTCGGTCGTCAGCGGGCCAAGCGTATAGAACGGCGCCTCACCGCAGACGGCGAGCTGCTTGTCCATGTTCTGTTTGATCTTGTGCATCGGCACGTGGCCCGGCCCCTCGATCATCACCTGGCAGTCCTTTGCCCAGGCGATCTTCGTCAATTCACCGAGCGTTTCCAGCTCGGCGAATTGCGCCGCATCATTGGCGTCGGCGATCGAGCCCGGACGAAGCCCGTCGCCGAGCGAGAAGGAGACGTCATAGCCGCGGCAGATGTCGCAGATTTCCGCGAAATGCTCGTAGAGGAAGCTTTCCCGGTGATGGTGCAGGCACCATTTGGCCATGATTGAGCCGCCGCGCGAGACAATGCCCGTGACCCGGTCGACGGTCAGCGGGATGTAATGCAGCCGCACACCGGCATGGATGGTGAAGTAGTCGACGCCTTGTTCGGCCTGCTCGATCAGCGTGTCTCGATAGACCTCCCAGCTCAGATCCTCGGCGATGCCGCCCACCTTCTCCAGCGCCTGGTAGAGCGGCACCGTGCCGATCGGCACCGGCGCATTGCGCACGATCCATTCGCGGATGTTGTGGATGTTGCGGCCAGTCGACAGGTCCATCACCGTGTCGGCGCCCCAGCGGATCGCCCACACCATCTTTTCCACTTCCTCGGCCATCGAGGAGGTGACCGCCGAATTACCGATATTGGCGTTGATCTTGACCAGGAAATTGCGGCCGATGATCATCGGCTCGCTCTCGGGATGATTGATGTTGGCGGGAATGATCGCGCGTCCGCGCGCCACCTCGTCGCGCACGAACTCCGGCGTTACGAAATCGGGGATGGCCGCGCCGAAGGCTTCGCCGTCGCGCTGCAGCTTGCCGCGCAACATCTGACGGCCGAAGTTCTCGCGGATGGCGACGAACTCCATCTCGGGGGTGATGATGCCGGCGCGCGCATAGCCAAGCTGGGTCACCGCCTTGCCTGCCTTGGCCCTGAGTGGCCGGTTGCGAATGGGAAATTCCGGCGTCAGGCGCTCACCGGTCACAAATCCGTTGTCCTCCGGCCGCACGCGGCGGCCGTCATAGGCCTCGACATCGCCGCGCGCCGTGATCCATTCGTGGCGAAGCCGGGCAAGACCGTTTTCAATGCTGGTTTCGACAGCCGGGTCGGTATAGGGGCCGGACGGATCGTAGACGGTGACGGGCGGCTCGCCGGCCGTTGGATGGACGGAGATTTCGCGCATCGGCACCCTGATCTGCGGATGGAGGACGCCGGGCTTGTGGATTTTCCGCGAGGCTGGCAGCGGTCCCGTCGAGACGGCGGGAGTGAGGGCATTCATCTTGAGGCTCCTTTGCTCATGCATTGGAGACCCAGTTCTGTGCCGGAAGGATGAAAAGACGCTTCTGTCGACCTGCCGAAACAGGACCTGGGGCGTAAACTCCCGCAAAGCGCTTGCACCGTCCCTACGCCAGTATGAACTGGATCAGGTTCAACGGGTCACTGCGCCGCGAAAGCAAGCAGTATCTCAGCCCCTTGCCGGGACTCCCCTGGTGAATGCGTCAGGTTGAACGGGCCGGCGCCGGTTTGTCAAGCGCGTTCTGGCCGCGGCCGATCGGCGGCCGGTCAGACCGTGCGGAAAAAATCGTGCATGTCTCGGCGACAAGTCAAGCGTGGGAGATGAAGGCAGGGACAAGGGAATCGCAAACGGTCGGACTAAAAATCGATCCTGATGATCACGCCTTCAATGGGCACCAAAGGTTTGCGCGTAGATCGCCTCGATTCTTCCTGCCTCGTCACTGGTCAGCGCGGCGAATTCCTTTTCGCGCGCGCGGTTCGACAGATGTCCATCATTCTGGTGAAGAAAACGGAAGAGCAGATCGGTCAACCGCTCGGGCATCTCGATAAAGGCGTCCACCTGCTGCCGGAATTGATCGTAGCGCTGCAGAAATGCGGTTTCCTCGGGAAGGTCCCGTTCGATCGTCCGCCGAACGCAGGCATAGAGGAATTCGGCGTGCGGGGTTGCATCGAAGAACCGGTAGAAATCACCGGTGTCATTCAGCACCCGGACGTTGAATTGCGGCGTCGGTTCCCATTCCACCAACGGCAGAAGGCGCTGCGAATAGCTCTCGAGCACGCCCCTGTACTCGTTGATCTGGTCCAGGATCGCGGCCGAGACGGGAAAGACCACTCCCGGCGGATTGAAGCCGCGCATGGCAAGGACGTGGTGGATTAGGTAGCGGTGAATGCGGCCGTTTCCGTCCTCGAACGGGTGGATGTAGACAAAGCCGAAGGCGAGGATTGCGGCGGCTATGACTGCATCAAGGTTCTGCGCGGGGCCCTGATCGAAGGCCGCCATTCCATCGATTAGCCGCGGCAGGTCCTCGGGCCGAGCGCTGATGTGATCGGGCAGGGGCGTGCCGTTGTCTCGGTCATGCTCACCGACGAAACCCCCTTCTTTTCGGAAGCCAAGTCTTACTAAACGGGCGTCGCCAAGTACAATTCTTTGCAGACGCAGCAGCTCATCGCGATCGATCGGCCAGCGGCCGGCTTCGCCGATGGCGCGGCCCCAGCGCTGGATGCGATCTTGCGGCGGGCGCTCGCCCTCGATCGCATAGCTTGATCGCGAGTCTTTGAGCAAAAGAAAGGCGGCGGTCCGAGCAAGGAGGTCGCGCGGCACGTCCGCTACGATTGCCTCCGCGCGCCGCGGTAGTTCAAGGGCGATGAATTTTTCGAGAGTCTTGGTTCGGAACACCAGCGGGCAGAACTCAGGCGTGCCGGGGAGATTGTCCCTTATGCGGTAGCGCGAAGCGGTCTTCTCGGATCCGGGCCACTGCAGCTCGGGATCGACAACCGAAACGTATCGTCCGGCCTCCGCGTCCGCCAGATCGAGACGCGTGCCCGTCAGCCATTCATATAGAAACCAGATGCGGCGGGCATAGCTGCCTGTGGGGCTTTCACGGACGAGCGCCTCGATCGGTGCGGGACCGGTCACCTGGAACAGCCGTTTGAGGACGGCAAGGTCGAGCCCCTCGTACTTGAGCGCGAAGGTCAGGTGGCCTTCGAGTGTTGGATGTGGGGCATGGCGGGGCGTCATGATCCGCCAACCATCCCGTTCGGTAATGCGATGATGCTCGCCAGTGGCCGACAGCGTCCGGGGCAAGGGGACGGCGAGCTCGTAGGCTCCGATCAGGGCGCTGTACCCGGCCGGGGTCACCATCTCCGGAAGGCGGATTTCCTGAAAAACGAGAACAGGACCTGAAAATTGGTGCTTCTGCGCCACAGGCATGAAAAGGGGATCCTTTCCTCGAATTTTGGTGCAGCTCAGCCAAATACTATGAAAAACGATTCTATCTGATGAAAATTGATGCTACAAGCCGACTTTTGCGAAAACCGATCCTGAAGGGCGGCGGTGATCCTTCTGCATGGCTCGGCCGAAGATTGATGGGGCGTAAGCGTCATTTTGACCGCGCTGGGCTTCCTCCACAAACCCCGCCTCGTAAAGCAGTTCGTAGCGCTGCAGCACCAAGTCCTCATCCAAGCGTGGTTCTCAAGGCCGAAAGCGATCACCGCGCGCCGCCAGCGATCGTGGCTCACTGCGCGATCATCGGCTGCCTCGGCCCACGCCTTCAGGCGTGGGACAAACGCCTCAGGCAATGTCGACGGAGCGCCAGCGCGATGATGTTCCCATGGGAAATAAGCGTACCAGTTGCGCCAGGCGGCCTTATCGGCAGGTTCAGCCTGCTCCTCGCGGGTCAGGGCGAGATAGCTAATCGAAATCACCCCGCTGCGCGCCCCCGTCTCCTGACCGGTCGCGGTCGGCGAAGGTGTAGAGCTGCTCGATGTAGCCCAGCGGATGGCGCGTCTGCTGCTCGACCCAGTCTCTCAGGCCGGATTGCAGGATCGATGTCCAAGCTCGAACGGGCCGGAAGGCAAGGCTTTGCCGTCTCCAATCGTTATGATACGCGGTTGGCCAGCCGTCACCGCGACCAAAACCGCAATCAGTTCCGCGGCGATAGCATGGCGCTCGCCGGCTTTTATGCGTTGCCTTACAGCTTTGGTCCCGTGTTCAGTCATTGCCTATTTTTTTCGCCACAATGCATTTCGGTACGCCTTGTGGCCTGAGATCGATTCTGAACGTGAACCGCGCTGTTGCGGCAGTCAAACCGTTCGAGCTGAAGCACACCCCTTGAGACCACCACCACGCTCTTGCTCAAAACAATCACAATAAGGGTACTGCGAAACTCGGCCGAAGCAGCAGAAAATGGCGGCCTCTAGCCCTTGGTTTGAAGCGCTTCGCAATGCACCAACTTTTCCGATGCAGTTTGATTTTGGCCTTCGCACCTGCACAAAACTATGCAAAACCGTTGACCGCTTAAAACCTGACGCCGGGGAAATGTGCCGATGAGTGTGGCGGTAGAAACGAAGGCGTTGACGCCGCCGGACATCGCGGCCAGCAAGGGCAAGGATCGGGTCGTCTGCTTGACCGCCTACACCACACCCGTTGCGCAGCTCGTCGACAGATATTGCGACGTCGTGCTGGTCGGCGACAGTGTCGGCATGGTGCTTCACGGTCTGCCCTCGACCCTCGGCGTCACGCTCGACATGATGATCATGCATGGCAAGGCCGTGCGACGCGGTCTTGAGCGCGCGTTGATGGTCGTTGACATGCCATTCGGCTCCTATGAAGAAGGCCCCGAACAGGCCTTTCGCAACGGCGCGCGGCTCATGGCGGAAACCGGATGCGCCGCCGTCAAGCTGGAAGGCGGCGAGAGCATGGCCGAGACGATCCGCTTTCTCACTGCTCGCGGGATTCCCATCATGGCCCACGTCGGGCTGACGCCGCAATCGGTCAATGTGTTCGGCGGCTATAAAGTCCAGGGCAGGGGCGGAGACGGCGACAGGATTTTTCGCGACGCCATTGCTGTTGCCGAGGCCGGGGCGTTCAGCATAGTGCTGGAAAAGGTCACGGATCCGCTCGCACGGAGAATAACCGAGAGAGCCACAATTCCCACGATCGGCATCGGTGCCTCGGACGCCTGCGATGGGCAGATCCTTGTGATCGACGACATCCTGGGCATGTTCACTGGTTTTCGGCCGAAATTCGTGAAGCGCTATGCTGAACTGGGCTCAGCGGCCGAAGCTGCCATTGCGGCCTACGCGGCTGATGTGCGGGAAGGGCGCTTTCCAGCCGCCGAACATCTCTTCGCCGATGCGCCCAAGGCCGGAGATTTCCCATGAGCGTGCCGATTGTCCGCACCATTGTCGAACTTCGTGCCGTTGTGGCGGGATGGCGCCGTTCTGGTGCCAGCATCGCCGTGGTGCCCACGATGGGAGCCTTGCACGAAGGACATTTGAGTCTCGTGCGTTCTGCGCTTCAGAAGGCCGATCGTGTGATCGTGACGCTGTTCGTCAATCCCAAGCAGTTCAACAGTGCCGCGGATCTTGCAGCCTATCCCCGCACCGAAAACGAAGACGCTGCAAAACTCACTCCACTGGGCGCACACCTGCTCTACGTTCCGCATGCGACTGAGATGTATCCTGACGGCTTCACCACGACCGTGTCCGTGTCCGGCGTCAGCGAAGGCCTGTGCGGTGCGTCCCGGCCTGGCCATTTCGACGGGGTGGCGACCGTCGTTGCAAAGCTCTTCCTGCAGACCGGCGCTGACTTCGCCTTTTTCGGAGAGAAGGATTTTCAGCAGCTTCTACTTATCACTCGCATGGTCCGGGACCTGGATATGCCAATTACCATCGTCCCCTGTCCGACAGTCCGGGAACCCGATGGTCTGGCTTTGTCATCGCGCAATGTTCGGCTCTCGCCAGCGGAGCGGGCCATTGCCCCAAGGCTCGCATCGGTCCTGCTCGATACTGCGGAGGGGCTCTCGAACGGCTCTCCCGTCCTCCCAGCGCTTGCCCAAGCGCGTGCAGCGATCCTGTCCGCAGGCTATCGCGAGGTCGAGTACCTGGAACTCCGTGGCGAAGCAGATCTGCAACCGATAGCAAGCATCGATCGGCCGACCCGCCTGCTCGCAGCCGCCTGGCTCGGCCAAACGCGGCTCATTGACAACGTCAGAACACTGCCGGCTTGCCAACTCCCAAATGAGTCGCTGCGGACTTCCCCGCTAGGGTGAAATCCAACTCCTGCCGCGAACGCGATTTGGCGCGGCTCATCTCCATGTCAACCTGCTTGTCGGACACTCAGGATAGCGGAGCGTTCTCCTAGGGCGAATACGGCATGTGCCAAACAAAGCTAACACAGCAGCGGAGCCAAGGCGGAAACCCCGCCGTTGTGGTAGCGCAGTCGGATCGATCAAAAAAAGCGAGTTTTTTCGGGCTGTAGCTGACCAGCATGTTCTTGGTCTGCTGATAGTGGTCAAGCACATCTTATGGGTCTCGCGGCCGATGCCCGACTGCTTGTAACCGCCAAACGCAGCATGCGCGGGATAAGCGTGGTAGCAGTTGGTCCACACGCGGCCCGCCTAGATGGCTCGGCCGAAGCGGTAGCAATGATTTGCATCGCGGCTCCAGACACCGGCGCCGAGGCCGTAAAGGGTATAGTTAGCGATCGACAGCGCCTGTCCGTCATCCTTGAACATGGTGACTGAGACCACCGGTCCAAAGATTTCCTCCTGGAACACGCGCATCTTGTTATGCCCCTTGAACACGGTCGGCTGAACATAGTAGCCGCCGGCAAGGTCGCCCGGAAGTTCGGCGCGCCCGCCGCCAGTCAGCACCTCGGCGCCTTCCTGACGGCCGATATCAAAGTAGCCTAGGATTTTTCGAGTTGCTCCGAGATGCATCAATGGATGATGAGTCGGCCAAGGATAGTTGTCCAGCCGACTAGAACGATCGCATACCGGCAGCGGCGCGCGCCTGCTCTCGCAATATCTGGCGGGCAGCGGACTCCGAAGGACCGCCGCCGAGGGGCGGCGCCAGCCACTGGGAGTTGAGCGTGGGCTGAATGCAAATGCGTCGGCGATGGCTGGCGTCTGCGTTCATTTACGAGCACGCATTGCTGTCGTAGTTACCTGCCAAACAAATAGTCGTCGTTAGGATTTGCGTTGGTAAAAATTCCGGAATAGGAACGTGTGACTAATGAGGGGACTGACCTTGATGGCTCAAGCAACTAAGCAGACAAGCACTGGTTTGTTGGGCCTGACGGCGGACATCGTCGCGGCCTATGTCCAGAACAACGCAATGCCCGTGGCCGATCTGCCAACTCTGATTGCTACCGTCAATTCTGCGTTATCGGCCCTAGTCCAGCCGGTCGTGGCACCGCCACCGGTATTTACTCCGGCCATAAATCCGAAGAAGTCGATATTTGCTGACTATATCGTGAGCCTAGAGGATGGGCGGAAATTCAAGTCTATGAAGCGTCACCTGGGTTTGCTGGGCATGACACCTGACGAGTATAGAGCCAAGTGGGGACTGGCCTGGGACTACCCTATGGTGGCGCCTAACTATGCGGCCAAGCGGTCTGCTCTGGCTAAAGCTAGCGGTCTTGGCCGCAGAGCGACTGCAAAACCACCCCAGGGAAAGGCCCCGCAAAGCGGAAAGCTACGGTCTAAGCGCGTCCGGTCAGAGTTGGCAGACGCCAAAGCCTGACCTCCGCCAGATGGACGCGATTGCGCCCAGCCATCTTTGCGGCATAGTTGGCGGCGACGGCGTGCCCCAGCACATCGGTGACCGGATCGTCCACTTGCGCCGTGCCATACCTGCCGAGAAAGTGTAGCCGAACTCCCGCCGTTCCTTCAGCGGCCTCGAGTTACGAATAGCGGCCAGCGTGCGTTCGAGAACCAAATTCGGCCTGCACTGTCGACCTGGCTGGTAGTTCCAAGACGAATTCCGCCCACGCGACCGAAACAATCTGCGAGCCGCACCTGACATTGGATGCGGACTGCGAAATCACGCAAAATAGCGTCACCCGCTCGGTTGCCGAATCTACCAGCCTAGACCCAATGGGGATAGAGAGGCCTTGCGTTCGACGGAAGCAGTGCTGGTAACATATGCCAAGCCTAGTCGAGTCTGCGAGGGGCAATCAATCCTCGTGAGTCGACGCTAATGTACGCGTTTCGCAGCACTCCGGCTGGCTATATCGCCTAAGACGGCATGAAGAAGCGATCCAACTTCCAGTTCGGCGAGCCTGAGCGCAACTCCTGATTCGGACAACTGAAGGAGAATTGTCTTGGCGGTGCTGCGCCAGAACGCATTCGCATCCTCCCCGTTCTTGGATTCCAGCACGCGGGCAATTTCCTCGACCAACTTCCGCCGCCGATACAGCGGAAACGCCCTTATGTTTGACACCGATCACCTCACCCATTCAGTCTCGCGATTAAGCATTGGAGGGTTAGAAAATCTGGTTAACGGCGCATCCCTTTTTGGCTGGTGAGCATGTAGCAAGAGTTCTGGCATGGGCGAACGGTCTCGCGACTAGTCACCAAACATTGTGATGGTCTCGTAGGCGGGCGTATCGGGGTTTCTGGCGCCGACCTCAACCAGGCTGCCGCACGCAATTTTTTTCCCATCACAAACGCATGTCATCCACGCTCCCCATCTGGGTCGGGCAGTGGCACGTCTGTGGCTTGCTACCGCGCCGCAATCAAGACCGTGCTTTCCGGCGACCAACACAGCACGACATCCTGACCTTCCGTCAGCCTGCCAGCACCGGTGTTCTGCACAATCACCTTGAGCGTCTGGTCAGCACGCTCGACAAAGTAGGTGCTGCTATTCCGGCGAAGATGCGCTTTGACACCTTCCCTCGCAGCACATTCGCATTGGACGCATCCGGTGCCTCGGCATCAGTGAAGATGCGGATGCGTTCGGGTCGCACAGCGCAGCTTGCCTTGGCGCCTGCGGCAAGCTTGGTACCCGGGCCGACGGCAATCGGCCGCCGGACAGCTGGTGCGGCCGGCGGCCGCCGAGCCTGCTGAGCTGCACCAGGTCGAGTGCGCGCTGCACCTCGCTGGCAATCACCGCCTTGGGCTCGCCGCGCACTGACAAGCCGAAGGCGACATTGTCGGAGACGCTCATATTGGGAAACAGCGCGTCTTCTGGAACACCATGCCAATGCGCCGCTTCTCCACCGGTACCCGCTCAACACTTTCGCCGCCTATGGAGATGCGACCAGAGTCGGGAAAGTCGAAGCCTGCGATCTGGCGCAGCAGCGTGGTCGATCGAGACATCGTCCAGCGCCTTGTGCGCGCCAAAACTGCGCGACACATTCGATACCTGTACGCCCGCCATTGGGCTGCAATGGATGCCGCTTCGCGCCGCATGGCGGCCATTCCCGACTTGACCGCCGACCAAAGCGGACATCGCCGAGCCCGCGATTGCGCCAAAGGCGGTCGTCGACGCTCAGAAATCGGCTTCTTCGAAATATTTGGCCTTCAGCCATGTGTTCGACGATCCGCTCCTGTAGCGGCTGTCGGCGCGTTTCGAAATGATGCTCTCGAGCCCCGTCTTCTCGATGGCCCGGAAGATCGCTAGCGCACTGCGCTCGAAATGCTCGCTGTACTGGATCTTGCCGAGGCCGTGCTCAACCAGTCGCCACAGCACCTGCTTGCGCTGCAGCAGGGGCAAAGAGGCTAGATTGCGACCGTCGAGATGGAGGATGTCGAACGCGACGAACACCAGGCGGCTGGGTTCGTTCCAGATCACGGCTTCCAGGGCAGGGCAATCGGGAGCGCGTTGGTCGCCTGGCACAATGACCTCGCCGTCGATAATGGCAGCCCAGCATGGAAGCTCGACAGCCAGCGCGATGGGCCAGTATTTCGTGGTCCAGTCACTGCCGTTCTTGCTGAAAAGACGCACGCCGCCTTTATCGATGATGATCTGGGTTCGGTAACCGTCAAGATTGACCTCGTGAACCCATCCCCGGTCTTCGGGCGGCTGCTCTACCCAAGTCGGGATCTGTGGCGGAATGAACTCCAGCCGGCCACCGTTGACCTCGGCACGCTTACTCAATGACGTCACCTTTGACTGCGCAGCGGCGACTGATCGGCACAGGCGGCCCGACATCCCCCCAACCTGGACGCCTGCCGCCTGTGCCAGCCCCCGCCAAGCATTTGCGAGCATCTGCCCACGAAGCCGAATTGTCGTTAGCTTCGCATCCAGATACTTATCCTGGCGTACATATCTCGCTCGCCGCAGCGCCCTTGCACCACGCGGTCGTTTGGCATTTCGGACGACCTTGGTCAGTCCATCAAAAGCACCACAGCGGGATGCAGCTTCTTCAGATTCGGCAATGATTTCGATTGCCAGGGTATGTCGGGCGTTCCACGCACAACAAGTCGAACAGCGGGATGCTTGCGCACCTCGATGGTAAATTTCGCCAGCAAGTTGATGCCGGAAGAGTTGAGAAATTGAAGGTCCTTCAGATTGAGCGTAATGGAAGCGGGATTCGAGGCAAGAACACTGGTCGCCAACGCCGTGATAGGCGCCCCGGCGTCGGAACTGGCAAGTCGCATTGCACCGTCGAAGAAAATTTCGCTTCCTTCAGTCCACACACGGTAGTCGTCTGTCTTGATTTCCATAGCCTGGCTTCGTTTCATCTAGTTGTGAATTTGCGAGATCGGAATGGAGGCATATGTCTCCACGCAAATCCGATCGCTTTCGTCGGCGGCGCTGAATATCCAAGCCAGGCGTGCGCCGTAGTCGCTCATCAACGTCAGCAATCCAAGTCCGGAGCCTGCCATGTCGGGGTTGTTGGCATTCTCTTCAATTCGCTGTATCAGCAGGTCCATGGGGTCGCCAACCGTGAGATCCGCCAGGAGACTTTGGAACTTAGAGGCATCTTCACCATCGACCTCATTCGACACTTTGAGCTTGAAGCACTCCGAATCCATCGACGCCTCGATCAAGATCTCACCTGGTGCGCGAAACTTGACGGCATTTTCGATGAGTTCGTTGACCAGATATCCGATACTGTGCCGCACTTCTATGTAGTCATTGCGGGACGACCGGAAGCGCAACGCGAAAAGATCGGCGATGAAGTCCGCGGTCGTGGCACAATGACGCCAACTCAAGTCGAGAGGTCCGTCAAAGAGCCGCACGCGACTGGCGCTCTCCTTCATCCCGATTGCAATGTCAGGGGTACCGAACAGCGTTGGCATGGCTATTTATGCCTTATGATCACGAGGGTGATGTCGTCGTGGATCTTCTGGATCCCGATATGGGCCATCAGATCGTCGATGATCCCGGTTTTGATGTCCTCGGCGCTGCTGCCGTGACGTTTTTGTGCGCTCTGGCAGAGGCGCTCGAACCCGAACAATTCTCTGTCTTGGTCTTCGGCCTCCGTCACACCGTCTGTGTGCAGCACGATCACGTCGCCGCTCCCGAACAGGATGTCACGCGTGGCAATGAACTTCGAGATGTCATTCTCCAAGCCAACCGGCAAACCCAGATCAATCGTATCGATACGTTCAACTTCCCCATCCGCACGCACGACAAGAACGTCCTCATGCTGGCCGGATAGCGTTACCCGCTCATCTTCGAAGTCAAGAAAGGCCAACGAGAGATGCTTGCCGGTGTTCGTCCGCTCTATGTTCTTGTAGATTGCCCTGTTCAATCGATCCAGAAACTGGTGCGGGTTCCCCTCGTTGGTCTCCTGCAGCGCACGTGCAACGGATTGGACCATCAGCATCAGCACGCCGCTCTCGAGACCATGACCGGTCACGTCGCCGATGCCGATCTTGACCCGTGGCCCGTTCTGCAGGACGTCGTAATAGTCGCCGCCGACCTCGTCGGCCGGCCGCATGTAGGCTGCGATCTCCAGCCCCGGAATCGCTTCTAGTTCGAATTGTTTCGGCAGGACCATCATCTGGATCTGTCTGGCGACCGCGAGTTCGGCACCAAGGCGAACGTTCTCGTCCTGCAGCTTTTCATTGAGTGCGGAAATCTCCTGATTTGCGTCCCCAAGTTCCCTGGTTCGTTCGTCGACGAGTTGCTCGAGGTTTTCCGTGTGAAAGCTGATCTGCTCAGCCATGCGGTTGAAAGCGATCCCTGCCGCTCCAACTTCGTCGCGCGTTGGGATGCTCACGCGGACTGAATAGTCTTTGGACTGGAGCCGCTGGGCGGCGCTGGCAAGCGCCCTGAGGCCCGCGGTGATCCGCTTCGAAATTCCAAGCACGGCGGCAAAAACAATCAGAAGCGAAACTACGATCGCGGCGATCTGAAAGAGCAGGATACGGTTGGTTGCGCGGGAAATACTCTTCTGCGCGGCGAACAGGGACGCATAGATCTCTCGTTCGGGAACGACGATCCCGACCGACATCATTTCGGACTTGATCGGTCCCGAACTCCACAGATTGGTCGGCTTCAATCTTTTGAGGACAACAATGTAGGGTACGCGTTCGCCCTTGTCGCCGAGCATGACATGCTGAATGACACCGTCATTGTTCTGGTCGAGAGGCAGCGACGCGATAGCCGGCTGCGTACTTCCCCGCAGGGACCTCTCCAGGCCGGTGACGCCCTGGGTGCCCGCATCGCTCGATGAAGTCAGGCCGATGATTGCCTGGCCTGACGGATTGATCGCCACCACGTTGCCAGTCGACATTGTGAGAAAGCCGAACCCGGTCTCAGCGATCTTCACACGTTCGACGACTTCCGCGAGTTGATCGAGAGTAATGTCTGCTCCCGCTGTACCAGCGATACCGGTGCGATCGCGCGTCCACAGCGGGTGGAAAAAGCTGACGATTAGCTTTCCCGTGATCGCATCGGTGTAAGGCGCTGTCTGGGTGATATCGTCAGGGACCGGACGCGAGGCTGGATCCTTGGCCCATTGCTGCCATGACCCATAGATTCCCGGAAAGAAAAACTCCCAGAACTCCGCCTTGTTGTGGCCTGGATAGAGCCGGTCGAAGGTCTGTGCCTGGTCCGTATACGGTACGGTCCTGAAGATCGGCCGTTCCTTTGGACCAATATAGTACATTTGCAGTTTGGACGACCCGCTGGACATGAGCGTCGGCGCAACGAGGTCCAACACGGTGCTGTCTTCTATTTCCCGCTGAACGCTTGGCATTGGACTGTGGTCGGCGTCCAGTAGGTAGCCCCAGACGCTGACCACGGAAGGCGCTCCCGGCAGGTTCTGTGCCCAATCGCCCTGTGCGTCGTAGACGACCCTCACGGAGCCGGGCACCTCCTTCGAAAGCGTGGCCCCGACCTGTTGTTGCCTGCTTGGATCGTCGATCTGGGCCTGCAGCACGCCCGCCAGCGCCTTGACGTCCCCATGGACTCGATCGAGCAGCAGGTCGACGCTTAACGCTGTCGATTCGGCATAGGAACGAATGTATTCTTGGTTTGCGGTCGTCAGGCCCTCACCGACTTCGGATGTGGCGTCGCGCGACAGTTTTTGAACATTCCAAAGCGCCAGGCCACCGCTCAAAAGGAGGTCGAACAGCACGGCGCCGCCAACGACCAATACGAATTTCGCTCGAAAGGAGCGCAGGCCGAATCGCGGTGTAGGCTCATCGTCGGCTTTCATTGCGGCCGTCGCCCCGATGCGACCCAGATCGGCCAACCCGTATAACCCTTGGGGTGGAGCGCAGCGAAAATGTGGTCCTGGAAGCCCTGCCGGAATCGTGCGACGAACTCCGGTCCATCGCCGCGTCTGGTCGCCATCTCGCCCGCATAGACGTCCGCCCAGGCCGCAATGACGTCGGCGAAGTCCTGCGGATCCCCGTCCAGGTTAGTGACCATGAAGGTCTCCATACGGATGTCTTCGAATCCGGCTTCGATCAGGTATCGCCGGCTCTTGGGTCCAAGCTCGACGTCCATCTCGAAATGCCCGAACAGCTTCGCCACCTCGTTGTAGGTCCAACGAATGCTTTCGGCGCGCGGCTCGCCCAGGCAATGCGAATTCTTCTCGTTGGTGATATAGACCCGACCGCCCGGCTTGCAGATGCGGTAGAGCTCCTTGAGAATGAGTTCAGGTCGATTGAAGATTTGAAGGGAATGTCGGCAGGTGACCAAGTCGAACTGCGCTTCGTCGAGCAGCATCTCCGACGCATCGCCATAGGTATATTCGATGCCCCGGATGTCGAACTCCCGCATCACTCGTCGAGCATAGTTCAGGCTTGATATGGAGTGGTCGAGGGCGACGATCCGCGACGGCTGGAACTCCTTCTGCGCGAGCACGGCGAAATCACCGATCCCGCAACAGATGTCGGCCATGACGATCCCGGACCTCATGCCGTGTCGCGGCAAGATTGCGCGCTCGTGGCGCCAGGTCAACTTTGTCTGAGTGCGCAGGATGGGTACGAACCCGCCTTCCTCAAGGAAACCCTGCCCCGGATAGAATTCGGTGTCATACTCCTCGACCGTGATGTTCGGTTCGATTGCGCTCAGGCGACCGAATTTTCGCGAGGTCCATCCGACGACGCTTGACGTGATGACCACGAATTTGAGATCGGGTCGAGCGCGACAAGCGTCGATGATGATCCTCGAAAAGCTGTGAAACGCAGCGTTGTTCATCTGCGTCAGGCGCCTGACATTGACGTAGAGAACGCCGCGCACATGGCCGATCGCATCGCGGAGCAATGCTATGCTCGGCCCAAGCTCATCGATCGCCTGAGGCCGGACCACTCCCGAAATGGAGAACTCCTGGTTATTGGCGTCGTATTGCGCCTTGAAGCGCGGGAGAAGGTCGTAAGGGCTCAATGTTGCAAGCCCTCAAGCGGAAGGTCCACGACAAGCTTGATTGCATCGCCCTCGGCGTCCTCGATCCAGAGTGTCGCGTTGTAGTCAACAGCCAATTCCAGGAGTACGACCTCGCGGCTCGGCGCGAGATCCCCAGACACCGAATTGAGATACCGCTCTCTGGCCTCCATTCCTACGAACTGCGACACGGCTTCTTCGTAGAATTGGCGCTCCTCTGGCACGCAAGGAAATGTTAACTCGATCCTATCTGTCGCGCCATGGCGAGACACCCTGCACGCCAGTTCGCCGTCGGCATGGCGAGTACGAAAGGCGACTTCCAGCAATTCGTTGAAGGCAGAGGAAAAGAGATTTGAATGGTGGACCGAGTCTGACCTGTTCTGACTGATCATCCGGGCCACGTATGTCGAGACATAATCGCAATGCTTCCAAGCGGAGACAAAAGCTTTGATTTCCATGTCGATCTGGATCATCGGCTCAAAGGTCGGCTC
Organism: Mesorhizobium sp. M1348; assembly: GCF_040317925.1. NCBI lineage: Bacteria > Pseudomonadati > Pseudomonadota > Alphaproteobacteria > Hyphomicrobiales > Phyllobacteriaceae > Mesorhizobium > Mesorhizobium sp. M1348. The sequence goes on along the minus strand of NZ_JAMYLH010000004.1, from coordinate 157,742 downwards.
TCCAGCCAGGTCATGATGAACAGGTCCCATCGGCATCCTCACTTGTTCCATCAGTATTGAGCTCTCGCGGGGTGATGGCCTCCGCGATGAAAAATTTCTCCGCGCCCGTAATGAGTCAGTCTCGCACCGACTTGAAGAACTGCGCGGTATCTGCCTCGATCGTTCTACAAATCTCCGCCTCACCGTTAACGAAGGGCGCAAGGCGCTAGAGCGCTTGTTTTGATTCCTCCATCGCGCGTACCACCCTCAGCGGGGACCGCCTGATGAAACCGCTGATCGCCTCGGCTCCAAGCGGCTTTCCCAGGAAGTTGCCTTGCAGGCAATCGCAATTCTCCTTGATCAGCCACCGTGCCTGTGCCGGGGTCTCGACCCCCTCGGCAGTGACATTTATCCCGAGGCCGTGCGCCAGATTCATGATCGATCGCACGATCGTTTGGCTTTTGAGATCGGTCTCCAAGTCCGCAATAAAGTACTGATCTATCTTCAACGTATCGAAGGGAAAATTTTTAAGGTAGCTCAACGAAGAATAGTATGTTCCAAAATCGTCTAGCGATATTCGTATTCCCAAGACATTCAGCGTATTCAATGTGTCTATATTGTCAATCGTCTTCTCAAGTAGGACCCTCTCGGTTATCTCAAGTTCAAGTCTGTCGGCTTCAATCCCAACTGCGTCGAGGACCTGAGCGACGGTGTCCGTCAGCGAACCGCTGAGGAACTGAGCCGGCGACAGGTTCACTGCGACTGTCAGCGAGGAAGGCCACGTCAACGCCTGGCGACAGGCTTCCTCGATCACCCATCGTCCAATCTCGTCCATCAGACCGTCGGCTTCGGCGATCGGTATGAACACGTTGGGTGGAATGATTCCGACCTCGGGGTGCCGCCACCGCAGCAGCGCTTCGAAACCCGTCACTGACGAGGGAGGCCGAATGAGCGGCTGATACTCCAGATAAAGCTCGCCGCGCTCCAGCGCGGTTCGAAGGCTGCGCCTGAGATTCTCGCGTTGCTCGAGCAAGAGCAGCATCGAACGGTTGAATGTTCGAGCGCAGCCGCGTCCATCTGTCTTGGCCGCGTAAAGAGCAATGTCAGCGGCTTTCATCAACTGTTCGCCATCGGTCCCGTGCTCCGGCCCGAAAGCAATTCCGATACTCGAGCCGACGAACACGGGAATGCCGTTGATGACGAACGGGTCCTTGAACGCGTCGACTAGAGATCCGGCGAGGCGTTCAGCCTCTGCTGGCTGCTCCTTTCCCAATTGGATGACAGCGAACTCATCGCCGGCATACCGGTATGCGGATTCGCCGTCCTGCAGCGCATCGCGGATACGACCCGCCGCGAGTTGAAGAAGAGTGTCGCCTGCTCCATGGCCGAGCGTGTCGTTGACCGCTTTGAAATCGTCAAGGTCGATTTGCAGAAGGGCGGCTTTCGGCTTTGATCCGCCGAGGGCCGCGATTGCCTGCTGCAGCCGCTCGCCGAATCGCCGCCGATTCTGCAGTCCGGTCAGCACGTCGTGCGTCGCCTGATGGAGTAGAACTACATGCTCTTGTTCCTCCGCTGCGCTCCGCCCGCCGTCCTCTCTTGATTCGATGATTCCCGCACCGTTTGCCGTGGTGAACACAAAAACGGACCGTTGCGCTCCGCCCGATGATCGCGGCAAGTCGATGCTTGCCGGAGAGGCACCTTGGAACACACGAAGAAATTCGTCGCGATAGCTCGTATCGAGAAAGCTCGGGTAGATCTCCCAGACGGCGGCGCCCGGCGCTACCGCGCCTCCGTACAAGCCTTTGAGCCTGGCCGCGTAGTGCGTCAGGCGAAAGTCACGGTCATAGAACGACAAAAGTTCGGTCGTGTTCGCCAAAAGGTCTGCGAGAACGCCTTCGCCGACACTTGGAGCATCGCTCGATGAAGGCCCCTCACTCTCCGTGCCGACGCCTGAAGCCTCTGAGGGCAAGAACCACCTCCATAGGCGGTGCAGACTCGCGCCCCCCAGTCTAAAAGTAGCATAACTGTCGAGCTTGGCAAACTTTCAAATCGCAGTCTTAATAAGAGCCGCCCGCAGCCTAGTTCCATGTATTCTCCGCCGTGACTGGCGGCAAATTATCGATAACGATGAACCGTCACAGTTCGTTAACAAACCGTGAATTGGCGAGAATCAGCTGTGTGATTGATGCGCAGTAGGCGCGACACGAAGATATTGTGGTCCATGAGGCGGCGTGACCTTCGCCGCCCCGGGCACCTGAGTCAGCCCAATCAGCTTCGCGATCCTGTAGTCAGTTTCCGAGCGCCTTGAGCCAACCTTCAAAGGAAGAGGCCTCCTTGTCTCCGGCATGCGAAACAGAGTGTGCGGGGCGCGGCAATACCACAGTACTGCGGCCTTCGCGGGGGCTGTAACCGAATTCCTTGCTGAATGCTCGGCTGAAATTAGCCGCTGAACTAAACCCAAAGGCCTCAGCAATTTCAACAATGCGCCGCCTGTCCGCTGGATCGCTAAGCGCAACATGGGCTGCCATAAGTCGGCGACTTTGTATGTAATGGAGAACGCCACCGCTCGGTTCGAACACCTGATAGAGACGAGAGCGCGATACGCCGAGCGCCCGGCCCATTGAATCCGGTGTGAGATGAGCTGCATCCAAATTGTTTTGGACGTATCGACGCGCTCGCTCCATTAGGGCGACACTTCTCAATTGTTCGGCGGCCGCAGCCTGTTCGGCCGGAGGCCCGAGGCAGGCAATGATCATGCTGCGTGTTACGTGCACAATGCGGGGTAGATCGTCAGCGGTGAGACTGCGCAGCCTTGCTTCGATGCTGTTGACGTAGTCGACCAAGAGGTTGGCAAAGTTACCGGACAGAATTGAATTGTTCTTTGCATCGAGGGTTGACGCCGCATCAGAGAACAAATCACGCGGCAGATAGAGAACGAGACTTTCCGAGTCAGTTACCCTCCCGCGAAACGGATAGCCAAGTGATCTGATCTCCAACTTGCCCGGCTGGTTTTCCGCAACGCGGCGATCGATCTCCGTCCACGACCGGCCGGTACGAGGCAAGACGATATACCAGTGATCGATCGAACTGGATCGGAGCTTCGCGGCGGAACGCATGAAGCTATGTGCCGGCGCGCGCTGTTGAATCATCAGCATGCCACCGAGATTCCAAGCCGTGTGGTCGGCGGGAAAGCCATCGTTCAACGATTTGTCATCCGGCAACCTGACCTCGACAAGCGGCGCCATATGCGCTTGCCAAGCGGCGAACTGATCCTCTGGCGCCAGTTCCAGCGTCGAAAAGGGCAGAGGTTCGAACGCCGGCGCGGGCGATGGAGCGTCCTCATTGTGGGGTTGATCTTCGCGTGGCCAACGACGCCGATCACGGTCCCGCGGCTGCCCCGCACGGACCTCGTCTTGCCTCTTAGTGTCCATCGCGTGGTGCCATATCCGAATCGGGTATGCCCATGCCCGTCTCAATCATGTGGTGTACTTCGGGCATCTGGCAAGACTGGTGAACTCGAGTCGAGTGAAACGGCGATCACGCTGGATTACGGCAAGAAATGCATTGCGAGATAAGTTTCTGGATGCGACGCCAACGACACTCTTCAACCTGGTGCGTATAGAATCGGGCATCGTGGAATATCAGTTGAGGAGACCACCAAAATGGCCACTAGGCTCAACAGCGAAGCTCGTCGCAGGATAATTCTGGATGGATACGGTAACAACGAGCCGTTGAAAAACATTGCGGCAAAGGTCGGATGCTCACTGGCGAGTTTGAAAGTCACCGCCAGCAAACTCGGTTGCACTCGAACTCCGAAAGAGGCAGCCGAATTTCGGCGCGGATTTCACGTCCCGGAAAACAAGCGGCAGGATTACTATAGACTTATGATTACCGGACAATATAAAGCCCGTGAGTGTGCGCTTATGCTAGGACTAATAACGGAGCAGTCAGGAACCAAGTAAATTGATTCCTATGCACTGCGGATGACGTTGTCACTTAAACAGCCATCGCTTCAGCGGTTCATCAACAAAAGCCCGCCGCAAGCACGGTAGCGGGCCCTGAAAGGTTCGCACAGATGCTGCGTCGGCATTTCAATCGCACCTGCCTCAGCCCTCATGACCTGGCTATTTGCGAACGCGTGTTCGATCAGGTCTGCGCGGATGAGCATCTCGACCCTTTGGACCAGGCGGCCGAAATCTTGACAGTAATGGTTGTGGCCATTTTTCGAAATGCTCACACCAGCGAGCGCGAACTGCTTGAGGCGGTCAAGTCTCGTCGGCAAAAGGCTGCGGGAAGGCGCGTCGCATGAATCCGTTCAGTCGCGACGCGCTGTTGCCAAGGCACCGGACTTGAAATTCGCTACCAGCCATCCCTAGCCATCCCGCCGCGTACCCGCAAAGCCTTATCCCTCAACGGTTTCGAAGCTTGCTTGCGCTGTTCGTGACGCCTCGCCCCGTTCGATACCGTAGCGTTGCGTTGCAAAAAGCGTAGCAACTCGTTCCTCGGTTGTTCTGGCTCGCGCTCTCACTCATTTCCTGCGACAAGGTCTATCTAAATAGGCGTGAATTACAAGGGCAGTTGCGTGAGCGAGCAGAACAGAATCGGTTCAAGGCAGAAAGCGTTCTGCGCATCGTGCAAAGGCGAGCGGAATTGTGAAATCAAAGGTCACCACCGCGTAACTGGCAGCGAAGGGAACTACGATGGTGGAAGGATTGGTATCTGCTCGTCTGCTGCGGCTGTGATCATGTCTTTGCCCAGTCGGAGTTCACCGATTCCGAGTCGCACTATCCTGTTGGATATGACAGCGCTGGAAACGTCGAGTATGAGCACGACATTCTAGTTACACGACATTCTAGTTAAGAGCTGGCCGGCTAAATTTAAGCGCGACCGCCTGGTTAGACAGGCTGAATAGCTACATTGAGCATGACAAATCAGCCGATCTAGAAGCTTGCCTGTTTCAGATTTATAAAGCTCTTGACCACGATCTGAATATCCTCGCAGCAATCGGGATCCGCTCTGCCTTCGATGTGGCATCGGAAGTTCTTGGCGTCGATCCAGAGCAGGCATTTGAAGCCAAGCTCAAAACTATGGAGGACTCGGGCCTGATACCCCGTCACAACGCGACAATTTCGAGGTGCTGATAAATGCCGGCAATGCTTCCGCCCATCGTGGCTGGAACCCTTCGTTCAAGGATCTCGATCCTCTCATTGGCAGCTTGGAACACTTCATCACCGACAAATTTGTTACGCCTCAATTGCGGAAGAAGTCTGCTGACGGCGTAGCGGAGGTCCGATCTAAAGTGCCTCAGCGCTTGAAAAAGAAGAAGGACGCAGCGTTGTCGGCGCCCCAGGGCGGGCAAAAATGACCGGGCGAGCGCCTGGGAATTGTGCAAGGGTTTCACATGAGGCGAAACCGAGAAGACTCCGCAAGGAAGGTGCGTCAACACTTTACGCCACGATTGCTGGCTGCCCGTCGTCACGGCGCATATACGACGTTCGGTTAGCCGCCGATCGCGTTCCTATCCACGACAATCGCGTGGTGATACATTCGCTCGATTTGGCGAATGTTTTTGTCGTCAAACTCACCGGGAAACCGGGGAGGTGATCATGAGAATTATTACCACTCTAGCATGTGTCGCGTTGCTTGCAGGTTGCGCAACGGCGGGCCCCCCAGGGCCCCAAGGGCCTGTCGGTCCACAAGGTCTGCCCGGCAAGCAGGGACCTAAAGGTGCAATGGGGGCTGAGGGTCCAGCGGGGAAGGACGGCGTCAGCGGTTGGGAAATCACCCGCTATGCAAGTGCGAGTGATACAAGCCCAGACAAATCCGCACAGGCTTGGTGTCCCAAGCCAAAAGTCGTGATAGGTGGCGGTGCCAGCGCGTCAAATTCAAATGCTCTAATTTCTAGGAGCTTGCCGGTTACTTCCCCAGCTCCGGGGTGGGTAGCACAAGCGCATGTAGCCACTACGCTCCCAACGGCTTGGACGCTGACAGCATATGCCATTTGCGCGCTTGTCAAATAGGCCGGGCCGGTGAACTTTGCGTTGTCGCGCCTCTGAAGGTGAAAACCTATCGCGAGTTGCCTACCCGTGAGCGCGACAGGCGCGTCCCGGTGCTTAGGATGGGATCAATCTACCTGATCTGGTGGTCGAGCAAGCAACACACCCACGACAATTAGCTGGCTTTCTAGCTAGCAGCGATGTCTACCCCCTGAGGGAGAAGCGCTTTCTAGGGAGGAAGCATGCGAGGCAAGCGTCGCACCGTTATGGTGGCGGGGGTTCTTGGGTCGTTCTTTGGGTTTTTTCTGTTGATGCTAGTCCTGCAGACCGTAGGCAGATTGCTTACTATGCTGCCCCCTGAGGTTGAGCTTTTCGGGAAATTGACATCCGCCGTCCGCGATACGGCTTGGCTGACTCGGTGGTGCTCGTAACGCTCGTTGAGCGGGGCGTGGTGGCCGTGGTGGTCATGGGGATCTCCCATATTTATGGTCAGTTTTGAGATAAAAGAGCTGTACGAAGTTCTGATAATCTTGCCGTTTCGTGGGAGGGCTGTGTGGTGTCGGAAACAGGTGAGCAGGAATACTATCGGCAGCTTGGCGGCATGAAGAAATCTTAAGAAATGCATTCCGAGATAAGTTTCTGGATGCGAAGCTAACGACAATCTTCAATTTGGTTCGTATAGAATCGCGTATTGTGGAAGCGTGGATTGAGGAATCCACTTGCTTCGGGCTGGTGAAACTTTGGGCAGGGGTAGAAAATGACTCTGATCGATAGACACACTGAAGCTGCAGCCGGCAACCGATACATTGTGATGAGGACCAAGTATGACCGTGAGGCGCATACGAAGGGGCCCTCTTATGCCTATTCAGATCGTGCATCAGATCGACTGGGCGCAGGGGTCGGGGAGCCAAGAGCACGCAGCCTGGAATCCATAACCGGCATGCTTGATCGCATCGGCTGCGGCTATCTCGTGCTGAACCGCGAGAGGAAAGTGGTCGAATGGAACGCCGCCGCTCAAACCACGCTGGAGCGCCAGGGCGAAGTGGCCGATACGGCCAGCGGGCTTTCGGTGGCCTTGAGGCGGCTGATCGCGAATGTTCCGGCCCATTTCCTGCCGGGCTCACTATCGTGGGTAGTGATCCGCAGCAGCGGCGACAGGCCGGTGATATTGGATGAGGACGGGTTTATCGCTCCTGACGGAACGAGCATTGTGGCGTTGCTGGACCGCGAGAACAGGTCGGGGCCAAATCCTCAGACACTGCAAAAGATGTTTGGCTTGACGAGCGCGGAAACGCACCTCGCGTTGCGTTTGGCTCAGGGCGATGCGCCTTTGGAAATTGCCCGCAGTTGGCGCCTCAGCCGCACCACGATCCGCTCCCAGCTTGCCTCGCTGTTCGCCAAGACCGAAACGAAACGTCAGGCGGAACTGGTGGCTCTTCTTGGGCGCATTTCAGTCTTGCCATAAGGGCGTCGCTTGGATGCATCAAACAGCCAATCCCGAAACGCTTTTGACTTCATGGGGTTCGCGGTGTCCCCTAATAAGCGACAAGTTCCGCAAACCCCGGATGCCAGTTGGCTCCCCGGAGGGCGGGGAGATAGGGTACAGCCTATCTCCCGTTCGGGGCACCACTTTGGCCCGAAGTTGCAAGTTCTGCAACGAGCGGGTTTTTAGTCTACAGATTTTCGGCTTGATCAAGCTTGAGTTTTGCAGCGGTTGAATTATTCAAGCGCCGGGTGCGGCTTCGGCCGGTTCAAGTGGGTCGGTCACAGATCGCTTGTTCGCTCGACGGCTTTGCTCGGCACCGGCTGTGAGTACGGCACGATCATACCCGATTGTGCCCTTCGCCGCCCCAGCTACGATCAGCCCCTGAACTGTCCAGCCTTTTGTCACCCCCGGAACCGTTCGGTGGCCCAATGGATCTTGCCGTCGATCTTCATTGGCTTGTGGATCATCAGTCGTTTCGGCAGGTGCTCCGGGTGCACCTCTAGGAGCGTGATCTTCACCGTCGGCTTGCAGCGGCTGCAATCGAACTTCAGCTTTGGGGGATCGACGCCGCCGCCATACACCATCATCAGGTCAGCGGAGCGGAAGTAGCGGACATTGCCGCAGCTGCATTCTGCCTTCACAAGCATGTTGTGCCGGGTCGCCTTGCCCAGCGTGTCGATAGGATCGTGCGCCATGAGAACAGAAAAGGAACATTTTCCTTGATCGTCAAGACCGGGTGTGGAATCTTTTCGACCAATCTAAGCCGAGAAAGGACCAGATGAGCGACGAACTGGACCCGCATCCTTGGCCAGGCGGAGTTTGGTGTCCCCCATGTTTATCCACAGGCCCGCACCTAAGTCGATGGCGCATATTCGCCAAAGCGAAAAAACGTGGTTTAAGGCCTCAAGGGGTACTTCTGGGAGGGAGGCCATGCGTCGAAAAGAACGCACCTTTTTTTGGCGGGAGTTTTTGGGTCAGCCTTTAGATTTATCCTGCTGACGCTGATCCTGCAAATGGTCGGTTCCCTTGACTAGGTGCTTGACGGCCGCCGGAGTCGCACCAGAATCCGGGGATGGATGAAAACTACAAATATGGCGAGCGCAGCGGCCTGCAGCTCGTGCGCATGGCGATCGAGCTGACCTGTCCGGCCGGCGTGCTGCCAAGCGAGGAACCGGTGAACGTGCTCTACGGCCCCCGCCCCGTGCACGAGGGCGAGGCTCTGGCCAAGGCCATAATCGAAACAGTCGAACGGCTGACCCGGTAGGATTATTTCTCATCCCAAAAATCTTGCAACGATGCGTGTCGTAAGTCCTCCTCGCCCCTGAGGTGCTTCACGCGGGCTTTGATCCCCGGCTTGACCCATTGCGTCGCTGGCCGCTTCATGCCCTTGGGCGGTGGCCCCGCATGTTCCTGGGCCCGTTTCCATAGCCGCTCGCGGATCGCTCGGCTCGAATTGATGAAAGCAGGTCCGACATATTTGCGCGTGCCGATCTCACCCATCAGGGCGAAGGCTGGCTTGCCCGCCTCGCGCTCGACGCCGAGCAGTTCATATTCCTCAACGGTGTAGCACTTCACTTTCAGCCAGTTGATCGACCGCCCGCTGCGATACTTACTGCGACGGCGCTTGGAGACCATCCCCTCCAGACCGGCCTTATCAAGTAGATGAAAGATAGCTTTGGCCTCCCCCGGAAGAGCTTCACTGAATTGGATGCGACTTGCCGCAGGGATCAAGCCAACCAGCAGTTCGCGCCGATGTTCAAGGGGCACGTCGCGTAGGTCATGACCGTTGAGGTGCAGGAGATCGAAGGCGACGAAATAGAGGTCATGTTGGCGACGGGTAATCGCCTTCCGCAAAGCAGCGTAATCGGCGAGACCAGCTTCATTCGGAACGATGATTTCCCCATCTATGATGGCGCTGTCGACAACAAGTCCTTTGGCCGTCTCGACCAGGTCGGGATACTTCGCCGTCCAGTCCATTCCGTTGCGCGTGAAGATTCGCGTGCCCGCTTCGTCGATGATGACCTGCGAGCGGTAGCCGTCGAACTTGACCTCGTGGATCCAGTCGCCTCCTTCTGGAGGCTTATCCACCAAGGTCGGCATCAACGGCTCTACAAACGGCAAAGGCATGAACGGCACTCACGAGACCGCCATTCAATCCTTCTGGTTATATTAGGTTCCAGAAATATACGCTGTGGGCAACAATCCGCATCCACTGACGTTGCGGTGCCGTCGAGCTTGACCTCGTGAATCCAGTGTTCGCCCTCGGGCGGCTTTGAAACCAGCTTGGGCTGCATCGGCGGAATGAACTCGAGGCGGCCCTTGCACTCACTGGTTTACGCACGGAATCAGTCTAGGCCCGATCGCACTGGCGCCTAGGGGAACGTACCATGATCATTTTATTAAATTAGCAATGATGCATGAACGGGCGTATTATCCGGCCCAGCTGGGGCGAACGCTCTCAGCCGGTAGGTAGGCCCAGCGGCCAATCGTCCCCCAAATGCCGTCGGGCTATCCCAACAGGTTATGATGGGTGACGACGTGAGACGGGATAAGCACAATCCGCCAACTATGAAGGGCAAAATCCACGGGTCGCCGGACAACGACGAACCGGGGCATTTGGAGTTCTGTCCAATGTGCGGGCAGACATTCGACAAGCGAAACCTTGTCGAAGTGCTGCATCATCACCTTCCCGAGCATGAGCCGTTCGCGATGGATAGGTGACGGACGTAGAAGCCGCCCCGGTTTTCCCGCCGCACGTGCCAGGACGGAATTCGAACTGAACCGCATAGCGCGCCGGGGGGGCACGCGAGCCACTCATCCCCCGCTCAGAAATTTCTACCAAACATTCCCGAGGAACAAGTCCGGCTCCTCGCTGGTTCGTTGTATGTAGCATGCAGGCTCGGCCAATGGTTGAGGTCGACAAAAGGAAGCAGAAGGTTATCGCCGGCCTTATACGACGGTGGATCACGTCAGAAGCCATCCGCGACTACCTTCGCAAGGCGCTAAATCTTCCCCTAGAAGAGGGGCTGCCGGATGAGCATAGGTCTTTGCTTGATGAAATCGATCAGGCCGACAACGAGTGAGTACGTGTTGGCCGTGAACTGCCCACGATGTTTGGTTAAAAACGTACGTGGCCAGACTCATCGTCCCCATCGGCTTATAGTTATTCTTCCGAAAGGGGAGGCTTCCATGCTACCATTACCCCACGCCGTCGATCCAAAGGTAGTTGCTGAGATCAATAGTCTGCTAGCCCATCACGCCGGGGCGGTGCCGGTCCCCGTTCACAAACTCGCGGCGGTTGTCCGGCTGCGCCTTAAAAGCCATCTTTCCATCGCGACTATCGAGGAGCTGATCGTGGACGAAGCCGAGTGTCGCCATCTGCCCATGCTGTTCGAACTGCCGGGAACGGAAGCGGCTGTAGTTTCATCCGCTCTGGGTCGTGCGACTTGAAGCCTAGGCGATTTGGCATTGGGCTCGGCTAGAGGGAGCCCGCCGCGTCCGCCCCCAATGGGAACAGTCTATGACCAGCAGCAGCTCAATGAGTGGCATTGCCTATCCTGGCGACCTGATTCTGTTGAAGCAGGTCTTTGATCGTGTATGCGCCGAGGAAAGCATTCCAGTAGGAAGCGAGCGGGCGGGGCGCCTGAGCGTGAGCGCTATGGAACTCTTCTCGGAGGGCGAGTTCGAGGAGGCAGTTCTTTATGAACGCCTTCGACTTTATGCCCAATTGTAGCGCGGAAAGTCTCCCGTCATCAGGAAATCCTGACGAGCGTTGTCGCTCGGTATGAAATCCTTATGTCGATACAGGACAGGATCGTTGAACGCGACCGGCGCTTCGGTGAACCTGCCGAAACGGACGAAGCCGTTTTGAAGTGGCTGTTGATCTCACTAGGGAGATCGGGCCGACGTTCTAGTTTCCACTCTAGTCGGAGGTCCGCCGCCTCGAAGGGATGGCGACGGACCCCGACAGTGGCTGCACCGAGACGGATCGACCGCTGCGAGTCCTTGACCGGGGAGGGCTGCATTTGTTCACTAAATGCGTGTGGCGCTGCGACTGTGTGGGCAGCCTGATCCTGCCGCCCTAAGTTCCCCTCATGGCAAACCATTGGTTCTCCCCTCCGGTGTACGTCAGGACTGAAGGTCCCAATGTGACGTACCACGTCAACAACGCAGTGGCAGGAGTTAAGGAACTCCTGAAGTGGACCAACCGTCGCCCTCAGTGAAACTTGGCGGTGCATGTTTGCCTCGCTGTGATTATTCCGGCACTACAAGAGCGGGGACAGCCTTCCGACCCCTTCCGTTCGCTTTCGTACATCGAATTGATCCTTAAGACCACGGTAGTATCATCGAACCCTTACAACCGGGGGGTTGGATGGGCGTTGCAAGGATCAATCCAGTTTTGGAGCAGGCAATTGATGCAGTCCTCAACAGGGCTGACTGGGAGGACACAATATCGATTTCTGTCGCGTTACGCCGGGTTCGGGAGGCGGCACCTCATTTGGTCGCGACAGACCAAGAGATAAGAGACGCCATAGTCGAAGTTGCCGATGCCCTTCGGCTGTCAATAGCGGACAATGACACGTAGAATCCACTGGCATTTCCCGACGGCTCAGAAATCCATCTGACCAAGAAGAGACCCAAGTGTAAGAAGGCTGTGCAGCTCTGCACAGAGGCATTGGCGGGCACCAGAAGAGGCACGTATGGCCTTCGAGGCTGCGAAGGAGGAGGGGATGCTACGGCCCTCAGTTTAGGGCTCGGTGTGCCCGATGTTCGGTCCCGCCTCCACATCGTGTCGCGTGCCCCTCATGGGAACATCGCCAAGGACGGATGAGCATCGCGTGCCGCAGCCTTCCGACTGATCCTTCGCGGCAATTGCCGTCACGACTAAACCGAATGCAAGCGAAATGGCGAGGGCGACACCCATTGGGAGATGATGCATGCCTGCCCGCCTACCGAGCGCTTCGAAGACGGTCGATAAACATTGGAGACAGTCCCATCACGGCCTCAAACAGGCCTAACGAACCGCTATGCGGCGTCATCGATTGAAGCGATTGAGGGAAGATGAAACCCTTTAGCCGCCCTATTGCAGAGCCGGGGGACTAGCTACCCACAGAAGCAGGGCAACGCCGGCCCCGTAGGGAACCAGAACGACCGCCAGCGCTACCCAAAAGCCGGGGTCCGCCAAAACAGCCATTTCACTGCGAAGCTGTTCCATCGCGTGTTTCCAAGGAGGGTGTTTTCTCAGCCTTCAGCCGCTGCTCCCGGAGCCGAGCCGTCTTTGCGTCTCGGGCCGCGCGCTCGACATCGATTAATGACCGTGCAGCATCTGACGTGCGCTGCTCTCTCTCATCTATGTCCAAGTGGCCAAGCGTCGCAGTCCTATCTTTTTGCGTGCCTCTGACCGGAGGGCACGCTGCTGCTTGATCAAATCGTGAATCGCAGACGAGTGTTCCACCAGGACCACAAAAAAGTCCCGCCGCACATGCCCCGTGACGGCGGGACCCGATCAAGTGACTTGCCAAGCTGGGGGATGCGGGGGGTGGGCTTGCCCGGTGCACGCAGACCGTCAGGGACTTTAGGCTCATCATCTGCAACGCGTCCACCAACCGTCAGTTGGAAGGAAATTCGGCCACCGACAGATCGGTCATCCCCGGATCGCTGTGGCCAGCAACCGTGCCAGTGACGGCCGTTTTGTATTTTACCCGTCGTACGATTGAAGCGACTGGAGGACTTCCCGACGGAGCTGAGGCTCGTGGCTCCAATGAAACTACTAACAGTCGCGGGCACTATAGAAGCTCGCCGCAAATAGGAACGCCGTCCACTGAGGGATTTTTCCTGCGCTTGTTTGATGTAGCAGCACGTCTATGCCCTCGGTTGCGCCTTCAGACCACGCTACGCTTCAAAGTATCGCTGATCTGCGTTGCTGCCCATGTGCCACCGCGAGCCGTCGGGATACCCCGCGCATTGAGGCCGGCGGCCGTTTTCCGCATGGATGCGCCCGTTGCCTGAATTTGTCTGATAATAGGCAGGACGTTGGATGCGAAGCCGTCGGCAATGGCCGTACGGCGCTCTGCAGCGGCTTTCTGAGCCTTGCGGATCTTGCCGACTGATTCTTACAGACACGATCATCAATCTCGAATTGGACATGATCGATGAGCCTTGGCGCACGGTGACGAAGCTGACGGGGATGGCTCACCCGCACGGGCGGACCTTCCTTGGCATGCGGCTGCCAATTCTCCTGCATCGGCAGAAAGCACGGGCAGTAATAGGCAAACTCCAGTCGTGGCAACCGCGGCGGGTGTTTCTCAGTCACGGCCGCTGCTTTGATGCGAATGAAGACGAGATTGTCCGTAGAATATTCGGAAAGACGGCTTGGTGAGGCAGTGGTTTGGGGGAAGCCAAATGTCCATTTCGGCTCGGCTCCGCCGCTCGCCCCGATCGCTTTAATGACCGCCCCTGGCGCTCCTTGCTCGTTTCGCGGATGCCCACGAGGATCAGCTCGCAGCGTGACTTGTAGGACGTCATCGGCGGCCTTGCGTTCCTTTCATTCGGATGCTGACGATAGCGACCCGGGATGATCTGACCAGTTCCCGAAATCGTTGCGATGGGCGAAGCTAGTCTAGTGATCCAACCGTTGATTGGTGGACGCATTGCAACTGATGCGCCTATGGTCCCTGACGGTCCGCGCGCAACCGGGCAAGCCCACCCCCCGCATCCCCCCTGCCTGGTGCAAGTCGCTTGATCGGGTCCCGCCGTCCTGGCATGTGCGGCGGGACTTTTTACTGCTGTAACACCCGACCGGCGCGGCGGTTCATCTTAACGCAGCAAGTCTCTCACCGATCGGCCCGGCCGCGTCCTCTCCCGGAGGGGGCGGGCTTATTCGACGCTTATTTGACATTGACGCGGTGAGCGAAACCCCTCGTAAAATAGTACATTAGAAATCTGGAACGTAAATAAGGCAGAAAGCATTGTTGGTGCCATGGACAAGAACGATGGCGACAATCTCCCTGAATGGCTTCCGAGCGACCTGCCGGAGGATCCAGTGATCCGAGCGGATATCGCGACAAGGATTTCGAGAGAGACCGACGGCAAAAACTCGGCGACGAGGTGGCAATTGCCGTCACGGTCCTGCAGGCGGGCGCGATCATTGCCGTAGGTCTCGGCGGTCGTCAAGAGATCGCCAATTATGGAGAGGTTGCGAACTGCGCCCCGACCTACGCTTTGTTTCGGAACCGATTCGAACCAGCGATATTGAATCGAATTGTAGTGTCTGGAGTGAGGGGTGCATGCTTACCGAGCTTGGCGTTGGCCGGCTGTCCTTCATTGAATTCCAAATGCCCACGCTGGTCGATAAGCCACCTAAGGGAAGCGGATGGATTCACGAAATCAAGTATGATGGCTACCGCACACAGCTGATCATTCATTTGGGGCGGGTGCAGGCCTTCACACGAAACGGCTACAACTGGACCGACAGATACCTCCCGATCGTCCGCGCTGCGGCTGAGCTAAAAGCGAAGCTGGCAATCATCGATGGCGAAGCGACAGTGTTCGGCACCACCGGGCGTCCGGATTTCCAGGCGCTACGGCGGGAACTTGGAAAGGCCGCGTCGACCAAGCTGGTCTTCCACGCCTTCGACCTCCTCCAGCTCAACGGCCAAGACCTGCGTGACGCTCCGCTCCTCGAACGCAAGCGGGCATTGCAAAGTCTGTTGAAAGACGCGCCCCCAGCGCTCGTCTATGTCGATCATCTGGAAGGTGACGGCCCGACTGTGTTTGCGCACGCGTGCGAAATGGGCCTTGAGGGAATTGTCTCGAAACGCGCGGATTCGCCTTACCGCTCCGGCCGGCAGGAGAGCTGGCTCAAGCTCAAATGCATTAAGAGCGACAATTTTCCGATTGTTGCCTTCGTTGAAAAACTGGGCGCCAGGCCCCGCAGGATTGCCTCGCTTTACCTCGGCCGCCGAGATGGCAATCGCGTCTACTATGCCGGCAAGGCGCAGAGCGGCTACAGCCTTAGCGACGCACGCGAAGTCCGCGAGCGCTTGGACCCGCTAATCGTTGACAAATCTCCGCTTGCCGAACCGATAGACAAACCCAAGGCGACTTGGGTACAGCCGACCGTCGAGGCCGAAGTCCAATACAGCGGGATTACCGATGACGGGCTGCTTCGCGAAGCCGTGTTCAAAGGGCTGCGGGATGATCTGAGCTTACCAGCCCACACGCCGTTGGTTCGCAAGACGCGGCCGTCCAGTGAAAGTTTCGGCGTCCCTCGCGAGAACATTCTGCAACTGCTGCCCGACGCCTTGGTGCCGTCGAAAGAGGAGCTGATGAGCTATTGGACGAAGGTGGCGAAAAAGGCGCTTGTCCACCTCGGCCGGCGCCCGCTCAAGCTGGTTCGCCACTCGCACGGGGTCACCTTCTATCATAAGGGCAGATTGCCCGACATTCCGGATACCGTGCACCAACTGCGTGTTCAGAAGCGCGAGGGTGGAGAAGGCGTGAGGCTGTGGGTCGATGATCTTGATGGCCTGCTTGGCTTGGTGGAAATAGGCGCTGTCGAGTTGCATCCCTGGAACGCCACCGTCGATGATATCGAGCATGCCGACCGGGTTGTCATCGATCTGGATCCTGGCGAAGGGGTCGAATGGGAGATGATCGTCGAGACGGCTCTGAAGGTCCGGGACATGCTGCGTTCGGAAGGACTCGATAGCTGGCCGAAGGTGACAGGCGGCAAGGGCCTGCATGTGATGGCGCCTCTGCAGGCCGTGATCACCCACGACGCCGCCCGGCAGTATGCCCGAAAGCTGGCGCAGCACTTGGTCAGCAAGCATCCCGATCGCTATCTTTTGTCGGCTGCGCCGTCGGCTCGTTGTGGGCGCATGTTTCTGGATTACCTCCGCAATGGCCGCGGCAACACAGCTGTCGGCGCTTACTCGCCTCGAGCCCGTTCAAGCTTTCCGATAGCCGCTCCAGTCACATGGACGCAGGTCGAAAAGGGAATTTTGCCAGACGCGTTTACGTTGGAGAGCCCATTTCGGCCGGCGAAGGCCTCCTGGACCACGCGGAAAAACCAATAGCAATCGCGAAGTGTTAGTCCCATGCGCGAAGGCCTTAACCGCCGGCGTCACTGCGGCCGCGGCAAGTGGCCGGCGTCATTGGGGCAGTTGGGTAGATGCCTAGTAGACGCCGGCCCAGCGGGTTGGGGTCCGCCACCGGGAATAATAATGGGTCTGGAAATTCAGTAACTCCGTGATCACGGAATACGAGCCTTTGCGGTCCCGTCCGTTATGTCGGCGGGCTGTACGGGATAGAAATCCGTCGCGAAATGGCTGGCAGTAAGTCCCTGCATCATCACAGCCGCCGCGGTGCGGTCGTCGATTTCGTCGGGAATCGGCACGAGAGCATCGGCCGGTATGGCCGCCCGCTCTGCATAGCTCCCTGCCGCGTAGACCCACGCAACACGGTCCCCAACTCGGACGTTCCCAGCTTCGTCACCAACTGACACGACGCGCCCGGCACCTTCCACGCCTAGAATCTTCGGGTCGAGCCTCTCTGTCCACGCTAGGCCGTGTCGCACGCCGATAAGCATGAAGTTCACGCCCGCTGCAGCGATCTCGACCAGCACCTGGCCGCGACCCGGTACAGGTTCCGGCCGTTCGACAAATTCCATCACCTCTGGCCCGCCCTGCGGGTCATTACGACTGCCTTCATTTCAACATTTCCTGTTGTTGACGGAACAAGCCAGAACTTGGCAAGATCGAAGGCGCCGCCTCACTGCAAGGCACGGCCAGCTAGTGCACGGCCGCCCTCTCAATCAGCCTCGCGACGGGTTCGGGATTTGAAACCATCACCACGTGTGAGGCCCCCTCGACTACGACGGTTTCTCGCGAGTGCGCTCGTGCAGCCATGAATGCGGAAGCCTGCGGAGGGATATTCCTGTCTTTGTCCCCATAGATGAACAACGCGGGTATCTTCTTCCAGGCCGGCGCGGTCTGGGGCTCCTTCAGCGCCGCTTCCGTGATGGGTCGCTGCGTCGCGGCCATCAGCTTCGCCTCGGCAACGGGAACGTCCGCTGCGAATTGATCGCGAAACTTGTCCTGCTGGATATAGAGATCCTTGCCGCCGCCTGAAAGCGGAACCGGCGGAGCGAGGGTGGGACCGAGCGTGCTGCCGGGAAACTTGCCCGCCAGCCCTGCAGCCGTTTCGCCGGCATCCGGTGCAAACGCCGCCACATAGACCAGTGCCTTGACGTTGGTGTTGTCGTTGACGGCTTCGCTGATGACCGAACCGCCATAGGAATGCCCCACCAAGACGACAGGCGACCCAATGCTTGAAAGGATATCGGAAATATACGCGGCGTCATTGGCAACACCCCGCAAGGGATTGGCGGCGGCCACTACGAAAAAGCCGTCCTTCTCGAGGATTTTGACGACGCCGTTCCAACTCGATGCGTCAGCAAACGCGCCATGAACCAGGACGACAGTGGGCTTAACGGGGGCGGGCTTTTCGGCCTGCGCGTAGGTGTTGCCCGATAAGGCCATGGCGATCGTCAATCCTGCCAGCAATCTTTTCATCATCTATTCTTTCGATGGTTTTGGTCGGAGTAGTTATTTCATCGCGATGGACGCAAGGCCAAAAGCGGGGGCGTTTCAGAGTGTCCCTCGGCCGAACCCGAGATGGAACGGACCTGTTGCGGAAAGTCCGTTGAGATGCTCAGCCCGCGCCACCTCTCGAGTTCTTCCAGTTTCGCGAGATCGGCCTGCTCGATGACCTTTACGGCGTCGCTACCGAGCAGTAGGCGCAGCGGCGGGCGGTTCATCGCGGCGATCTCGAGAATCACCTGCGCGGCCCGCGCCGGGTCGCCGGGCTGATGGTTGTTGTATGCCCGTTGCAGCCTGGCGGTTGCGCCGACGACCGAGTCATATTCGGGCCGGCCCTCCCGCAGCGAGGTCGAGGAGCCCGCGAAGTCGGTCCGGAAGCCTCCGGGTTCGATGACGGTGACCTTGACGCCGATCAGCGCCATTTCCAGCGAGAGCGCTTCGGAAAAACCCTCAACGCCCCACTTGGCGGCCGAATAGGGTGCGCGACCTGGCGCGCCCACGCGTCCGCCGACCGACGAGAACTGGATGATGTGGCCAGCGCGCTGTTCGCGCATGACTGGGATGACCGCCTTGGTCACGATGATCGTCCCGAACAGATTCGTTTCGATCTCCCTGCGGAAATCGTCCAGGTGCGTATCCTCTACTGAGTTGACGTTGCCATAGCCGGCATTGTTGACGAGGACGTCGAGGCCACCGAAGCTGTCCAGGGCCACGCGGACGGCTGCCTGTGCCGCAGCCGGGTCCGTAACGTCGAGCGCAACCGTTCGGACGGCATCACCGTAGCGCTCCGTGAGGTCAGCCAAATGCGCGGGCTCTCGTGCGGTCGCGACCACACGATGACCGGCGTCGAGGACCGCTTCCGAGAGGGCACGGCCGATGCCTCGCGAACTTCCCGTGACAAGCCATCTTTGCGACATGGCACTTTCTCCTTCGATAGGGTTACCTACCCTGCAGGGCGTTCACACAAAGACTCCCAGTGAGCCGGTTAGGGCGCGTAGCGCGTGAAGACGTAGTCATTGCCCTGGACCCGCGCCGCATGACAGGCAAAGCAGGTTTGATGCTGGGCCTCGTCAGCCGGCTTGCCATCGACAAATCTGCCGAAGCCCCATCTACCGGTGGTGGCATATTTCTTCGAGTCCTTGACCATTGTCTGAACCGTCGTAGCCGCGCCAGGAACGGAGGCGGATTCGAATTCGGACGATTGGACGTGTTTCCAGGCGAGCTTTGCCAGAACGGTCCCATCAGGGAACGGCAGGTGTTCCCTCGCGGTATGCGTTGATCGCCACGGGGTTGCCGAGGACCGCCCTAAGCTCGTTGAGGGGCTCTGCTTCCTCAGCCGGCGCGACCAGTTCCCATTGCCGATATCCCTCGGGGATGGTGACGCCATAGATCGGAGATGCAGCCTGCGGATTCGCACCCACATTCGAACCGGCCAACACCACGAAGCCGTATGACGCAAGGATCGCACCCAAACATGGCAGGAGATAATGAGGTTTCATCGGAAAGCTCCGCTTCATGGATCGTCAGAACTTGCCGACATCGATGACCGCCTGCGCAAAGGCCTGCGGTGCCTCCTGCGGCAGGTTGTGGCCAATACCACCTGAGATCAGTCGGTGTTCGTACTTGCCGGAGAACTTCTTGGCGTAGGCCGCCGGATCGGGATGCGGGGCGCCATTTGCGTCGCCTTCCATCGTGATCGTCGGCACACCGATCGTCGGCAACGCTGCAAGCTTCTTTTCCAAAGCATCATATTCTGGCTCGCCCAGTGCCAGACCGAGTCGCCAACGATAGTTGTGGATCGAAATGGCGACGTGGTCGGGATTGTCGAATGCGGCAGCGGACCGTTCGAAGGTGGCGTCGTCGAAGGCCCATTTCGGCGAGGCAAGCTCCCAGATCAGGCGGGCGAAATCCTGGGTGTACTTCTCATAACCCGCCCGTCCCCGTTCGGTGGCGAAGTAATATTGATACCACCATTGCAACTCGGCCTTCGGCGGCAGCGGCATCCGGTTCAACTCCTGACTGCCGATGAGATAGCCGCTGACGGAAACCATGGCCTTGCAGCGCTCAGGCCAGAGCGCGGCGATGATGTTGGTCGTTCGCGCGCCCCAATCATAGCCTGCGACCACCGCTTTTTGGATGTTCAGCGCATTCATCAAGGCAACGATGTCGGACGCAAGCGCCGCTTGCTGGCCGTTCCTGGGCGTTGCGTCCGACAGGAACCGGGTCGTGCCGTAGCCGCGCAGATATGGCACGATAACCCGGTACCCAGCGTCTGCAAGCAGTGGCGCGACGTCGACATAGCTGTAGATGTCATAGGGCCATCCGTGCAGAAGGATGACCGGGGGTCCATGCGCAGGACCGTCGTCGGCATATCCGACGTTCAGCGGGCCCGCGTCGATCTGCTTCAGTGGGGAGAACGAGGTCCGCGGCTTAACCGGGCGGGAAGCGGTCGTTTCCGTCCCGCTGCCCTGCGCTCCCGCAATACCGATCGCGCCGAGCTGCGCTGCGGCGACCGTCGCGGCAGCCATGCCGAAGAGATGACGACGATGATGGTCGATTTTTTCCGGGGTTCTGACTGCGTTCATTTGTGCACCGCCTTGTCGTAATGACATTTTGCTGAGAGTGGTCACGCTTGATCGATCAATGTGATCGATGGGCTAGACCAAGGTGATTGCGACTTCGATGTTGCCGCGCGTAGCTTTCGAGTAGGGGCAGGTCTGATGCGCCGCATCCACAACAGCCTGGGCAACGTCGCGGTCGAGCCCGGGCACGCTCACATTGAGCCGCGCACCGAGAAAGAAGGCGCCGTCGGCAACGTTCAGATCCACCTCCGCATCGATTGCGAGGCCAGCCGGCAGGATAATGTTCATCTTGCGGGCGGCGATTGCCATCGCTCCCTCGAAGCAGGCTGACCAGCCGGTCGCAAGCAGCTGTTCCGGATTGGTGCCCCCGCCTGGGCCGCCGGGCGTGGAAAGCCTGATGTCCAGTCGACCGTCGGAACTGCGCGACGTGCCATCCCTGCCGCCAGTGGTGCGGATTTTGGCGGTATACAACAGCTTTTCAGACTGGCTCATGATGTCTGTGTTCCTTGCAAAAGGGCACTAGGAAAATCGATGGAAAATTGCGCGTGGCTTCGCTATCCACGAGAGCGCAAGCACACGGTAAGGGCTTGCGTCCGAAGCGAGTCGCGCGGCACGAGCGATAACTACAGTGCAGGCATCATCATTCTCCCTGGGCTGGTCAGCGGAAGTTCTTGCTGCTTCGACACATAGAGAAGGATCGCCTGGAGCACCCGTTATGCACTATGATGCGGTGTTAGCGCTCGCCAGTGACCGCACGTCTTGGAACTAGGGCTGGGCCAGTATCATGCCCTGCCTCAAATCGTCGCTCGACGAAATCGGAGTTTCTGCGACACAGGTCTTGGACCTGGACCCGAGATTTGCCTAAGCCATCAGGAAACACGAAGAATGATGCCATGATATCGCCAGCCGCGCCGACGAGCGACAGGATATCGTTTGGTCACTTTACGCTGGCGGCGGGTGAGCGGCTCCTGCTGCGGCAAGGCGTGCCTGTCGATCTCGGCACGCGCTCTTTCGATATACTGGCAGCCTTGGCTGCGCGCCCCAACCAGATCGTCAGCAAGAAGGATCTGCTGGCCCAGGTCTGGCCCGACGTCACTGTCGAAGAAGGCAGTCTGCGGTTTCACATCGCCAACCTCAGAAAGGCGTTGGGCGACGGCAGAGACGGGGCACGCTACATCGCCACTCTGACGGGGCGAGGCTACTGCTTCGTGGCCCCCGTCTCGCGAGTGGATGGTCAAAACAGCGTGCAAAGCGAGGTCGTCGTCAGCTATCCGCAAGCCAACCTGCCAAGTCGCCTGATCCGGATGGTCGGCCGGACCGATGATACTATCGCACTTTCAACGCGACTGGCCGGCACGCGCTTCGTTACGGTCGTAGGCACGGGTGGGGTCGGCAAGACCACTGTTGCCGTGGCGGTGGGCCATGACCTAATCGAAGCATTCGCGGGTGCCGTACATTTCGTCGATCTCGGGGCGCTGAGTGATTCCAACCTGGTTGCTGCGACCGTAGCCTCGACGTTGGGGCTGCCTCTTCAGTCCGACGACCCGACATCCGGTCTGGTCGCCTATCTGGCGGACAAGCGAATCCTCCTGATCCTTGACACTTGCGAGCACGTCATCGACGCGGCGGCAGATCTGGCCGCCCGCATCTTCGCCACTGCACCGCAGGCCCACCTGCTGGCAACGAGCCGAGAGCCTCTTCAAGTCGAAGGCGAGTACATCTACAAGCTGGAGCCGCTTCTATGCGCGCCGGACGATCAGGACCTCGCCCCATCTGTGGCGCAGAGCTTCCCTGCAACCCAGCTGTTCCTGGAACGCGCCGCAGCGAGCGGAGCGCGCCTTGACCTCCAGGATGCGGACGCCGCCATCGTGGCCTCTATCTGCCGCAAGCTCGACGGCGTGCCGCTCGCGATCGAACTCGCAGCAGGAAGGGTTGCGAGTTACGGCCTGCAGAAAACCGCCGAACTTCTCGACGAGCGGCTGACGCTGTTGTGGCCGGGACAGCGTAGCGCGCCGCCCAGGCAGAAGACCCTCCAGGCCACGTTGGACTGGAGCTACGGACTGCTATCCGAGCTCGAGCGCCATTTGCTTCGTCGGCTCGCCGTTTTCGTTGGTCATTTTTCGATTGATGCCGTCCTGGACGTCGTGACGAGCGCGACCATCGATGACGCTCTCGTGTTTGGCACCATCGACAGCCTCATTGCCAAGTCGATGGTAGCGGCAAGACCCGCCGGAGCGACGATGCGTTACCGGCTCCTCGATACGACGCGGGCTTACGCCCTTCAGCTCGACGTCGACGATGCGGAACTCGAGAGCCTCGCCGAACGTCATGCGGCCCACTACCTGCGCTGGCTGGAGGAGACGCGAGCCGAGTGGCCGACTTTGTCGAGCGCCGTGCAACGGTCGCTTCACCTAGCGGGCTTGGCCAATGTGCGAACGGCTCTGGACTGGTGCTTCGGGCCCGACGGAAACACTGAAGTCGGCGTCCGCCTGGCTGCCGCGGCGGCTCCGGTTTTTCTGTCGATGTCTTTGCTCGCCGAATGCCATCGCTGGACGGCGCAGGCGGTCCTTGCCCTCGACGACACTACGGGCGGCGGCTTGGAGGAGATGCGTCTTCAGGCCGCCCTGGGGGTGTCCCTGATGTTCACGCGTGGCGGAAAGGATGCGGCGCGCGTGGCTTTGAACAGAAGCCTTGCCATTGCCGACAGGCGTGGCGACGCGCTCGATCAGCTTCAGATTCTTGGCCCGCTGCAGATGTTCCACCTGCGTAGGGGAGAGTTCACGTCTGCGCTGCACTATGCCGAGCGCTGTTCCGTCATCGCCGGAACCCTTGAGGACTCTGTCTCAACCACATTGGCGCATTCCCTGATGGGGATTTCGCTTCACCTCAGCGGAGAGCTCGATCGTGCCCAAATGGCGGTTGAAGCGGCGTTGCGATACGGGCCGCGCTCCGACCGGACCACGACGAACTATCTCGGTTTCGACGGCAGGATTTTAGCCAGCGCGATTCTGGCAAGGACACTCTGGCTGCAAGGCCATCCGGATCGGGCTCGGGAGCGCGCGCTCCTGACGATCAAGGATGCGGAAGTCCTGAACCATCCGCTGACGCTCTCCATTGCACTTGTCTGGGCAATTTCCGTGTTCCTCTGGGTTGGCGACCTGGAGAACGCGGAGGAACAGATCGATCGTCTTTCCTCGCGCGCCGAATTTCATTCCCTCGGCCCCTATCTTGCGCTTGGGCGCGGCTTCAAGGGGGAGCTGGCCATTCGTCGAGGCAACGCAAGCAGCGGTGTCGAAAGCCTTCGAAGCTGTCTTGCCGAGCTTCACGCCGCGCCATACGAATTGCTCACCACGCCGCTCAACGTAGCGTTCATTCAGGGCCTCGCCTCAACCGGCCGATCCGCGGAAGCGCTGTCACTGATCGATGAGACGATCCGGCAGGTCGAGGCAAACGGCGATCTTTGCTATATGCCGGAGCTGTTGCGGGTGAAAGGCAGTCATGTTCTCGCGGCTTTGCGAGCTGACTCCGACGAAGAAGTAGAATTGTGTTTTCGGCGATCGTTGGAACTCAGCAATCGTCAGGGCGCGCGTGCATGGGAGTTGCGGACCGCTGTCGACCTTGCTTCCCTGTTGGCCGCTCGCGGACAACGCGAGGGCGCCCGAGCACTTCTCGAGCCAATTTTCGCGCGATTTGGGGAGGGCTTGGAGACAGCAGACCTGCAGTCAGCCGCACTCCTGCTGGCGAGGCTGAGCTAGTCGACTTGAGCCTTCGCTAACCAACCCTGCCAGTCCGCCTCATGACAGCGGACATAAGGGCTGCCCAAGGTCCACCTGTCAGATCGATCTCGAGTCCGGACACGGCCAAGATGAAGTTGAAAGTACGCCGCTCTGACGCAGTTGACCGGCGCTGGCGTCGTACTTGGGATTATCACCAAAGGCACGCTCGATCCCTTTGGCGAATTGGAGCCGATTGAGCGGCTGTGCACACATCGGCCTCGACCTTGAAGCTGTTTCATCTACCCTGGTGACTTCGCCTCGAGTTGATTTGCTGGCCTCGCTTGACCTTGGATTTGCTGTGCCCGATTGAATGCGGGAAATCGTAGCTCGGGATGGAGGGGCTGACGCGGTCATCTGTCAGGCGCCTTCGCACTGCAGCGGTAAGCGCTACTTGGTCTCAAATGCCCCATCCCCCGCCGAGGGGGCCCAGCGGCTTGGCTGCGGGGGGAACTGTCAGCTAGAGGCCGCTGGGCCTTGACGACCAGCGAGCGTAAGAGGAGGTCCTGTGCTGGCTGCCAAAAACTTGCGCTCAAGGCCACGGAAAAGCATCATTCGAACGAACACTTGCGTCGAGACGAGGAGGGCAGTGAGGCGGTCGCCGGCGCTTTGAAGGTCTCCGGCAAGCCAAGGCGGCGGCTGTGCGTCGACAGAGAACGCCGAGATCATTCCCGGCGGTCGAGGCATGTTGCCCCGCGGCTCCTCCAGAATCCCGCAGCGGATTTCAGCAACGGTCAGCGAGGCGATGAACAAATCCTGGTCGCGCTGGCTCGACATCCATTCGAGACCGCATCGGGCAAGTCTTTTCACGTCCGGATACGCCCTGCTGCTTCGACAGCTCCTTTTGTCTTGCGGATTTAGGAATTCGAGCTTTTCGGTTGTTTCCGATCATCCATTTGGGGAAACGACGGATGCCGGCAAGCAAGGTTTTATGGGGCCAGATCCTCACCGCCTTTCTGATCATCGTCGCGACAACTTGGGGGGCGACGCAGTGGACGGCAGGGCGGCTCGGCTTTCAAAGCCAACTCGGTCCACCGTGGTTCGAACTGGCTGGACAGCCCGTTTATCCGCCGCCAGCCTTTTTCTGGTGGTGGTTTTTCTACGACGCCTACGCGCCGAAGGTCTTCTTGGAGGGCGCGGCGATTGCGGCGAGCGGCAGCCTCATGGCGATCGCCGCAGCGATCGGGATGTCGCTGTGGCGGGCGCGCGAGGCAAAGGACACCACGACCTACGGCTCGGCGCGCTGGGCGACGCGAGACGAAATCAAGGCCGCTGGGATGATCGGTCAGGATGGGGTGGTGCTGGGTATGTTGGACCGACACTATCTGCGTCATGACGGTCCGGAACACGTGCTATGTTTCGCACCGACCCGAAGCGGCAAAGGCGTCGGCCTGGTCGTGCCATCACTACTGACCTGGCCGGGTTCGGCAATCGTCCACGACATCAAAGGCGAAAACTGGGAACTGACGGCCGGATGGCGGGCCCGGTTCGGCCAAGTGCTTCTGTTCGACCCGACCAATGCTGAATCCGCAGCCTACAATCCTCTGCTGGAGGTGCGACGGGGCGAGTGGGAAGTTCGAGATGTGCAGAACGTGGCGGATGTTCTGGTCGACCCAGAAGGCACATTGGAACGCCGCAACCACTGGGAGAAGACCAGCCATGCGCTGCTGGTCGGCGCCATACTGCACGTGCTCTATGCGGAGAAAGACAAGACCCTCGCCGGCGTGGCGAATTTCCTTTCCGATCCACAGCGGCCAATCGAGACAACGCTGCGCGCCATGATGCTGACGCGGCATTTGGGTGATGCAGGCCCGCATCCCGTGGTGGCGTCGGCTGCACGGGAACTGCTCAACAAGTCCGAGAACGAGCGTTCCGGCGTGCTCTCGACGGCCATGAGTTTTCTGGGCCTCTACCGCGATCCAGTTGTGGCCAAGGTGACGTCATGCTGTGACTGGCGGATCGCAGACCTTGTCGAGGAGGCACGGCCGACGACGCTTTATCTGGTCGTGCCGCCATCGGACATCAGTCGCACAAAGCCGCTGATCCGACTTGTACTTAACCAGATCGGCCGCAGGCTCACCGAAGATCTTCACGCGAAGGATCACCGGCGGAGTCTTTTGATGATGCTGGACGAGTTTCCCGCGCTTGGCAGGCTCGATTTCTTCGAAAGCGCGCTGGCCTTCATGGCCGGCTACGGCATCAAGTCGTTCCTGATCGCACAATCGCTCAATCAGATCGAAAAGGCCTACGGACCGAACAATTCTGTCCTCGACAATTGTCATGTGCGGGTGAGCTTCGCCACCAATGACGAGAGGACAGCCAAGCGCATCTCAGACTCTCTGGGGACCGCGACCGAGTTGCGCGCCATGAAAAACTATGCGGGGCACAGATTGTCGCCCTGGCTCGGGCATCTAATGGTGTCGCGGCAGGAAACGGCGCGTGCACTGATGACGCCGGGCGAGATCATGCAGCTGCCGCCGACCGATGCGATCATCATGATCTCGGGCCAGTTCCCAATCCGTGCGAAGAAGGCACGCTACTTTGCCGACCCGCGTCTTGCCGAGCGTGTCTTGCCGCCACCAAGGACCGGAGGGACAACGCAAAACGCTCGCTCTGACGACTGGACCGACACGACACTTTTTGCTGAGCCGGAAGGGAAATCTCGCGAGCTGGGGCCTGCCAGGGATCAGCAGGACGAGGATCCGGCCAATGGCGGCATTCGCCGCCAGCCCGAGCTTCCCGAACACGAAGACATCGCGCCGGAGCGAACGGAACGGCGCGACGATGAGTTCGACCTCGACCGTGACGAGCCCGACGATGACGCTCTGCGTCGTCGCAGTGTCGATCAGGCTATGAGGCGCGCTGCACGCCAGGCCGCCCTTGACCCCAATGATGGCATTGAGCTTTGAGCGCATGAAGAACGCCAAGAAAAGACGTCTGTCTGCCTATCTCGACCCTGACGTAATGAGGGCGCTGGCAGATTACGCTGGGCGGCGCGAGGTCTCGCTGTCACTGGTCGCCGAGGCTGCGCTCGCGTCGTTCCTGTCGCCGGACGCCGAAGAACGAAAGCAAGCCGCGATAACTCGCCGCCTCGACCAGATCGATCGACGCGTGCAGCGGGTCGAGCGAGACGTCGGAATTGCTATTGAGACGCTAGCATTGTTCGTCCGTTTTTGGCTCAACTCGACTCCAGCCTTGCCGGAATCCGCGCAAGCGGAGGCGCGCGCCAAGGGCTTGCAGCGCTACGACAATTTCGTCGATGCGCTCGGTCGCCGGCTCAGTAAAGGC
Source organism: Mesorhizobium sp. M1348 (assembly GCF_040317925.1). Lineage (NCBI taxonomy): Bacteria > Pseudomonadati > Pseudomonadota > Alphaproteobacteria > Hyphomicrobiales > Phyllobacteriaceae > Mesorhizobium > Mesorhizobium sp. M1348. The sequence goes on along the minus strand of NZ_JAMYLH010000004.1, from coordinate 130,037 downwards.
CCAAGGCTGAGGCAGGAGATAGCCGACGATGTCCCGCCAGCGCCGCCAGCAACTGGATGAGCTGCCGGCAAGACAGGCGCTTCAACAGGTGCCCGATTGGGGAGCCATTTTGCGCAGCTGATACCCATCAGATCACCTTTCATCGGAGTGGCGGGCCTCGGCATTCGTCTCCATAGTCGATCTCAGGCAGGCGGTGTGCGTTGCCGGATTTGAGTTCAGATGACCGCGCATGCTTGGTGAAATTTCGAGCCTCGCGCGCGCCGAAACGGTTCTTGCCCGGGCCGTAACCAAAGATTGCAGATGAAAATCGGTTTGAACTGCCCGGTGACAAAGAAGGCTTATTGACAGCATCGCTGTCGAAACCGGACATCGAGCCACAACCGATGCCCAGGGCTTCTTCTCAGGCGCAATAACTTTGAAACAAATCCTGCCGGCAGGCGTTCCAGCATGGCGGGCGGCGTTGCCGGAGGACCCAATGCCCGACGAATACAATGACATCGTCATCCCCCAAAACCACGATGCATCGCCACTTCGGGAGGAGGAGTATTTCGTCGTCTGCCCGGCGTGCGGCCAGGCGTTCGACATCAGGTGTATGGCAGAGGCGCTTCATCACAACGAGCTGGGCCACGAGCCCTACGACCTCGACTCGTAGGCGGCGGTTACCGACGACCGTCGACGAAGGTCGATCCTGGTCGAGACGAACACCGAGGCTAGTTCTCGCTCTTCTGGCTGGCATTACGGTCTGATCGGCTTACAACGAATCCCCGTCGCGAGGGCGGAGCTTCGCCGGAACGCAATGTCGTGACAGATACCTTGCGGGCTTTCAGCGACGACTTGATTGCCGTTGTGGTTGTTATCGATGTGACGCGGCCCGACCGGGTTGTTAAGCCAGGGCGAGGACGCTTATTCCACCGCAACCATGTCGCCCAGTTCCGTCACGACGCTTCGAAGCAGACCTATTGCCGGCATCGGGGCCGGGACGAACATGTGATCTCCATAATGGGTACGAGCCGGAGCCCATCGCGGTTGAACTCGCCGACCGGCGACCAGGCGGTCATTCTAAAGAAAGGTTACCGTTGAGCGGGATGCCCGCGTTGCCTTCACACGAAATGTGCTGGGCGTCTCCTTTCACAGCGCACACAAGCGACGCGTCCCGGACGGGCGCGCCGCCTGTTGCCGAGAGCGACGATCGCGAATGCGCGAACGCTGGGTGTCAGGTCGCGATAGGGCCAGATCTGACTTGCTTCACTAGTAATCCGAAGACGCCAGCGACGCACTAGGTGAACTCGTGCCCTAGCAGTCGAGCCCATTTATCCCTTCGTCCGCCCATATTCCGGCTGGACAGCGCCGCACCCTTAGGCTGTTCAAAGGCGCTTGCATTTCCCCTAGGCGCACACCGGCCATTGTATCGCCGGAGCGGCAACCCGCTGAAGTCCGGCGGTGCTTTCTCAGCCGAGTGATCGCCGACTTGTCGACCGTGATCACCCCGCCGCAGTCAATCCGCACAGTGAGTTTGTTCGCCGCGCGATCGATGCGGGTAACGTCCCCAACAAGAACCACTCGGTCGCCGGCCCGGACTTTGGGCGGTGGATCAATCGTGTAAGGATGGTCATACGAAGGAATGCTCACCCTGGCGCGCCCGCTGGGGAGAATCGTGATGACGATACCTGTCAGCGCAACCTCATCGCCGACCTCAAATTCGCGAGGCATGTTAACGTGCAGCATGGTCTTCCTCCCGATGCTTTCCTAATTCACGCTTTGCTAAATTAATGCCCGGCCAACCGGGTTGGTTGCTTGCAATCGACTTCGTACGGTTCCGCACAATTCCAAGCTGGTATGCACACCAAGTTGGCCTTGGATTGGCCTTGTGTGCGTCAAATTCTGCAGAAATGGTTTGAGATGCAGCGATGACCTTGGCGCGCCCGCCCAGCCACGTGTTAGCGGAGCGGCGGACTCTTCTCGGTCCAGCGATGGCCATAAACGCCGACCCTGGAGCGGAAATGGATCTTTCGCCTTCAGGTACGTCGTTCCGGTAAATTCGAGGAACGCCGACGCCGAAGCAGGTACCGTCTGCTGTTACCAAACTGACGGCTCCCTCGGAGCGGAAGTTGACCACCGGCCCACCGTTAGGTCCGGCCGGTGGGATTCCAAACGTCATAGAAGCCGGTCGATGCCTTTACCTGCCACGCGGCTATTGGAGCCAGATCATCGATGCTGGTGTCGTGCGCCTACGCGCAGGTCAGTTCTGTTTCATGCGTCGGGAACTTCACGGTCAGCGACGTCATCATCCAGCAATGTTCAGCCAGGCCATATGTTGTTCGCAATCGTTGCACATGGAAGGCTCCGATCGGGGTGACATTTCAATTGCCGGGGGCAACCGGGAAAGACGTTGGAGCGGCGAGCCGGAAAGGCTAGAACGATGGCACAAGCCTTGCCCTTCTTCGCGCCAGGCTTCGAGCTTTTTGGCGAGCGACCCTGAGCTCGGGCAGCGTTGGTTGCCACCAGCCTCGCTGCCGTTCCGTTAACCCGGCAGTACGCCGAGCGGGCCATGTTCTAATCAATTCAGCTAACGTCGCCGAACGCCATCTGCCCCAGACATGGTCGACGTTCGCCTCGATCAAATGCGGATAGAACGCTGCTAGCTCCGAGGCGTCGACGAGTTCACCCGAAATCTCGGTGAAGACCACGATGCCGTATTGCTCCGTTGCCACGGCACGGCCAAGCTGGGGTAAATCGTCAGGGGCAGTGGATAGCGACGTCGCCTGCGTTCGGCATACCGCAATCTGGCGGCTTTATATTCCTCGGAGTCTTTGGACGCTTCCCGTCGCCGTTTCCTCTCCTCCGGTTCCGCGCGGCGTGCGGCCCTTTCGATGCTTGGCCAATGGCGCCTCAATTCCTCGTAGGAACGGAAAGGCACCCTCCAGGCCCGCAGTTCGTCGTCCCAGCTCGCCCATGGAACGGCTCGCAGTTCCTCGAGAACCGTCCGCGAATATGGCGTGCGGATGCGCAGGTCATCCGCGACTTCCAGATACCGGCTCGACAGGGGATCGAAGGCGAAGGCGTCCCGTCCCTTGCTGTCATCATGTGCTACTCGTAGATCCGCCTCTTGCGCAAGCCAGCGCTGGATGCGCCGCGCGGCGGTCTTTCCCGGTACGAACCAGCTTCTGCGCTCGTCGCTCCACCTGGCGCGCGGGAATGCCTGTCGAAACCGCTCTACCGCCGCTCTATCGTACGGAAAGTGCGCTTCGGCACCAGGAGCGGGCTGCGGTGCAGCAGGGGCGTGGGAGTTTTCCATCAGATTGCGAAGCACAGCACTGCTCGCAAACAACGCGGTGCAGCTCATTTGGGTCCAAGAACACCAGAACGTATAGTCAGAGCCGCAAGGGGAGCCGATGAGGCGATCGGTGAAACTGCTCAACGAGCTAGCGCGGCGAAACCTTCGCCGCGCCGAACCGTTTATTCTGCTCCAGGAGAGGTCCATTCATGCCCAGACGAGATGCAAAAAACCCAACGGCCAGACGGCCAACGAGCCCTCGTTCGCATCCCATGAAAGGCGAGGAGACGGAAGTGAACCACATCGTCGAAACGCAAGGTATATCGCCAGCCCAGGCGCGGGAGCTTGTGCGGCGCCACGGAAACGATTGGCGTAAGATCGATGAAGCCGCCAAGTCTTATAAGGACGACAGCTAAGCACTTCCAAGGCGGGGGAAGGGAGCTTTGTCACGGCAATCCGCGGGTGCAATCGAGCGGATCGGCTTGAGGTGACGAATGACCACCATCGCAACCTTCAACGCAAACGGCGTGGCAGCGATCTGGTCCGGGTTCATGTTGCTCGTCTTGAGCAGATGCGCGGCCGTTTCTACCCGTAGGTCCTGAAAATAGGGCAGATGGCTCCGCCGGAGCTCACCTCATACGCAGGCCAAGCGCAAGTTCGGCCCGGTGGCACAACTTCGCGCTTCCACCAGTGAAGGATCGCCGTCGCGCACTTGCCAACGGGTCTCGGCGCCGACGCGCCATAAATGGAGTTCGAGGCGATTTTTGCCCAGGCGCAAGTCGTTCAAGGTGAGTTCCTCTATCCAGTCGGGCAGCCTGGGATCGATGTACAGCTTGCCATTTGGAGCGTCGGGCTGGAAGCCGATGATCGCCTGCAGAAGCGAAAAGCAGGATCCGGCCGCCCATGCCTGCGGAACGTTCGCCCCCTTATACTGCACGGGGAAAGTCGTGGGCGTTCGCGGCAATCCGGCGAACAGCTCTGGCATTCGATGTTGCATGAAGTAGATTGCGGCGCTGCTCACGTCGCGAGAGAGGCGACAGGCTTCCGCGAAAAAGCCATAGCGCCGGAAGCCGAGCGCGATCAACCCGTTGTCATGCGGCCATACAGAGCCGCGTTGATAGGAATGTGGATTGTAGGCCGGGTGATCGGCCGAAAGTGTCCGGACCCCCCAACCACTCCACATATCCGGCCTCGTCAGCCTATGCACCACCCTGACGGCTCGTTCGGGTGGGACTATTCCCGACCAAAGACAGTGACCAGGGTTGGAAGCGACGCTCAGCACCGGCTTCTTGTCGCCATCCAACGCGAATGCGTAGAAGCCGGACGCCTCGTCCCAGAAGACCTGGTTGAATCTATCGAACAAGCTCTTGGCTTTGAGGCGAAGCTGCCCGGCACGATCGCCATCGCCTCTGGCATCGAAGATTTCAGCCATGCGCTGCCAAGCATCATAGACATAGCCCTGCAATTCGCAAAGCGCCTTGGGTCCCTTCACCAGGGTGCCATCAGGATAAACCACGGCGTCACCGGCGTCTTTCCAGCTCTGGTTCTCGTACCCGGCAGCCGAGCGGGTTTCGTATTCCTGGAAACCGTCGCCGTCACGATCCCCATACCGGTCAATCCAATCCAGGCACTTCTCGGCCGTTGCGATATGTCGCTCGAGCAGGCTGGCGTCACCGGTGCAACGCCAGGTGTTGTGGAGCACGATAAGATACAGAGGCGTGGCATCGGCCGTGCCGTAATAGGGCGTATGGGGGATCAAATTGAAATGAGCGAGTTCGCCGGTGCGCAGCTCATGCATTATCTTTCCCGGTTCCGCATCGCGGTAGTCATCGCGTTCGGTGGCCTGAAATCGCCCTAAGACGTCCAACGCGCCGCGCGAAAAATCTGGATAGACCAGGGCATTCTGAAGCGAGACTATCAGGCTGTCGCGACCGAAAAGGCTTATGAACCAGGGCAGTCCGGCGGCCGGCACGTATTCTAGTTCGTCCGTGCCTTCGATCGGCAGCCGCAGCGCGGCCATGTCTTCGACCGCCTGATGGTAGAAGCGGTGAAATTCGTCATTGGAACAGTTGAACTTCAAGGCGCTGCCTTGCCATCCGCCGAGGCGTTTTGCAGCCTTCGACTCGAGGCATTTGTCAATGCAGGCTCGCGGCGCCCGATAGATTGTCTCGCCATTGCCAAAGTCGTAGAGAAGGCAAGCATGCCATGTCGCGCCCGGTTCGAGCTTGATGTCGAAGCTGATCCGGCCATTGGCATAGACGGGCTTTGTGGCCGTCCGGCGGACCTTCACGATGACGTCTCGCTTGAAGTCCCGATTGGCGTAGGAGGTACGAAGGCTCGCCGCTCTGGACAACCATTCCGTGGTAATACGTCCGCGTCGGATGATTGCGTCGGCCTTGACTTCGAAAAGATCGGCAAAGTCGCTGCGCATGGCAACTTCCAGATTGAAGCGCACTGGCTTTTGCCCGTGGTTTACGAGTTCAAAATCCTCATGCAGCCCACCATCCAAGGCGCGGCCGATTACCAGCCCCAGGTTGCCTGCTGGCACATGGTTCGTTTCGGTCGCGAACGCCTGATTGACCAGATAGATCTTGGCGGCGAAGTAGGCGATGTTTCCGGAACTGAGGAGGTCCCATGGTTGCCCATTGGCAAAGATCTGCCAGCTGGATATCAGGCGTGTGTCAGACGCATACAACCCGTTATACGTGGGCCAGGCGATCTGGCCATCCGGTTCGGTGACGAGGAAGCTGCGTCCCTGGTTGATCGCCAGACGCGGTGGTCCGACTGTGATCTCTAGCGTCATCGGTTCAACCGTCACCCGATCGATCAGCATCCACGGGAACAGATTGAACAGCCAGCGTCGGCCGCCGCCGCGATCTTCGGCCACGAGACCTGACGTCTGCCTTGAACGCCTGGCCCCAGATCGTCACGAAATCACGTCCCAGGTAGGCGACCCACCACCCGGTCATCGACGAGTTCGAACAATCGGACCGCTTCGAGCACATCCTCCAGCCGACCCACAACCACGCGCTGCGAGCCTCACCCATTCATCACCAGCGTGTGGGCGAAGCTGTGAGCCCACGGCCATTGCGCACATCTGCCCTTCGCCACCGGAATCGAGCCGGCGAACTGCCATCCTCCAACGCGCGAGCCGGAGAAAGATGGATGCGCTCTGGCGACGCGCGGCGACACTGCAATCTGGTCGCTCGACGGCACGCGTCCATCCGGAGTTGTCCTCGACCGTCTTTCATCAAAATAGTCGCCAGCATCAGGTGCTTGCGGGCGCCAACCTTCGAAGTGTCTTCAGATCAAACTGGTGTATTCTCGGCGAGTGTCAACGAGGAGCCTTGGTGACGAGACTGAGACCGATCCGAGCATTTGGGACACTGCAGACCGTGCCCAGGCCAAAATGGCTTGGCTGGCATGGCGCTGCCACACTGGCGATCTGGATTATTGGCGCTGTTCATCCAGCTCGCCGAGCACCGCGATACTCAGGCTCTGCACGCCAAGATGGACGAATTTGCTTCGCGCAGTCGGCGATGCTGACAATGAGACGGCGAAGATCGACAAGAAAGAACCAAAAGAAATTGAGGCTCAACGAGAGCAAAAACAGCAATGAGATTGAACAAGCCACGGGCTGCCACCATAGTCCCGGCCGGATGCCGCCATGCCCAGAACTCTGATTGTCATTGGTTTGATCATAGTTGCCATAGGCCTATTGTGGGCCTGGTTGTCGCGGGTCGGTCTGGGCAGATTGCCCAGTGATATCGTGATCCAACGTGAGAGCTTCACGTTTTATGCTCCGAACCGGGATTCTGATCAGCATCATTCTGTCGTTTAGTACTGTGACTACTCAGCCGATAGCGAGGACGGCGAACCCGCGTCGCCGGAGGATAAGAACGACGCGGGCCGATCGGAGATATCCGATCTGGCAGCAAAAATATTAGGGAAAGAGTTTGCTGCCGGGACAGAACTTTCCCTGCGCGCCGGTGTTCCATCGCGTGAATAAAAAAAGCCCGCCGCACAGTTTGATGCGGCGGGGCCGATCACGCGCTGTTGCACCGGGCGGGGGCTCGGGGTCGGGCATGCCCTGTGCGCGCGGATCAAGGGAACTTTAGATGCATCAGCTGCAATACGTCCACCAACCGACGGTTGGACAACACGAGGCTTGATTCCGAGAGCTTTCTCTCAGTGCCGAAGGGGCAAGATAGCTGCCAGGAACTCAGCGTTGGCGCGGCACGTTGCTAAGTCGTTGACCTTCGCAAAGGATGCATGCAATGGCGAAAGACATATCTCGCGAGGAAGAGCAACGCGGCACCGAAAAAGTTCTCTTCTGGGGCGCTGCGATTGCCCTTATCCTTTTTGTGTCTCTGCTGACCATCGCCCTCATCGGGACGTCCTGATCTGTTTCGACAGCAGGATTGGACCGGCGGGCGCGAGTCTTGGCGAGCTTAGGGCGGATGCCGGGCTGCTGCCCGTATAAGCCACTCCCATCCGCCGTTTGTCGTCTCGATCGCGAGTGGCAGCAACGCGCAGAATTCAGAAACTGTCCCAATCCGACCCGGTCGGCTGTCCTTCGCTGGAGACGAAAAGCCACGAGCAGACGCTACAGGCCTAACTTCTCCCGCAGTGCATCAATGCGTTTAGAAGCCTCCGCCTTGCTGAGGCCATCAGCGTAGGCGTCAGGGTCGTCGGCCTGTTCGGCAAGAGTTTTCAAATAGGAGGCTTGCGCGGGAGTCATTGGGTCAGCTCCGCTGACCCAATCTTCCGGGTCCTTTTCGACATTTGCCGATGCCTCGATTTTTGGGTTGTGCTGGTCGCCCATGATCAATCTCCCTCGATGATCACCACAATGAGAAATGATCATGATTTGTTCCGCCACATTGGTAGCTTTCTCAGACCGTTTGCACTGGCCCGGTCTGCGGATCGAATAGAACCAGCGAAGGCCGCGTTCGAGCGGCGCCTTTGCTTGGACTGCGCTGCCGTAGAAAAGCTGCGTCGTCGTCATATTTTTTAATTAATTCAGCTACTTCAACAGTCGCAATGGAATCACGTGAGAGCTGTTGCAATCGGCCGCTCCGCCGCCTATTGTGTCTTGCAACAGCTCGGAGCTAAACGTAGGGTAACTGTTGAATTGGCTGATTTTGTTGAATTAAATAACGATCAGCGTCGGGAAAAAGTCAATTCCGACCAGCGCTTCATTGCGCTCAAGGAGGCCCAAAGGAAGGCGAAGAGCTTTCGGGGATCCCTCGTCTGGCACACCGTGAACAGCATCGACCACCTGATGCGAAGCTACTACGACGCCGCGGGCGTACGACACCAAAAGGCAGAGGGTCGGCGCTCGCCGACGAGCGAAGCTCTCAAGGCGGATTGGGAAGCAGCTCGCGCGTCGGCCCAAGAAACGCTCTCTGCGCGACAGGAGCAGATGGAGCGCCAATCTGCTGTCAATCGCGCGCTCCGGCTTGGACGTGTTCCCCTGATCGCCGCAAGAATTATCAGAGCAATCGATGACGCCGGTCTTCTCGGGGAAGGCATTCGTATTGCAGGCACGAATGCGGTCTACGCCTATGAGGCGGCGGCCGGAGTGTTCGTGGATCCCGGAATCACATCGACGCAAGATATCGATCTCCTCATGGACTCGCGCCAGTCCCTCAGGATCATGTCTGGCGCCAACGTCGAACATGGAGCGCTCATCAACCTTTTGCGTAAGGTCGATCGGTCTTTCGAGCGTTCATCCGCCACGTTCCGCGCGGTGAACCGCGACGGATACCTCGTGGATCTGATCAAACCGCTTGCAAACCCGGCGTGGAAGCCGAGCCGGGAAACTGTCGGGAAGGCCGACGACGAATTGGTGGCCGCCGAGATCGCCGGCCTGGCATGGTTGGAAAGTGCCCCTGCTTTCGAAGCAATCGCCATCGATGAAAAAGGCGGACCGTTACGGCTCGTGGTTCCCGATCCGCGTATTTTTGCCGCTCACAAGTTCTGGGTCTCAAAACGAGCGGATCGCGAGCCAATCAAGCGCCGTCGCGACCTGGCCCAAGCGCAAGTGGTTGCCCGGCTGACGACGCAGTATCTCGAGCATCTCCCCTACGAAGCAAGCGAGCTTCGGGTCCTCCCAAGGGCCGTTTTCGACGAGGCTAATCATTTATTCGCGCGACCAGCGTCGCGGCTGTGAATGTCTGAGCTACATGTTGGCCGGCTGAATTGGCCCTCAACTTCCAACCGATCGAAGACGCGGCCCAGCAGCGCCAGATCGGAGGGACGAAAGACGCCAGCTTCCTCTGCTTTGGGACCAATTGGCATGACACCCCTTGATGTAGGCTCAGCCGACAGAATCGAACTAATTGGGCGGCTGCCAGCCGCCGAACCAGATCCTCCACCCCCGCGTGGTCGTTCTCCACCGAGAACGTCTCGCCGGAAGGCAAAACATGCACGTCGAGCCGATCCTTGGAAACGTCGATGCCAACAATGATTTTCTAATCGGGCTTCGCTTGTGGCCGCCCTAGACATAGCGGGCTGTTCTGCTGGAGCGGCGATGGCCAGTCGGGCACCGGGTTGCTGAGCTATCGCGGTCGCGGCACCGCATTTCGCAAGTCTCTGCACGTCATGCCACGATCGCCGGTTTTGCTTGTTGCAAGGCCGGCACTCCTGCCTTTTCTAATGATCCCCGACCGCGCCACGAACCAGTTCGTGGGGAGAAACGGGGACCCGCATGGCGAACAACCATCATGCCAGCAAGGGAGTGGCGTCGCGCGGCGCGCGCATGCTGCGCACCGCCCTCGGCCCGGCCATCGCAGGCTTCCTTGACGATCCAGCCATTGTCGAGGTGATGCTCAATCCCGACGGTCGCCTGTGGGTTGATCGTCTCAGCGAAGGACTCGTTGCAAGCAATGAAATCCTGATCGCGGCCGACGGCGAACGGATCGTCAGGCTGGTCGCGCACCATGTCGGTGCGGAGGTGCATTCGGGCTCGCCGCGCGTTTCGGCTGAACTGCCCGGGGGCGAACGGTTCGAGGGTCTGTTGCCGCCTGTCGTTAAGGCACCAACATTCGCCATCCGCAAGCCGGCAGTCGCGGTGTTCACGCTTCAAGATTATGTCGCTGCCGGCATCATGACCGAAGGCCAGGCTGACGTACTGCAGCTTGCCGTCGAGACACGGAAGAACGTGCTGGTGGCCGGCGGCACATCGACCGGCAAGACCACGCTGGTCAACGCGCTTTTGGCGGAGGTGGCTAAAACCGCCGAGCGCGTCGTGCTGATCGAGGACACACGCGAGTTGCAGTGTGCTGCGCCCAATCTTGTAGCGCTGCGCACCAAGGACGGTGTCGCCTCGCTTTCCGATCTGGTGAAGTCATCATTGCGGCTTCGGCCCGACCGCATCCCGATCGGCGAGGTACGCGGCGCGGAAGCGCTCGATCTGTTGAAGGCCTGGGGCACCGGCCATCCCGGCGGCATCGGCACCATCCACGCCAATTCTGCCATTGGCGCATTGCGCCGCCTGGAGCAGCTCGTGCAGGAGGCCGTCGTTACGGTTCCGCGCGCACTGATTGGCGAAACCATAGATATCATCGCAGTTCTCGCTGGCCGCGGCTCAGCGCGCCGGCTCGTCGAGATCGCCCTGGTCGACGGGCTCGATCCGGCCACCGGCGACTACCGCACCCTGGAAGCAAATTTCGAGACCACAACGACCGTGAATCACCACTCGCCCTATGGAGCTTCAGAATGACCCGGATCCGATTCAATTCCTCGACTTTCCGTAAGCTTGCCGTGGAGCTGTCGTATGCGGCGACCGCTGCGATCATGACGATTGCGCCCGCCCATGCTGCCGGTTCCTCCATGCCTTGGGAGGAGCCCCTTCAGCAAATTCTCGAATCGATTGAGGGTCCAGTCGCCAAGATCGTGGCAGTGATCATCATCATCGTAACCGGCCTGTCGCTCGCTTTCGGCGACACGTCGGGCGGATTTCGCCGGCTGATCCAGATCGTCTTCGGGCTGTCGATCGCTTTCGCGGCAAGTTCGTTCTTCCTGTCCTTTTTCTCCTTCGGCGGCGGAGCGCTGATCTGATGGAGGAAGAGATCCGTGGCTTTTTCGCGCCGGTGCATCGCGCGCTCACCGAGCCGATCCTGCTCGGCGGCGCGCCGCGTGCAGTCGCGATTGCCAACGGCACGCTGGCCGGCGCGATCGGATTGGGACTTCGCTTGTGGATCGCCGGGCTCGTCATCTGGGCGGTCGGGCATCTCGTGGCCGTCTGGGCGGCAAAGCGCGATGCGCAGTTCGTCGACGTGGCCCGCCGGCACCTTCGCTATCCCTCGCATTTCGGCTGTTGAGCTCCTCATCATGATGAACCTCGCGGAATACCGAAAGAGCGGCGCCAGCCTCGTCGACTATCTGCCGTGGGCTGCACTGGTGGCGCCGGGCGTGGTGCTCAACAAGGATGGCAGTTTTCAAAGGACGGCGCGTTTTCGCGGGCCGGATCTGGACTCCGCCACGCCGGCCGAGCTGGTCGGCACGACCGCGCGGCTCAACGGCGCGCTTCGCCGGCTCGGCTCCGGCTGGGCAATTTTTGTCGAAGCGCAGCGCAATCCTGCCGGCGGCTACCCAGACAGCCGGTTCCCGGATTGCGCATCCGCACTTCTCGACATCGAGCGTCGCGAACAGTTCGAAGACTCCGGTGTGCTGTTTGAAAGCAGCTACTTCCTCACCTTCGTGTGGCTGCCTCCGGCCGAGGAAGCGTCGCGAATGGAGAGCTGGCTCTACGAAGGCCGGGAAAAGACGGGCGTCGATCCTTGGGAGCTCCTGAAGATTTTTATCGATCGGACCGACCGCCTGCTCAACCTCATCGAGGGCTTCGTTCCCGAAGCTGACTGGCTCGATGACGGAGAGACGCTGAGTTACCTGCACTCAACCATTTCGACCAAGCGGCATCGCGTTCGCGTGCCAGAAACGCCGATGCATCTCGACGCTCTGCTTGTCGATCAGCCGTTGGCCGGCGGGTTAGAGCCGAGGCTTGGCGATGCGCATCTGCGCACACTCACCATCACCGGGTTTCCGACGATGACCTTCCCGGGGATTCTCGACGATCTTAATCGGCTTGCCTTCCCTACCGCTGGTCGACGCGGGCGATCATGCTGGACAAGACCGACGCGACCAAGTTGGTGACGAAGATACGGCGTCAGTGGTTCGCGAAACGAAAATCCGTCGCCGCGATCCTCAAGGAGGTGATGACCAACGAGGCATCCGTTCTCGTCGACTCTGACGCCGCCAACAAGGCGGCCGATGCGGACGCGGCGCTCCAGGACCTGGGCTCTGATCAGATCGGCGAAGCCTATGTCACCGCCACCGTGACAGTCTGGGACGCCGATCCGTCGCTTGCGGACGAAAAGCTGCGTCTGGTTGAAAAGATCATTCAGGGCAGGGACTTCACCTGCATCGCCGAAGGCGTCAATGCTGTCGAAGCTTGGCTGGGCGGCATCCCTGGCCATGTCTATGCCAATATTCGCCAGCCGCCGCTTTCCACGCTCAACCTTGCGCACACGATTCCGCTCTCCGCGGTCTGGGCAGGTCCGATCGCGGACGAGCATCTTGGAGCGCCGCCGCTGTTCTTCGCCAGGACGGAGGGCGCCACACCATTCCGGTTCAGCCTGCATGTTGGAGACGTCGGCCACACCCTAGTCATCGGCCCGACGGGCGCCGGCAAGTCGGTCCTGTTGGCGCTGATCGCGCTTCAGTTCCGGCGTTACGAGAACAGCCAGGTCTTTGCCTTCGATTTCGGTGGCTCAATCCGAGCTGCCATGCTCGCCATGAATGGTGATTGGCACAGTCTCGGAAGCAATGCTGAAAGCGGGCAGGGCTCTGACGATCCGTTGCCCTTGCTCACCTTGTCCGATCTGTCGGACGACGTTCATACCGTGGCGCTACAGCCGCTTGCCCGCATCCATCATACGCCAGAGCGGGCCTGGGCGGCCGACTGGCTTGTCGACATTCTGCTGCGCGAGGGCGTGACCATCACGCCGCAGGTCAAGGAACATCTGTGGTCGGCACTGACATCGCTGGCTTCTGCGCCAGTCCAGGAGAGAACGGTGACTGGCCTGTCCGTGCTGCTGCAGTCCTCGCCGCTGAAACAGGCCCTTGGCCCCTACTGCATCGGCGGTGCTTATGGCCGGCTGCTTGATGCCGAGCACGAGCGTCTCGGCGAAGCCTCCGTCCAGGCGTTCGAAACCGAGGGCCTGATCGGCACGGGTGCTGCTCCCGCCGTGCTTGCCTATCTGTTCCACCGCATCGAGCAGAGGATGGACGGCCGGCCAACACTGCTGCTCATCGACGAGGGCTGGCTGGCGCTCGACGATGGCGGTTTCGCCGACCAGCTGCGCGAATGGCTGAAGACGCTGAGAAAGAAGAACGCCAGCGTGGTCTTCGCCACGCAGTCGCTTTCCGACATCGACGGATCGCCAATCGCGCCGGCAATAGTCGAAAGCTGCCCGACGCGGCTGTTCTTGCCGAACGAGCGCGCCATCGAGCCGCAGATCACCGAGATCTACCGACGCTTTGGCCTCAACGATCGCCAGATCGAGATCATCGCCCGGGCGATACCGAAGCGCGACTATTACTGTCAAAGCCGCCGCGGCAACCGTCTGTTCGAACTGGGGCTCGGTCCGATCGCGCTGGCGCTCTGCGCCACATCGTCCAAATCCGACCAGGCCGCGATCGACCGGATAGTCACCGAGGCAGGCCGAGACCATTTCCTCGAGGCCTGGCTAGCGGAGCGCGGTCTCTCCTGGGCGGCCGACCTCATCCCAGGTCTCACCAACGTGATCGACCAGTCCACCAAGGAGATTTCGTCATGAATTCCATTCTTGCAGGCAGCCGTATCCGTCGCATGGCGGCAGCCGGCGCCATCGCCGTCGTCACGGCGCTTTCATCGGCACCAGCATCAGCGCTGATCGTGTTCGATCCCAGGAACTATGCCGAAAACCTGCTTTCGGCATCACGTGCCCTGGAGCAGATTCACAACCAGGTCACCTCGCTGCAAAACGAAGCGCAGATGCTGATCAACCAGGCGAAGAATCTCACGTCGCTGCCGACCTCGCTGCTTGGCCAGATCGAGGGCGATTTTTCCGAGATGAAGACCCTGCTCGGCGAGGCCGAGAAGCTGGCCTATAGCGTCCAGGATATCGAGAGCCAGTTTGCCTCCACTTACACGAATTTCGGTTCGGAACTCTCCAGCCAGCAGCTTGTCGAGGGCGCGCGCCAGCGCTGGCAGACCTCGGTGTCTGCCTTCGAGCATTCGCTGAAAACCGGCGCCGTCGCAGTCGACAACATCGCAGGGACACAAGGGCAGACGAGTGCGCTGGTCAGCGCCAGCCAGTCGGCTGTCGGCGTGCTGCAGGCGACGCAGGCCGGCAACCAGCTTCTTGCCGTGCAGGCCAAGCAAGTTGCCGATCTCACCGCGATGCTGGCAGCACAAGGCAGGGCCGAGGCCCTTGAGCAGGCGAGGAGGGCAGCCGCGCAGGAGCAGGCACGGGAACAGTTCAGCCGTTTCATGACGGGCAGCAGCTACAGCCCGTCACCCGTAAAAATGTTCCACGACTGAGGCGAAGACCGCATGGATCTCAAGATCGCCGCCCGGATGACAGCTGTTCTTGCCCTTGGCGCCGCCATGACCGCCGCCTTCATGGCGCTGCGCGGCGACGGCTCGCAGGACGCGTCCTCCCCGCGCTCCGCACATTCGGGCGGCGAGCCGGCAAGCGTCGAACTTGCCAGATGCCGGGACATCGGCATGGCGGCGATTGATGACGACACCTGCAGGAAAGCCTGGGCTGAAGGCCGCCGACGCTTCCTGCAGCCATCTCGTCCCGTAGCGCCGAATCCGGCTCCGTCGATCGAAAAAGACCCGAGCCGAATGTTGCCGCTGCAACCGCCAACATCGCCTCTCGCGGAAGACCGGCTACATCGGGAAACGGTGGCGCCATGAACGACACCGGCGTCATCGACCGCTTCCTCGAGACTTTCACTCGCTACATCGATTCCGGGTTTGGCCTGCTCGGCGGCGAGGTGGCATTCCTGACCTCCACGCTGATCGTCATCGACATCACGATTGCCGGCCTGTTCTGGGCTTGGGGTGCTGACGAGGACGTGCTGCACCGGCTGGTGAAGAAGACGCTCTATATCGGCTTCTTCGCTTTCGTCATCGGCAACTTCAACCGCCTCGCCGGCATTGTCTTCGAGAGCTTTTCCGGGCTCGGCCTGAAGGCTGGTGGTTCGGCACTTTCCGGCTCGGCATTGCTGCAGCCGGGCCGCGTCGCGCAAGTCGGCATCGACGCCGGCAATCCGATCCTCGAGGCCGCCAGCCAGCTGATGGGCTACGTCTCGTTCTTCGAGAATTTCGTCCAGATCGTAGTGCTTATGATCGCCTGGGCGATCGTACTGATTGCGTTCTTTCTTCTGGCCGTCCAGATCTTCGTCACGCTGGTCGAATTCAAGCTGACGACGCTTGCCGGCTTTGTGCTGATCCCCTTTGCGCTGTTCAACCGGACCGCCTTTCTTGCCGAAAAAGTGCTCGGCAACATCGTTGCCTCCGGCGTGAAGATCCTGGTCCTTGCCGTCATCGTTGGCATCGGTTCGGGCCTGTTCGGCGAGTTCACCCAAGGCTTCGGTGCCGAGCAGCCCACAATCACGGATGCGCTGTCGCTCGTCCTGGGCGCTCTGTCGCTGATGGGGCTGTCGATCTTCGGTCCCGGCATTGCGACGGGGCTGGTTTCTGGTGCCCCGCAAATGGGCGCAGGTGCCGCTATTGGCGCGAGCCTCGTCGCTGGCGGCGTTGGCGTGGCTGGCGCTATGGGTGCTCGCGCCGGATTGAGCGGCGCAGCAGGCGCTCTCAATGCCGGTGCGCGTATGTCGGCAGCAGCCGCACGCGGCGGCGCACACCTGGCCGGCAGCACTTCTGCCGCCTGGGAACTTGGCGCGGCGACATCTGGAAGAGACGGTGCAGGCTCGGTCGCCGCCGGCATGGCAGGTGTCGCCAGGGCTGGCGCCAGAGCTGCCGTTCAACCGGTGAGGCAGGCCATGTCGCGCGCTGCGTCGGCGCTGTCCGACAGCTATGAGGCCGGTCGCTTTGCGGCTTGGACTGCGACGACTGGAAAGCACTCGTCGGGCACGGCTTCCTCCGGTGACTGGCCGACCACCGAGGCCAGTTCCGACGCCCCGCCCGCATGGGCAAAACGCATGAAGCGCAGCCAAGCCATGAGCCATGGCGCCAGCGCCGCCGCCCATTCTGTCCATTCGAGTGATGATGGCGGCGGCTCGATGAATGTTTCCCTCGATCAGGACGACCGCCGATGAACCCCTTTAGACGCCCTTTCGTTCGTTATGCAAAAACGCCTCACCCTGAGACGCCATATCAGCGTGCAGCCCAGATTTGGGACGAGCGCATCGGCTCGGCTCGCGTCCAGGCGAAGAACTGGCGGCTGATGGCCTTCGGCTCGCTCGTCCTGGCCGGCGGTTTTGCATCCGCATTGATCTGGCAGTCGACGCGCGGCTCGGTGGTTCCCTGGGTGGTTCAGGTCGACAAGTTTGGCGAGGCGCAGCTTGTCGCCCCGGCCGTTGCCGACTATCGGCCGACCGATCCCCAGATCGCCTGGCATCTGGCCCGCTTCATCGAGCAGGTCAGAAGCATTCCGGCCGACCCGGTCATCGTGCGCCAAAATTGGCTG
The DNA here is from genome assembly GCF_040317925.1 of Mesorhizobium sp. M1348. NCBI lineage: Bacteria > Pseudomonadati > Pseudomonadota > Alphaproteobacteria > Hyphomicrobiales > Phyllobacteriaceae > Mesorhizobium > Mesorhizobium sp. M1348. The sequence continues at coordinate 113,054 of NZ_JAMYLH010000004.1, read as the reverse complement.
CGCGCCTACGATTACACCACGGACAGAGGCGCCATTTCTCTCAATGATTACGCCCGCTTGAACGACCCGTTTGCCAAAGTGGGCAAACTCCAGATCGCGATCGAGGTTTCCAGCGTCATCCGTGCTTCGCCCGATTCCTTCCGCGTCGCCTGGCACGAGCGCCGCTACGAGAACGGCAACCTGGCCGGCACCGAGCGCTGGACCGCAATCCTCACGATCGTGATTCAACAACCTCGCAACGCCGATCGGCTGAAAGCCAATCCGCTCGGCGTCTATGTCAACGCCATCAGCTGGTCGAAGGAGCTTTCATGATGTGTGCGGCACGAACAAGGAGATCGGCGAGACCGGCCACGCGCAATGCGCCCAAGGCACGTAGGCTTGCCCTGGCGCTGCTGTCGGCAACGGCGCTCGCCGGCTGTGCTTCGAAAAAATACATTCCGCCGCAGATCGCCTATGACGATGCGGTGCCGGCCGTGCGCAAGGTCGACCCGCCTGGTCCGGTGAAGGTGGTCGAAGTGCCGAAACCGCTTCCGCTGCCGGGTCAGTTGAAACCGGTCGACGCCACGAAGGTAAAGCCGGAGCCGACCGATCCGAAGCAGCGGATCAGCCAGGCGAACGAGGCAGCAAGAATGCAGCCGGTTCGCGACGGGTTCGTCAATGCCATCCAGCTTTATCCCTGGAGTGAGGGGGCGCTCTACCAGATCTATGCCGCGCCCGGCCAGGTCACCGACATCGCCTTGCAGCCCGGCGAACAGCTTGTCGGCTCCGGGCCTGTGGCCGCCGGCGACACGGTGCGCTGGATCATCGGCGACACACAAAGCGGGGCAGGGGAGCGCCAGCAGGTCCATATTCTTGTGAAGCCGACACGGCCAGATCTCCAGACCAATCTCGTCATCAACAGCGACCGCCGCACCTATCATCTCGAGCTGCGTTCGACCGAAAACACCTACATGGCTTCCGTCTCCTGGCAGTATCCACAGGACCAGCTGATTGCGCTGCGGCGCCAGAACGCGCAGGCTTCCGCCGCACAGCCGGTTGCGTCCGGCGTCGACATCCAGAAGCTGAATTTCCGCTATCGCATCGAGGGCGACACAGCACCCTGGCGGCCGCTTCGCGCCTTCGATGACGGTGCAAAAGTCTACATCGAGTTCCCGTCAGGCATAGGGCAGGGCGAAATGCCGCCGCTCTTTGTCATCGGCCCGTCGGGCGGCTCGGAACTGGTCAACTACCGTGCTCGCCAGAACTACTACGTCGTTGATCGGCTGTTTGCCGCCGCTGAATTGAGGCTCGGCGACAAAACAAGCGAAAAGCGCGTCCGCATCGTGCGCACGGACGGCAAACGAACCTCGCCCAGCACGAGGCTGTTCCGATGAGCGATCCTGCAAATGCACCCAACCAGGACATTCGAGCGGAACTGCGCCTGCGGCCCGAACCGGCCAGGGTCACGCGATTGTCGCGCAAGGTGCTGATAGGCGTTGGTGGAGTTGCCAGCGCTGCGATCCTCGGCACGTTGATTTGGGCGCTCGACACCAGACAGCGCGGAACCGAACAGCCGCCCGAGCTTTTCACCACCGAAAACCGCTCAACGGCCGACGGGCTACAGAAGCTGCCGAAAGACTATGCCGGTGTTCCGCAACTCGGCCCCGCGCTGCCTGGCGATTTGGGCCGGCCGATCTTGCGTGCCCAGGAGCGCGGCCAGCCGGTTGGGGCGTCCAACGTCAGTGGACCGCGCGCCGATCCGGAGGAGCAGCGCCGACTGGCCGAGATCGAGGCCGCACGCGTGGCGAAGCTCTTCACCGATACGAACACGAGAGCTGGGCACGCACGACAGGCTGCTGGCAGCAGTGTCATAGAACCGGACACCCAATCTGGTCTGACTCTGCCCCCCGGGCCGCCACCGATCGATCCTGGTGCCGCGCAAAACATGCAGGATCGCAAGCTGGCCTTCGTCAATGCCGAGCCAGACCTTCGCACCGTCAGTCCCAATCGGCTCGCCGAGAAGGCCTCGCCCTATGTGGTGCAAGCCGGCACTGTCATACCAGCTGCCCTTATCACCGGCATCCGCTCCGACCTGCCTGGCGAGATCACCGCTCAGGTCACGGAAAATGTCTACGACAGCCCAACGGGCTCATTCCTCCTGATCCCGCAGGGTGCACGGCTGATCGGCCAATACGACAGCCAGGTCGCCTTCGGCCAGTCGCGCGTGCTGCTGGTCTGGAACCGGCTGATCATGCCGGACGGCACTTCAATCGTGCTGGAGCGCCAGCAGGGCGCAGACGCTGAAGGATTTTCCGGACTTGAAGACGAGGTTGACCATCATTGGGGCCAGATGTTCCGTGCCGCAGCACTCTCGACATTGCTGGGCATTGGGACATCGCTTGGGTCCAGCGACGACGAAAGCGAAATCGCCAAGGCCATCCGCGAAAGCGCGCAGGATTCGGCCTCCGATATTGGCCAGCAGCTCGTGCGCAATCAGCTCAATGTCCAGCCGACGCTCACCGTGCGGCCCGGTTTCCCGGTTCGCGTCATCGTCAATCACGACCTGGTGCTGGCGCCGTACGGCGGGAAGGATCCATCATGACCAAGCTGAAACTTTCCGCCATTCCCGATGACCGTCCGGTCAAGATCACGGTCGAACTGCCTGCCGCCGTTCATCGCGACCTTGTCGCTTATGCCGATGTGCTTGGCCGTGAAAGCGGCCAGACAATCGCAGATCCGGCAAAGCTGATCGCGCCAATGCTGGCACGATTCATGGCAACGGACAGGGCATTCGGCCGAATGCGTTCCCAGACGAACTCGGGGTAATCAAAGGCAGCGATCGGCCTGATGCTTGTCTGCTCGGCCTGACGGTTGTCCGCACTGAGAGCCACCCCGCATCTGCTCAAGATCAGCATTGCTGTCGGCTGGCGATCAAGGTCGCGTCAGATTCCTATGAAACCGGCCAGACGAAGACCAAGACAGCAGGGCTGACAGACGTGTAGCCTCATCGTGAGGCTAAACAAACAAACCGTCGACCTTCACCACCGTCTCGAGCCTAGGACGAGAGGGGCCTTTTGAGCCTCCGCCCTGACGGGATGAATACCAAAGCTATTCTATCATGTTTGGCCAAGCAGCGCCCGGCCTAAGTCTTGCAGGGGCATCGCTTCAACGCCGTGCTGGAGCGGAAAACGCTCTGATCCGGGAAAGACGACGATGCGCCGCACCGGAGCAAGATCCTCGCAGGCCTGATGAAAACCCTTTTCCACCTTCGGCGTCAGGCTACGCTTGACCTCGATGGCCCAGACGCGTTGGCCCGGCAACGTGAGCAGCAGGTCGATCTCCGCGCCCGCAGCTGTTCGGTAGAAATTGCTCAGCGTGCCGGCAGGGGCGGCCGCGGTGAGGGTCTCGATAACAAAGCCTTCCCAGGAGGCGCCGGCCACTGGGTGCCCAAGCACGTCTTCCTGCGTGGCGAGACCAAGCAGCGCATGGGTGATGCCGCTGTCGCGAACGTAGACGCGCGGGGATTTAACCAAGCGCTTGCCAACATTGGCATGCCAGGGTTCCAGCCGGCGAACCAACAGGAGATCGACGAGCAGGTCGAGATAGGACGCGACTGTCTTGGCGTCGACGCCGAGCGCGCGGGCGAACTCGGCAGCGTTGAGCAGGCCGGCTTGACGGTGCGCCAGCATGGTCCAGAAGCGACGCAACGTCTCGGCAGGGATGCGCGGACCGAGGAGGGGGATGTCGCGTTCCAGATAGGTGCGGATGAAATCCAGCCGCCATCGCTGGCTGGCGCGGTCACTCGCGGCCAGAAAGCTGTCGGGGAAGCCGCCGCGTACCCATAGCGGCCCAAGGTCGGCAGCGCCGACCTCGAGACCGTCGATCGGATGCATTTCGAGATAGGCAATGCGGCCGGCAAGGGTCTCGCCTGACTGCCTCATAAGATCGATCGACGCCGAACCTAAGAGCAGGAAGCGGCCGACTTTGCGACCGCCACGCCGACCGCGGTCGATCAGCCCGCGCAGGTTCTGGAACAGGTTCGGTAGCCGGTGAACCTCGTCCAGGATAACCAGCTTGTCCTGATGCTCGGCCAGATAAAGCTCCGGCTCGGCAAGCCGCGCGCGGTCGGCGTCCGATTCGAGGTCGAGATAGATCGAAGGACGCCGTTCGGCTATTTCCAGCGCCAGGGTTGTCTTGCCGACCTGACGCGGCCCGAGCAGCGCCACAGCGGGCATGCTGTCCAGCATCTCAGTGAGTTCTGTGCTGATGCGGCGTTCAATCATCCTTGCAATTATGGAGTATAGTTCCAGTTTTGCAAGGAGAAATCGACCCAGCGGTGCAAGGCGAGAAGAGGGAAGGGGCGCGTTAAACGTGCGGACGCCTTGGGGGATTGGCACCGAAAACCGATCGCACTGATGCTGACACGATTCATGACGACAGGCAGAGCGTTGCCAGGGCCCGATGCACTTTAAACCGGGTGATTGTTCGGGTCATGCCGGTCGGATGACTGTCAGCACGAATACCGATCTCGCAGGAATGAGATGAAGGTCGGCAGGGCAGGATTGGCGTTGTCGGGGCGCCAACGGGCTAAACTGGAGATCTGGATTGGTTTGCCCCCGATCCGCAGCTTACGACAGACCGCATCCTGAGGAACACTGTCGGCATCTCGGTCGTGGATCAGAGCGACTCCAAGCCCGTTTCCGACAAGGCGCAAAAGGATGCCCGCACTGACGTGATGTTCGACGATTGGAGGAAGCTGCACGCCGCGTCCAACAGCGTCGGCGAGCTGAAATGCTTCGCCCCTGCGCACCAGCAACGTCTCTTGGTGCAACTCGTGCCACTCGATCACTGAACGGCTGGCGAGAGAATGATTTGAGGCAAGAACGACAGCCAGAGTGTCTTTCCACAGCGTCAATTCGAACGCGCCGCCGGTAAATCGGGAGGAGGAGGTCACGACCACGTCGACCTGGGTGGCACCCAGAGCAGCCTCAGGCGAAGGGTAAGGACTCTCCGTCAAGCTGACGGTCACATTGGGATGAGATTGCCCGAACTCGATGATTGCATCCAAGGCTCGCCCGGCAAGCATGATCCCGTTGGAGCCGATGGAAAGCTTTTGTTGGTCATCTTTGGTGCCGGACCTGGCCAGGCTGAGCGTGTTGTCGAGCTCGAGCAGCACGGAGCGTAGACGCTCCAGGAAGCGCTCGCCGGCCGGGGTTGGGCCGACGCCGCGAGCATGGCGATGGAATATCCTCGTACCCACCGCGTATTCCAGATCGCGTATGCGCCGGCTGAGCGCGGAATGATCGATCCCTGCGCGTCGCGAGGCGCGAAGAAAGCTGCCCTCCTCCGCGACCACAAGTGCATAATTGAGGGTCGCGAGTTGGATGGAGCTCCGCATCTCTGCTCAAACTCAAGTTGACGACAAAACGCGTTTGAGCGCTTTTGGCCGCTGCGGGCTATCGCCAAATCTCAGTATTGACACAGGGTGAGCAGTCCAACTCTCCTTACAAGAACAATAATGAAGACACGGTGCATGGTGCACTGTTTCGGAACGGTTGTCAGCATGGCCAACCGCACTCGACGAGTGCTGCTGTGCCTAGTCCAGTATCGGACGCCCTATTCGGCGGGCCGATCTTGTCGATATCTTTGCATGATGCGCTTGCCAGTGGCGCTACCAAGATTTGGCGAGTGACAGCATGGATCAGTCATACGCATCATCTGTCAATTCCAGGTGAGGAGATGACGTGGTGACAAAGACGGGGATGCCGAGATCCGGCCATCGGACAAATTCGAGCAACATCAACAACGAGACTCTCAGGCTGCCTCTGGCGGTAGGAGTCGGACGAGCGCACGCCCATCATGGGGAATTCCTCCAAGGCGTCTTTGAAGGGGAAAACGGAAGGCTTTGCCGCGGACTCGTAACCCTGCCGCTCACTTCGCAAGAGTCGCTGGCGACTTTCTGGCCGCATGAACAAACTGGGATTCGACCGCGGCCTGCAAACCGGACCAAAGCGGCACGCGCGGCGGCCCTCACGCTCGAGCATATCGGAGTAGCTGAAGGAGGTGGAGAACTTACGATCGAAAGCCCTATTACGATAGGGCATGGCTATGGTTCCTCGACCGCAGACGTCATTGCAGCGATTCGTGCGGTGGCAGCTGGAGCGGGCCTCACGCTGCGCCAGTCAACGATTGCGCGACTGGCGGTGGCCGCCGAAGGGGCAAGCGACGCCATTGCGTACGGCGACCAACCTCTCCTCTTCGCCCACCGGGAAGGCCGTACGATAGAACATTTCGGTGGCGAATTCCCGCCCCTTCTCTTGGTGGGTTTCAGGGACGGCAGTGCCCGGCCGATCGATACGCTAAGCATGCCACGGGCACGTTACGATGGTGAGGAAATCGGGCTGTTCCGTGTTCTGCGGGGACTGGCGAACCGCTCAATCCGACAACAAGATCCCCGCCTGCTTGGACGTGTCGCAACCATCAGCGCCAGTATCAGTCAGAGGCATCTGCCGAAGGCATCCTTCAATACCGTTTTGGATATAGCACGGGCGCATGACGCGTGCGGTGTGCAGGTGGCCCACAGCGGCACGTTGATCGGCATTCTTCTGGATGCCAACGCACCCAGGGCGGCCATGCGCGCTGCTGAGCTCGCAAGGGAGGTGAGCGGCGCAGGCCTCCAAGGCGTCCATACGTTTGCCCTTAATGCCGAAATGGGGCTAATCCAGTGAGCGCGGCGCAAGACTATTTACGCGCTTATGAGACGCCGCGATTTGCCCAACTCGCACCTAACCTCAACGCCGCCTGCTTTTCCCTCATGAAGCTGATCCCCGCCCGGTTCATGGTCGATCAGGCGGAAGCGTCAGGGCGCCTCAGGCAGGAAGGTCACATCATCGAAACGACGTCGGGCACATTCGGCCTCGCCATCGCCATGCTGGCTGCGGTTCGTGGCTATGCGCTTACACTTGTCACGGCCTCCAGCCTCATCGACCTGAAACTCAGGCGGCGACTGGAACAACTTGGTGCCAAAGTCATGGCCATCGACGATCCTCAAGGAGACGGCAATCAGCGCGGTCGGCTCCAGTATCTTCAGCAGACCCTGCAAGATAGCCCGGGCACGTATTGGCCTCGACAATACGACAGTCCGGAAAACCGTCTTGCCTACGCACGCCTGGCCGACCTCGTTGTTCGATCATTCGGCCGCATCGATTGCCTCGTCGGCTGCGTGGGCACCGGGGGATCGCTTTGCGGAACCGGAGGCTTCCTTCGTGAGCTCTTTCCTGATCTCAGGATGATTGCTGTCGATACCCACAGAAGCATGCTCTTTGGCCAGCCTGTCGGACGTCGCATGCTGCGCGGGCTCGGCAACAGTGTTTTGCCGGACAATGTTCGTCATGAGATGATCGACGACATTCATTGGGTGGGCGCATTGCCGGCTTACGCAACGGCGCATGGGCTGTTTCGCGATCACGGGCTATTCATGGGGCCGACCAGCGGGGCCGCAGCGTTGGTCGCCGCCTGGTTCGCCAGGCAAAATCCGGAAGCCTCCACCGTCGTGATTATGCCAGATGAAGGGCATCGTCATTCGGATACTGTCTACAACCCCGACTGGCTCGCCGGTTTGAAGGATTGGCCAATCTCGATACCCCTTGAACCAACTGTTCTCACGCAAATTCGTCCAGCCGAAGAGACGGCATGGACGAGATTCCCATGGAACCGCAGAACTTTAAACGCCGTCCTCGCAGGGCTGGGCGGCCTGTCCCCTGCGCAGTGACAGGTTCGAATCCAGGCCAGGCGACAAACCAACATCGGCCAGGAGTCAGACGGGGTGCATGACCCGGTGAAGAAAATCCCTAGTGCGTTCGTGTTTGGGATGTCGAAGGAGCTCCTTGGCCGGGCCTTGCTCAACGATCCGGCCGCCGTCGAGAAAGAGGACGCTATCGGAAACCTCTCGCGCGAACTGAATTTCGTGCGTAACCACGAGCATGGTCATGTTCTCGTCTGCCAGCGCGCGCATGACCTGCAGGACCTCGCCGACCGTTTCCGGGTCAAGTGCGGAGGTGGGCTCGTCGAAAAGAATGGCCTGTGGGCGCATCGCCAGGGCGCGGGCGATGGCTACGCGCTGCTGCTGGCCGCCCGATAATGACGCGGGATAGGCATTCGTCTTGTCGGCCAGGCCGACGCGATTGAGCAATGCCATGGCCCGCTCGCGGACCTGGTTCCTATTTTCCTTCAGCACGTAGAGCGGCCCTTCCATGACGTTTTCCAGGGCGGTGCGGTGCGGAAACAGGTTGAAGCGTTGGAAAACCATGGAAACACGGGTGCAGATGGCGTGAACCTGGGGCGAGGCGGCATCCACCACGGTGCCATCGATGCTGATGCGACCGCGCTGATAGGTCTCAAGCCCGTTTACACATCGTAGAAGCGTCGATTTGCCGGAACCCGAGGGCCCGATCAGACATACGACCTGTCCCTTGGCGATCTCGGCGTTGATTCCCTTGAGGACTTCATGGGCGCCGAAGGACTTGTGCACGTCGTCGAAGGTGATCATCCCGCCGCCCCAAGATAGCTCTCGACTCTGCGCATAAACAGGTTCAGCGGAACGGTCAGGCACAGGTAAAGCAGTGCCACCAAAGTAAAAACTGTCATGTTGTCGAAAGTGGACGACGCGAGCATCTTACCCTGCATGGTCAACTCCTGAACCGAAATCACCGACACAAGCGAGGAGTCCTTCAGCAGCATGATCATGTTGTTGGCGTAAGGCGGCAGGATAATCTTGACCGCCTGCGGCAGCACGACGCGGCGCATCATCAACGCACGCTTCATCCCGATCGATTTTGCCGCTTCCACCTGACCTTTGTCGACCGCCTCGATGCCCGCGCGGAAGGTTTCGCCGAGATAGCAGGAGTGAGCCAGGCCCAGCCCGATCGTACCGGCCTGGAGCGCAGTCAGGTTGATGCCGATCTCGGGCGCGACAAAGTAGATATAAAAGAGAACCACCAGCAGTGGTATGCCGCGCACGAAGTCGACAAGAAGCCGCGTCGGCACGGCGAGACAGCGTATCTCCGATGTCCTCAATAGCGCCCAGACAAGGCCGAGCGCCGTCGCAAGACAGAGCGCAAGAAGGGTTATCATGACGGTCAGCCAAACGCCGTGAAGAAGAAGCGGTAGATATTCCGTTGCGTGCGCGATGAAATTGGTCATGGCCGGCTTCCTCTTGGCACGTTCCCGACCGTCAAGGCCGGTCATTCCGATGCGATCCTATGGTCCTGCCAGCCGACGCTAGTTTCGAGCTCGATGGGGATGGCTTCAGAGGCCATATTTGGCAAATATTCGACTTAGTTCGCCGCTCTCCTTCAGCTTGGCGATGGAGGCATTCACCTTTTCGAGAAGCAGTGGATTTTCCTTGGCAACCGCTAACGCGACTTCGCCTTTTTTCATCGGCCGATAGCCGTCGACGAGGCGGACACCCAACTCGGGGTTCTTTGAAAGCTGATATGCGACGATCGGGGCGTCTCCAAAGCCGGCCTTGATGCGGCCCAGGACCACATCACGCATCATGTCAGCGATTGAGTCGTAGAGCTTGACTTGACCGAAGACGCCAAGTGCTTCCAGAGCCTCAGCGTAGGTCGAGCCGATCTGCGCGCCGACAGTCTCACCCCTCAGCTCTTCGATCGTGTAGTTGTTGCTGTCGCCGGCAGCAACAAACATCGCCTCGCCATAGGCGTAAACCGGCGTGCTGAAATCGATCACCTGCTTGCGCTTGTCGGTTATGAACATGCTGGCGGAAATCAGATTGATCTTGTCGGTCGTCAATGCCGGGATCAGGGCTGGAAAAGCGTTTACCTGGAAGTCAGCGGTCGTACCAAGGTTCGCGGCAATCGCACTTGCCAGATCGACCATCGCGCCAGTCGGCTTTCGGGTTGCGGTGTCGACAAACGTGAACGGCACTCCGGTTGGCGTGACGCCGACTCTGAGCGTTTCCTCAGCCATCGTCTGAGTTGCCATTGCGACACTGCTGGCTGCGAGCCAGCCGATGAGTGTTTTGCGAAGCATGAAAATTCCCCTTTCATCATGTTTGAATCGAGGTTCCGCTCGCTAAGCGAGTTGAATTTGCCTCTCGTGGATAGCTTTTGGAAGTCGCAATACCGTCCAGTGATGGACGAGATCATCAGTCGATCAGAAGTCGCATCTGTTCATGATCGTCTCTATCTTCTCTTCAGGACATCTTGGCCGCACGTTGTTCATGAGAGGGCGCGAAATAGTCGTAGTCCCCGGTAAGGTGTTTCCACGCGTCGGCAACTGACCGAAACGATTGTTTTGCTTGGTCCGGGCTGGTCGAACGATCCAAATCCTTGAGGCCGCTCGCTGTCACGATGGCAACGACGCTGTCCGACCGCGCGATCGTGCCCTCGCGTCTCAAGGATTCAATAGCTGCAAGTGGAGTCACCGAGGCAAGCTCGGCAAACACTCCCTCGGTGGCCGCAAGCTGCTGCTGCATGTCTATCAGGCCGCAGTTGCCGACCGGCATTGCTATGCCGCCAGATTCACGCAGCGCGCTGAGCGCCTGAAACGTGCTTCGTGTGGTGCCGATCGAGATGGCAAGCGTGTCGAAACCCGCGGGAACCTCGGCGACCAGATCGGCCTTGCCGGCAAGCGCTTTGGCCAAGGATCCGTGCACTTCCGCCGCCAGGAGTCTCGGCAGCCGATCGATCCTGCCTTGGCTGAGAAGATCCTTGAATCCCGCCCAGAGCCCGGCAAGCGCGTCGCCATAGCAAACAGGCAAGGCGCACCAGTCCGGCACGGCTCCGTGCATCTGTTCGACGATCTCGTAAGCCAAGGTCTTGTAGCCCTCGATCCCGACAGGATGACTGCCAACCACGGGGCTGTGAAAAGGCGACGTCGCAAACCATCCGAGGCGCTCGGTACCGGCGGCAAGCAATGGCCAGCGATGGGATTTGTCGGCCAGGGATACGACGCTGGCGCCGTATTTGCGGATCTGCGCCAACATTGCGCCGGCGGTGCCTGAGAATGTGACAACGACGCATTTCAGGCCCGCCCGTGCAGCATAGGCGGCAAGTGAGGCCCCGGCGTTCCCCGACGAAGCAGTCGCCACCACGCGTGCGCCACTCAAACGTGCCATGGACACCGCCACGGTCGAGAAGCGGTCCTTGTGGGACCACGTAGGGTTTGCGCCTTCGTCCTTGATAAGAAGCTTAGGGACGCCGAGCTGCTTTCCCAGCCTCTCGGCGCTCAGCAGCGGCGTCAGGCCCTCGCCCAGGGAGATTGCATCGCTGAGCCCACAAGGAAGCATGTCGGCATAGCGCCAGAGCGAGGGCAGCGCGGCACCCGCTGCCGATGTAGCTCCGGATGGATCGTAGACGACCTTAAGATTGGCTGGCGCTTCGGCGCAGCATATCGGGCAGCCGCGTGAGTCTATTTTGGTATCGATCCGGAACAAGGCGCCGCATCGAATACAGGAAAAACCTACCGCGCGGCTCATAACGGCACCCGGGTGATTGCATCGTGCGTCTCTGTCAGCCGCTCCACGCCGCCCTGGCGAACAACCACCATGTCCTCAACCTGGAGTCCCCAGCGGCCGATTTCGTAGTAGGGGGTCTCCACGCACAGCACCATTCCTTCTTCAAGGACGTCTGTACTGCGCGCCGAGAGCGTCGGCGCATCATAACCATCAAGGCCGATGCCATGGCCGACGTGATCGCGCTCGTAGTGGGCAATTCCTTCGCTCTGAACCACCCGCACCACCGTCTCGAAGAGCTGTGCTGCTGGCAGGCCGGGTCGGATAATGTCGCAGGCATGCTGAACGCCGCGCAGCAGTGCCTGCTGAAGCCGATGCGCCTGCGGCGGCGGCTCGCCCAGCGTGGCGATGCGGGCAATGTCGGCGCGGTAATGCCGAAACCGGCCACCGACGTCGAAGCGGATGATCTCTCCAGCGCGCAACCTGCGGTCAGACGGCTGGACGTTCATGAGCGCGCTGCGCTCGCCAAAGCCGATGCATCCCAGTACGGGCAGGGCGCCTTCCTCGACCGTCCTGATATGAAAAGCGCGCGCCAGGTCTGCTTCGGTGGCGCCTTCCTGAGCAACGGCGAGTGCTGCTTGAATGGAGCGTTCGGCAATCTGGGCAACTTGGCCGAGCCGTTCGATTTCATCTGCCGTTTTTACGGCACGAACCTCGCGAAGCAACGCGGTGGCTGGTAGGAACGACGCCTTGGGAAAATGGGCTCTGAGGGTTTCCTGGTATCCTGGCGCGAGCCCCGCCTCGTCTATGCCGATCCGCCCGCGACCGAGCTGGGCTTCTTCCAATGCGCCGATCAAAGCCGCAATTGCATCGCCATGCCTCGGCAGGTCGCGAAGCTGCAGGTGTCGTTCATTGGCGCGGTCCACGGCGGTCGAGGAACCGACATCGGCGTAAAAGTCGCCATAGCGCCGCACCTTGCTTACCCAGACTTCCTGATCGGCAACGAGGTCGAGAGTGCTGGTGCTGGCGATGATTTCAGGCGTGCCTTTGTCAGGAGCCGGCCACACCACATAGGCCTGCGGGCCACGACGAATCCATTGCGGCAAAGCCCAGAAGCCGCTCATATAGGTCACGTTTTCCGGCGTCGTGGCTATAACGGCATCAAGCCCAGCTGCCGACATGCATTGTTTCAGGCGGGCCTCGTTAAGCAGCATGGTGGGAATCCCGAGGCTGTTTTGTTTCTGGAAAGCCGAGGCCGGCTGAGATGCGCGCCGCAGCCGCCATTACTGCCTCTCCAACCTCGGCGATCTCCACATGCGGCCCCACAGACCGGGGGTAGGCCACGCTTATCGCCGCGACGATCATGCCCGATGCATCGCGAAGCGGTGCGCCGACCGCTATCAGCCCGGTAAAGTTCTCGTCCAGTGAGGTTGTGTAACCGACAGATTCGGACGCTCTGATCTGAGCCACGAGCTTGTGTGGGTCCGTGACGGTGCGTACGGCAACCTGCTCCAGCGGACCTCGTCCAAGGATACCAATGACTGCTTCACCGCTCAGCTCCATCAGGAGTGCCTTGCCCAAAGCGGTGGAGTGCAAGGGGAAAATTTCACCAGGGGAAGAACGAATGACGACCGGACTCTTGCTTTGCACGGTCAGGAGATAAATCCCGCAATTGCCCCGCCTGATACCGAGGAATGCGTTGAAGCAACCTTCGGCGGCCAGCGCCTGCAGTTCGATTTCTGCCAAACCAACCAGGCGGTCTCTGCCCAGGACCTTCCGCGCTAGCGCCAGGACAGAGTGACCGAGCCGGTAGCGCCGCGAGTCTGGCGACTGCTCGACATAGCCCTGCTCTGCCAGGGTATTCAGAATTCGCTGCACGGCGGGAGCACTCTGCTCAAGCCTGCGGGCGAGTTCGCGCACCCCGACCGCTTCGTCCGCTTCCTTGAGGACGTTGAGGACCGCAAGGCCACGTTCCAACGAAAGATTTCCTGTCACAGGCGTTCCTTATTTCGGAATGGCGTTCCGCAATATGATGAGAAAAGCAGCAATGGCGGCGCCTGTCAATGACGAATGTTCACTATAGTGTGTCGTCCTAAAGTGTACGCAGCGACGACCATGCCCTCATGGACCTACGGGTGGTTGTCGGCTTGAACGTACAGAGGATTCGGCGCGCACAAGCCCTCTCTCAAGAGGAACTGTCGTTCCGTTCAGGGTTCACGCGCGCCTATCTGAGTGGTCTCGAGGCCGGCCGGCGCAATCCCACAATTCTGTCGCTTGCAAAGCTTGCCACTGCATTAAGCGTCGACATCGAGGACTTGACCAAACGGCTAGGCAAAGACGCCCCAGCCGTGACGCCGCGTGCGCGCCGCAGCAGAAAATCCTGACCCTCCGCCGCCTCCTGGCCGGTGGATCACGGCGCGTTGCGACGGATGAGCTCCTCCACGTCAACCTGCAATGCCAACGCCAGTACCTCCAAGGTATCGACCGTCGGTGAGTTCTCCTCCCGCTCGAGCTTGCCGACATAGTTGCGATCAAGGCCGGCAAGGTCCGCGAGCTGTTCCTGCGACAAGCCGGTACCTTGGCGAAGCAACCTCAGATTGCGAGCAAAAACCGACCTCAGCCTCATGCGGCGAGGCAGTCAGAACGCGCCCTTTAGTGCCACCTACTATAGTAGTCAAACGTCATGCCGCAGGTTGCGGTCGGGCCTAACTTATTTATTCTTTCTTTGTCTCAGTACATTGAAGGGGCGTGAAATGTCGACGGTTCATGGAAGCGTCTTACAGCACCAGTTAACGCAAATCTTTGAAGCAACCGCGCTGATTGATCGTGCAAGCAGCGTCGCCGAAATCATTCGGCAACTGCGCAGGAGCATCGAACGTCACGGCTATGCAGCCTGTCTCGTCACCGAATTGCCACGCCAGGACACCGGATCGCTGGATGGACACATCCTTGTCAACGGTTGGCCGGGGGAATGGTACGACCACTACATGGCTGCCGGACACTATCGCCATGATCCTTGCGTTGCCTTGTGCCGTGGTGCGATCGGGCCGTTCCTTTGGAGGGACGTCCATCACGGCCTGACGAACAGCAATGCGAGGAAGGTGATGAACGAGGCAAAAGAGTTTGGGCTTTGGGACGGGATCTGCATCCCAATCCAGGCTTCATTTGGCGATCCGGCCTGTGTAACGGTTGCCGGACGCGAAATTGATTTGGCGCCGACGGTGCGCTGCACAGTTCATGCCCTTGCGCGCCATGCCTACTCAGCTGCCGAACGACTCGTCGGCAGCTCGCTCAGGCGGCCGAGACAAAAGCTTTCCCAACGGGAGCGTGAAATCCTGCAGTGGGTCGCTGGCGGGAAGACCGCATGGGAGGTTTCCCGAATACTTGGTATTTCGGAAAACACCGTGACAACCCATCTGCGCAATATCAAGCAGAAGCTCAGCACCGCCAATGTCGTGCACGCCATCGTCGAGGCTTATCGCAGGCGCGAAATCGAACTTTGATCCATCCTCAGATCTGGGTATTTCATTGGCAATCGTCGCGTGGTCGGATGGGGTTCCATCTCGAGGAACCGCAATGATTCAGGTCCATGTCGTCGACGCGTCAAACAGCTTTGCCTATCGAGGGGATCTCGACAGTTACTTCCGCCTGCGACATGAAATCTATGTCGATGAACGTGGCTGGCACGAGCTGAGGCGCCCCAACAGCCGCGAGATCGACCCGTTTGATACACCAGAGGCGATTCATCTGCTCGGCATCCAGCCGGGAAGAGGTGTCGTTGCCGGATCCCGCCTGGTGCCGAGCCTCAGACCGCATCTGATGAGCGAAATCTTTCCGCAACTTGCCGATGGTGGCGTTCCGCGCCGACCCGATATCCTTGAGTGGACCAGGTTTTTCGTGGCCCGGGATTTTCGCGAGCCCGGCCGACCCTGCCAGGCCGCCGGCGTGATCTACTGCGGAATTCTGGAATTCTGCATTCAAAGAGGCATAAGCAATCTGACGATTGTCTGTGAGGACTACTGGTTCGACCGGTTGGCATCGATCGGCTGGTGCCCAAGGCAGCTTGGGTCTTCGTTCGAGTGCGATGACATGACGATCATCGGCGTGATGGTCGACGTCGGCCCGTCCGCCTTGGCCGCGACGCGACAATTCTATCGCATAACCGGCCCGGTACTTTGGGCCGAAACGCCATTCAAGCGGCTGGCCTGACCGCGGGGCCGCTTTTGGGCGTCACGCCTCGAACGAACATGCTGCCTGGCACTCGCAGAGGGCGGCGACGCACTATCGCGTGCAAATCGGCTGTCTGCCTCGCGCCATAACAGCCATTCAAAGACGGAGGTGTAAAGACGGGCGCGCGCCCAGGCGGGGCAAGCGGTACCAGCCTTGGCATCGAAGAAGGAGGTCTGGGAAAAGGACACACCGGATCTTGAAGAGTACGACTTCTCCTTCGATCCAATTTCTTTTTTTGGGCAGTTCACGCCCGAGAGCCTGGTGAAGGCGACGGACACAATTCTTGAGGGCCTGGCCAAATTTCCCGACGCGTCGCTGTTATCGTGCGGACTGGCTTGGGATCACGTCTTAGCGGCCAACCTCGGCTTTGACGAAAAGCCTGACGAACATTGGCGCGTGGCGTCCGAACTGGAAGCAAAGGTTCTTCCGCGGGCCAACCTCGGACCCGACGCAAGAAAAAGCTGCTTGTGGTCAAACGTCTACGTCAGCGCGCATGAGGGCAACTTCGATCTGTCTCTGCGCAGGGCCGACGAGGTGATTGCGCTTTCGCCCGGAGACGCGTTTCGCCGGCCCACTTCAACCCGCGCGACGTCCTTCAAAGCTGGGGGGCGATCTTCACAAAGCGGTCTGCGGCCTCGACCGCAGTTCGTATCCTGCTGCACAGCGCGAAATTCTCGGCCACCATTTCTTCACTGCGTTGAAGTGCGCGCTCGGTCTGGTGGATGCGCTGCCTGGCATTGGCAACTTCCGATCTCAAAACATCGGCCGCTATCCCGTGGCCCTGGGGTTTCATCGTGTCCATGGATCCCAAATAAATGAGAGCCGATATCGCTCCCTGATGTCGGGCGAAACGGGGTATCGCAGTTCCTCCTACCAGTGATGAGCGCTGCAATATGGCCCGGACCGTCATTGCAGCCGCGACAAAGGCGCGATGGCCGAATGACCAGCCAAAACATCCGCCGTTGGGCAAAGCGCTATGGGATCGGGCGGCAGATTCGAGTCTGCCTCTCGAAGGCAGCGACTATTTGCATTACGAGCATTTCGCCAGCTTGGGAGGGGCGGGCGATCTTCTCGTCAACGGTGTGTAAAAAGCGAACGTAAGGCCGGATATGGAATGCTCAACTCGCGGTTGGAATGCCGGCGGGTTTTTCAATGGCGATCTCGCAGCTTTTTCACTGCCTTGGCGAGGTTCTGACGGTCGTTGCCGATTTTTTTAATCAGCTTGCTGACTTGACTTGGCGAAATGCGATTTTCCCGCGCGAAACGTTCCACCTCATAAAACGCATCGACCGACAGGCGGCCTCGGTCGACGTCGTCTCGGGTGCTGTTGTTCTCGTTCATTTCCGTTTTCCTACTCACTCAGCAGCTGCAAATGAGAATCCGCCCGCCACTCCTCGATTTGGCGGGCGGATCCTATCAGCGAAGGAAGGGACTTTAGCTGCGCAGATGCAATTTCTGGGGACTGTTTGGAGCGTCATTTCTGGCTAACGAGCATCAGCTCGCGACTATTCCAACCACCAAGAAGGTGATGGAGATGGCGAAAACCGGTGCAAGCAGCCAGCGAGCTTCGTGAACACTGTTCTCCATAGGCTCCTCCCCTGAGGGACCGCAACGAGTACGAACAGACGCAGTTCCGGACGGCTACACGTGGGGGCCCATTGCGCGCAGCAACTCAGGCTTAGGTCCCTACGCACGGCCAGCCTGAAGGCTCAGTTTTGAACGTCTGTAGAAGCTGTTTGGGCGGGAGTTTTTGGCGCAATGTTTCGCGCCCACAAAACCCACAAGCCCACAAGGAGAGCCGGGGAGCAAGGTCCGCACCCAAGCACTGGGAGGAGGGCTACATCAGAGCAATGAATGCCACCGGTGTAAAAATCAGGAAGATCGCCATTACTATAGTCACGGCAAGCGCAAGGCGCTCTGTTCGCCTGACAAGGGCAGCGACCTCCTCGTCGCTCGACGAAATGAGATCAACAGCCGAGAAATCTGTTGGGCTAGAAGTTTGATTGTCATTTGCGGGTCGGCTTGCGACCTCATCGGCGTCCTGTCTGCTCTGGATAAGGGGCACAGTTCTTTCCGCTGTTAAAGCCAACATCGGGTGCCCCTGATGGAGGACTTGCAGTGGGCACCCGGCGAACCACCGATAAGGGACATTGCTCGGCGGCATAATACAATCCATCGGTAAGGTCTTGGTTGCCGCCCTTCAGCCCTAAGTCTTCGACGCAAAGACTTCAGTCTTCCCCCGTTTCGGACCATAGCCCCGTGGCGGAACTAATTACCTGTCGCTCGCGGTACGGCAAAGACGCACTGTTCAGCAGGGTCGGGCGCTTGTCTGCACGAGCTGCGACCGCGCCGGCCGGTGAGGGTGGGATCCATTAAGCTCCGGAGGAACTGAAGCGCTCGCGTTGTGCGGAGATGGCCGGCACCCATCGGGAGCGAGGGAGGGCATGGGATAGGTGCCGGCCAGGCGGAATCAGGTCCGCCGCCGCGTCAGCGTAGCTGACCCATCCCTCGGTGTCATTGGCTGACCACCGGATCGGCGCCCTATCCGTCGCACGCATAGCCCGGTGGCTTCGGAGCTCACCGACGATTCCCAGTCGGTTCCGGGCACGCCGCCGAGCCTGCTCAGCATCCGCGACGGCAAGTCCGGCTACGACGTGACAGCGGCGGCTACCGCGTTCGCGACGTTCAACGTGCTGAGCTATCGCCGCACGCCCGATGAGGTGCTTGGTTGCTTCGACCGGCTTTGCGCCGATGCTGCTTCTGCCTGCCTGGTGGAGCTGAAACGGCGGCGGCATCGCCTGCACGGCAGCAACGCGATCGATCTCGCCGAAACAATTCCCCTAAAGCCTACGAGGCAGTGTTGGACCGTCTCGATGCGGAAGCACGATCAAGGCTTGGCACCGTCAGCGCGCCTCCTGCGGCCGGCGATCTCCCGCCGCCCGAGCAATGCCGGCTGGTTACCGAGGAGACATGGCGATTGAGCCGCTTGCCGAGACCCGCAATCGTCACCGGCTTCGGCTCGATACCTTATCTGCCGACGAATCTTTCGGACAGGCCGGCAGCGGCGAGGTTGCGCGCGATTGCCTCGGACAGCCTTTGCCGGCTGGAAAACGACCTTCTTCGACTGCCACGGAAGACCGGCTTCATACCATTTTGGAGCGGGCGGGGATTGCGGATTAACCAATAGGACGGGTGACGCTTTTCGCGTCTGATCTTTCTAGAAACCAGGCCATAAGCTGATCCGACGCGCTTCAAATCATATTTCAGTCTGATATTGCAATTGCAATTATCATACTGTAGGCTGATTTCTATAGATAGAAAAATCAGGCCGTCATATGAAAACGGATATACGAAAGAGGGCGCGGGAGCGCCTGGATGAGCGGCTTGCGGACTTGCAGCCCGTAGATCGGCTGCGTCCGCCTCCCAAGGGCTGGATACGGGCGATCCGGGATGCGCTTGGCATGAGCGGCGTTCAGCTTGCAGCCAGGCTCGGCGTGCGTCCGCAGACGGTGGAGGCGCTTGAGAAATCCGAGGCCTCCGGTTCAATCCAGCTCAGCACGTTGCGGCGGGCCGCCGAGGCGCTGGACTGCACGCTGGTCTATGCGCTCGTGCCGAACAGCTCGCTGGGGGAAGCCGTCAATGCGCGAGCGCGGAAGATCGCGACGCGCGCGCTTGCGCGTGTTGCCCATACGATGAAGCTGGAAGCGCAGGAAACCGGCGATGCCGGGATGGAAGCGCGCATCGAGGCTTATATCCGCGACCAAGTCAAAGACCGTGATCTGTGGGAGGGGCCGTGAGCGACCTCTTCGCGGAACCCGACGACGCGACGCCGCTGGAGCCGGAGGAGCGCGAAGGACTCCTGCAAAGCTGGATTACGCATCGCGGCGATCTCAACGAGGCCGAGCAGGAGAATATCCTGGCAGGGGTGGCGTGGGCGCGCGGGCGGCGCGGGCGCAAGCTGCAGGACATTCTCAGCATCGACGTCGCCATGACGTTGCACAAGCGCATGTTCGGCGATGTGTGGAAGTGGGCGGGGACTTGCCGCACGACGGCGCGGAATATCGGGGTCGATGCGTACCGCATCCAGACCGATATGGCGGCGCTGTTCGACGACGTGCGCTATTGGGTGGAGAATGGGACGTATTCGCCGGATGAAATCGCCCTGCGGCTGCATCACCGGCTGGTTGCCATTCATCCTTTTCCGAACGGGAACGGGCGTCATGCGCGGCTGATGGTCGACCTTCTAATCGAGCGGCTCGGCGGCGAGCCATTCAGCTGGGGAGGGGGCGGACTCGCGGATACCGGCGAACTGCGCACCAGCTATGTGGCGGCACTGCGGGCGGCGGACAATCATGACATAGCGCCGTTGCTGGTTTTTGCGCGGTCGTAGTTCTTTCAATTTCATGGCGCGTCCTGCTCCGCTTGGGGCTACGCAGGATCGGGCTCTACTCGCCGCGCTCACCAAGCCCCGCCGGTCTTGGTCCGGTGACGATCTCTCGCGCAAGACCTAGTGAGCAGGACAGCCGTGCCGGCTGACCCCTTTCGTTTTGGGGCCTGCGGCCCGACCGCCGTCAAGGCTAGGCCCTGCAGGCGGAAAACGCCGGCCGTGTTGTCGCTGCGCTCCGGCCCGCACCATCCCGGGCGTTTTCCGGCCTTGACCGCAATCTCCCGCTCATTGGCGCGGGCCTAGTCGGTTGCATGCGCAACCGCAAGACTAGGAGAAAGACCAGTGAAAACCGATGTTTATGAACGCATCACCAGCCGCATCGTGGCTGAACTGGAGCAGGGCGTGCGGCCTTGGCTCAAGCCCTGGAATGCCAAACATGCCGCCGGGTGGATTACCCGGCTCCTACGTTCCAACGGCATGCCCTATTAGGGAATCAATGTACTGATGTGGGGCGAGGCCGTGGCCAAAGGCTATTCCGCGCCGATCTGGATGACTTTCAAACAGGCGCTGGCGGGGCTTCTCCAAGTTCAGGTACGCCACTGCATAGACGCTCTTATCAGGTGCAGCACTCTATGCTTTGACGGGTGCCTTGCGCGCCCTCTTCATCGGCGACTTGACGGCCGTTGCGGTTGTTGTCGCCGCTGCCGTGCGAGCAGCTCGTTTTGGTTCTTCCGCCGCAGCTGTTGCTGGCGCTGCCGCCTTGCGCCCAAGCCCGATTGATTTCGCTAGGGCCGAGCGGGTCGCCGCGTAGTTCGGCGCCACCATCGGATAGTCGGACGGCAGGCTCCATTTCTCGCGGTACGCGTCGGGCGTCAGATTGTAATGGACTCCGATGTGCCTCTTGAGGGATTTGAACTTCTTCCCATCTTCCAGGCAGATGATGAAATCGGGTGACACTGATTTCTTGATCGACACCGCCGGTTCCAGTTTGACTGCGGCCGGAGCCACAGGCGTGCCGATCCCTTGCAAAGCGACATAGGTGTCCCCGATCAGCTTCGCCAACTCGCCGACCGGCAGGGGATTGTTCGAAACGTAGGCGGAAACGATGTCGGCAGTAATCGATACGAGATCAGCCAGGTCGCTTTGGTCTGGAGAAACGGTCATCGAGTTTTCCTCTTGTCTAATGGCGCGCGTTGAAATGGATGAGCTGTTTATTGCCAATCACGCAAACAATTCGTTATTTCCGCCAACAAACGTTATTCGCCGCAAATATCAAGCCGGCAAGCTTCGCTTTATCGGCTCCAGGCAAGCTTGGGAGGGGCTCGATGTCGACAGCCTGCTGGTCGAGAAGACTGAAGGGAGCAGCGGCTTCGGGACCTCGATGAAGCAATGCAACAGCAGCTGTTCGGCTGACGCGAGCGGCTGACAAGCTGGACGCAATCGGCGGCGACAGCACTGTCCTATTCCCGTGTGTGAGCACGCCCAGCATGGCGGGGGCGCTGGCTCGCGAGCGGCGGATCATCAGCGCTAGGATCGCCGCAACATAGGGCATCATCAACACATATTGGTAAGGAATGGCGATGCCGATGCCTTGGATTTGCAATTGCAGCGCGTCGAGGAAGGAAAACACTAGTGCCGCTACCAAAATCGGGTAGGGCCGCCACAGACCGGCGATGACGATGATGATCGCCAGCCAGCCGCGTCCGTTGGTCACGTCCGGCACGAAACGCGCCGCTTGGCCGACAGACAGGAACGCGCCAGCGAAGCCTGCCATCACGCCCCGAAGACCACAGCAGCATACTGGACCGAGGCCACCTTCACCCCTTGCCCCTTCGCCTTGGCTGGGGGGCAGGTCCGCGCCGCGGCTGTCAATGCCACGATCGCCCTCCATCAAACAACGGACGGCAGGAAAAGAGCGCCTACGCCGACGGGACGCAGAAACCTCGATGAAATTTCTACGAGGCCTGATCCGGCCCTGAAGCGGATGCTTTCCGACCATTTCGACGAAATGGGCGTCCGCAGCGGCGACGTGTTCGTGATGATGGGCCTGGCAACGTCGGAGGGCCTCTATAACGTCTGGAGCGCTGAAGCGCTCAAATCAGGCATCATTACGAAAGTCTTCTCATACTCGGACGAACCTGGCTATGTCACTGGTGGAACCGATGACGAATCGGGCGACGTCGTTAATATCCCGCCTGAGATCGAGCTTTTGCGCAAATAGGCGGCCAGCCCAGGAGCCAATCAGCCCAGAAGGTTGCGAGCCGTGCGCATGAATATTCTGGATCCGATCGGGATCAGGTCGTCTGGAAAGTCATAGTCGGGGTTGTGCAGCGCAGGGTACGGCTCGCCGGCGCCGAGGAAGAACATGGCGGACGCTGCGCTATGGCCGAACAGGCCGAAGTCTTCCGAAGCGCGCATCGGCAGGGCTTCCTCTGTGCGTGGCACGCCTTCTTCGTCGAGCGCGCGCTGCAGATGTTCCACGGCATCCGGCGCGTTGACGCTGGCAACGAAGATCTCGTGATAGTCGTAGCGGGCCGAAAGACGATGCTCTCCAGCGATCTTTTCCACCAGCGCTTCCGCGGCGGCGCACAGGTCCGCCATGCACTCATCGCGCCTTGTGCGCAGCGTCGCCCACACTTTTGCATTTCCCGGCGCAATGCCGAACACAGCTTCGCCCATCAGGGCATGGGTGACGGTCACCATACTGAAATCGTCGTCAGCGAAGGTTCCGCGCCCGAGCGCGGGCAGTGCCGGCATCAGCTGGCTGACCGCCAACATTGGCGAGACACCCGTTTCGGGCATCGACGAATGCGCGGTCTTGCCCTCCAGCAATATTCGCATGCCGCGTGAAGCACAGTTGACCACGCCGGGTTTGATACGCACCTCACCGAACGGCACACCGGGCAAATTGTGCAGCGAGAAC
Organism: Mesorhizobium sp. M1348; assembly: GCF_040317925.1. NCBI lineage: Bacteria > Pseudomonadati > Pseudomonadota > Alphaproteobacteria > Hyphomicrobiales > Phyllobacteriaceae > Mesorhizobium > Mesorhizobium sp. M1348. Next base: position 90,059 of record NZ_JAMYLH010000004.1, on the reverse strand, counting down.
GCCAAATCCGGCGCGATCTCGGAAAAGCGCGGATCGGCGACGACGCCGGCCGCGCCATTGCCGGTCTCTTCCGCCGGCTGGAACATCAGCACGACGCGGCCGCGGGCAGGCCTTTCGCGCCCGAACTGGCGGCCAAGTGCGGCGAGGATCGCGGTATGTCCGTCATGGCCGCACATATGCGACTTTCCCTGTACGAGCGACGAATGAGAAACGCCTGAAAGCTCATAAATCGGCAGCGCGTCGAGTTCCGACCGGAACAGGACTGTCGGACCGGCTTTGCCGCTTTCATATACTGCCGCCACACCGTGGCCGCCCAATCCGGTTAGCACCTTGTCCGGCGCTGTGTCGGCGAGGAAGTCGACAACCTCGCTCGCGGTTTTCTCTTCCTCATTCGAGATTTCCGGATGCTGGTGCAGCCTGCGGCGCCATGCCGTCAGCTCGACAATGTCTCGATTGGTCAGGGTCATTTTTTTCCTGCTTCGCTTGGCGCTAGAGCAATTCCAGGAAACGTGTGAAACGGTTTTCCGTTCGGAATTGCGTCAAGACAAAGAGATAGAGCGGCTCCGCGATTCTATCAAAAACTGAACCGCTCTTGCAACCGCCAGTTGGACTGGCCCGAATTTAGGTGTCCAGTGCCAAGGGGACGGGATGGTTCCCGGAGCCCAGCCCGAAGGCCCGACGTGGTCGGCTCCGTGCTGCAGCCGACCGGTTCGATCCGAGCCGTGCCTACATCTTGAACACGCAAAGCAGCGCAGACTTCCATAACGACGCTACACGTGTCCGGCGTTGATACCTGGATAGGGCGAGCTGTGCCAAGACGGGTTCTCGGGGCGCCTCAAGCTATGTCCTTCAACGTGTCCAGCGGCCCTTTCAGAGCCGACCTCGGTTGGATCAACTCCGGGGCAATCAGGAAAATCTGCGGCGCCGTCGGCGGTTCATTGATCAGCTCGAACGCCTTCGCGATCATCGCCTCAAAATTCTGCCGCACCATGATTACGGGGAAGGGTAGAAAAGAGGCGAATGGGTCATAGTCGTAGCAACCGACGACAAGCTCGCTAAACATCTCCGCCGGCCGGCCCGCCATGAAACGCAGCAGACCCTCCATATTGATTGACGAATTGATGAACAACGCGCGCGGCAGCTTGCCATGGCGTTGGCAAAACGCCTCGAAGGCACGCAGGGTTATGTCGGGCGAATAGCCGGAGGACTGTACTCCGTCATCAGGGTCGGCGCCCAACAGTGCCTTTTTGGTCGCATGGAAAGCGGCGATGCGTTCGCGGCTTGCGTGGTCGTTGCGGCCGCCAAACAGAAACAGCTCGTCCGGCCGCAGAGGGTCATCATTGCCGAACTGGCGGATGATTGCCTCCGTCAGCATCCGCGCGCCCTCATAGTTGTCGCTGATCACCGAATGCGCCTTTGCTCCCGGTAGGTCGATGTTGATATGCCTCAGTCCCGCCGCCTCGCAGACCTCGTGCACGCCGTCCGGATCGGTGGCGCCGACGATGAAGAGCTGGTCGATTGAGTAGGAGATCAGCGTTTCCGCGGTCCGGCGTTCCTCTTCCGGGTCGCGGCTGGCACTGACCACGACCGGGCATTGACCGCGGCTGCGCACATGTCCCTCAAATGTCTGCGCCATGGACGAGAAGTAACGATTGTCATGGATAGGCAGCATCAGGCCGACCAGGCCCGATCGCGAGCGTCGCAAGCCTCGCGCCTGCAGATTGGTGGTGTACTGGTGGCGTTCGGCGAGGCTGAGAATTGTTTCCGCCGTACTTTCCTTGATGCGGCGCTTGCGCCAAGTGCCGTTCAGCACCGCGCTCACGGTCGACGGCGAACTGCCCGATAGTACGGACAGGTCATAGATCGTCGCCTTCTTCTTGACCTGCTGATCCATCTGGCCCTCCGGAGCGTCTCTTTAGAGCAATATCCCGCTAGAGCAATATCTCGCTTGACGAGCGCATCATGATGCACAATAGTTAATGCACCATCGATTGTGCAAGCACAAAACGGTGGCGGAGGTGTGTTCCCGTTCGGAACGTTATGGGAGGAGTACAGATGAAAAAGTTCATGATCGCGGCGCTCGCCGCGACCCTTATGCTTGGCGGATCAATCGCTGCCATGGCACAGCAGGCCGGCAAGGTCGGCGTCGTCGTCAAAATTGGCGGCATTCCCTGGTTCAACGCAATGGAGGCGGGCATCAAGGAGCGCGGCCAGAAGCTCGGCGTCGACGCATTCATGGTTGGCCCGACCAGTGCCGATCCGGCACTGCAGGTCCGCGCCATCGAGGATCTGATCGCACAGGGCGTGAAGGTCATAGGGGTCGTGCCAAACGATGCGAAAGTGCTTGAACCTGTCCTGAAGAAGGCCAAGGACGCCGGCATCATCGTCATCACGCATGAATCGCCTGGCCAGAAGGGCGCCGACTGGGATTTCGAACTCGCGTCCGCGACCGGCTTCGGTGAGGCTCATGCCAAGCTCTTGGCGGATAAGATGGGCGGCAAAGGTGAATATGCAGTCTTCGTTGGTTCGCTGACAGTGCCGCTGCACAATGCCTGGGCCGATGCGGCAATCGCGTATTTGAAGAAGAACCATCCGGACATGAAGCTTGTCGGCGATCGTTATGGCGTCGCCGAGGATGTGGACAAGAGCCGCAGCACGGCACTTGACCTGATTTCCGCCAATCCCGGCTTGAAAGGCTTCCTTGCCTTCGGCAGCCAAGGCCCGATCGGCGCTGGCCGCGCAATCGAAGAGCGCCGGAAGGTGGGCCAGATATTCGTGCTCGGCCCATTCTCGCCAGGTCAGGGCCAGAAGCTCATCAAGAGCGACGCGATCTCCGGCGGCTTCATGTGGAATCCGAAACAGGCGGGTGAGGTTTTCGTCACGCTGGCCGACCAGCTCATGAAGGGCAAAGAAGTCAAGGATGGCGATACGATCGAAGGGCTAGGGACAGTCAAGCCCGACTTCGAAAACCACAACATCATCGTCGATCAGCTGGTCCCGATCAACAAGGACACTGTCGACGGCCTCGCGGCGATGGGCCTGTAAAGCCGCCCAAGGCTGTGGCAGCCGGGCTGACCTCGAGCCAGCCCGGCTGAGGATGTGTCAACGCAATTAGATCCAGGTTCAACTCGATGGCTGATCAGGAACCCGATGGCTCCGCGTCACGGCCGCTGCTATCGCTCCGCAATGTGAACATGACGTTTGGCGGCGTGAAGGCCCTGAAGAATGTCAGCTTTCAGGTTCTGCCGGGCGAGGTGCATTGCCTCGCCGGCGAGAACGGTTCGGGCAAGAGCACGCTGATCAAGGTCATCACTGGCGTGTACAAGCCCGAGGCTGGCGCCGAGATCGACTATGACGGCCAGAACTACGCCCATATGTCACCGGTGACGGCGCAGGCCGGCGGAATTCAGGTCATCTGGCAGGACCTCGCCCTGTTCCCCGAGATGACCGTCGCCGAGAACATCGCGTTCCAGACTGTCATCGGCCGCTGGCCGCGGCCGGTCAACTATGCGGAAATGCGGCGTGTCGCGACCAACGCGTTGCGACGTCTTGGTGTTACCCTCGATATCGATCTCGCACTCCACAATTTTCCCATCGCACAGCGGCAGATCGTAGCGATAGCGCGCGCGCTCGTCGGCGAAGCGAAGCTCGTCTTCATGGATGAGCCGACGGCCTCGCTCACCCAATCTGAAACCGATTATCTGCTGGACATTGTGCGCAATCTGTCGGCGTCGGGCGTTGCCGTCGTGTTCGTCAGTCATCGCTTGGCGGAGGTTCTCGAAATCTCCAGCCGTGTGACGGTGCTGCGCGATGGTGCCTTGGTTGGCGTCTATCCGACCAAAGGTCTGACCCAATCGCGCATCACGGAGCTGATGACTGGTAAGACCTTCGACTATTCCGTCCTGCATCGCGATTTGAGCACGAGCCCGGTTATGCTTGAGGTTAAAGGGCTGTCGCGGCCCGGCGAATTCGAGGACGTGTCATTGACGGTCCGGCGCGGCGAGACGCTCGGCGTCACCGGGCTGCTCGGGGCAGGGCGCACCGAGCTGGCGTTGACGTTGTTCGGCATGCGCAAGCCGAGGTCCGGCTCTGTTGTTCTGGATGGCAGGCCCGTGCGCTTCGGTTCCAACCGTGAGGCGATCGCCGCCGGCGTTGCCTATCTTTCGGAAGACCGGCTGTCGCTCGGCCTCATTCAGCCCCAGTCAATTGCCGACAACATGGTCATCGCCTCGCTGGACAAGGTTCTTTCGGGCGGTTTCATTTCGAGCGATCGCAAATGGTCCCTGGTCAGTAGCTGGATAAGGGATCTCGGAATTAGGATCGGAAAGCAGGAAGACGCGGTCTCGACCCTGTCGGGGGGAAATCAGCAACGTGTCGCAATTGCAAAATGGCTGGCGACTGAACCGAAACTGCTGATCCTCGACGGACCGACGGTCGGTGTCGATGTCGGCGCGCGTGCCGGCATATTCGATATCGTTTCCAAGCTGGCCGACAGCGGCCTGTCGATTATCCTGATCTCGGACGAGGTGCCTGAAGTCTATTTCAACGCGGACCGTGTGCTGCACATGGCTCAGGGGCGCATTGTCGGCGAATACGTTCCCGGCGCCACGTCCCTCCAGGCGATCGAAGAGGCGGTCTATGCGTAGGTTTGTCCGCTCTCACGCAACGGAGCTGGCTTTGCTCGCCGTGATCGCGGTCATCTGCGCCTTCCTGTCGTTTGCGACAGACCGGTTCTTCACCCTCGGCAATGCGTTTGACCTCCTGAACACAAGTTCGGTCAACATCATCTTCGCCGTCGGTCTACTCGTCGTGCTAATTGCCGGCGGCATTGATATCTCCTTCGCGGTTGCTGCCTCCGTCGTGCAATATCTGACGGCGATCGTCCTTGGCTGGATCGGCGGCGGGAATTGGATTGTCGGCCTCACCATCGCTGGCGCATTGGGCGTCACCTTGGGCTGCATCAACGCTTTCCTGATCCACAGGTTTAGGATCATCTCGATCGTCGCCACGATTTCGACCTTCAACATTTTCTTCGGCTTGCTGATGTTCTTCACAGGCGGCGTTTCGATCTACAATCTGCCGGACTGGCTCACCGCCCGCGTGGTGCTGTTCGAGCGCGAGATGGCTGATGGCACCTGGGCGGAGATCACCCTACCCGTGCTCATTATGGCGATCTGCGTATTCGCTACCTGGGCGTTGATCACGCGCACGACCACTGGTCGCCAGCTCTACGCTTTCGGCGACAATCCGGAAGGCGCGCGCCGCTTCGGCATCAATGTTGGGGCCATGCAATTTATCGCCTTCGGCTGGCTTGGCCTGATGGCAGGCATCGCCGGTCTCGTCCAAGCGCATTACGCGCAGGAAGTGGTGCCTAACGCCCTATATGGGCGCGAACTCGACGTCCTGGCAGCCGTGGTCCTTGGCGGTGCGCGGCTTGGCGGCGGCAAAGGCAGCGTGCTCGGCTGCATTCTTGGCGTTCTGTTGGTCTCGATCACCCAGAACGGACTTAATTTGATGGGCGTGTCGCCTTTCGCGTTCAAGATGATCGTCGGCACCATCATCCTAGCCGCCATTACCCTGTCGAACACCAGCATCGAACGCGTGCTGCCGTTCCTGAAAAGCCGGCGGGTGCCTTCATGACGGCTGTGATTGAACGCGTCCGCAACTTGCTCGGCCCCGAACTGGCAGGTCCGCTTGCCGCGTTGGTGGTAGTCATGATCGTGTTCGGCATTGCCGCACCGAACTTCCTTTCCCGGGCTACTTTTGGATCCGTCGCGTACCAGCTGCCGGAACTCGGCCTGCTCACACTCGCCATGCTGCTCCCGATCCTGACCGGCGGCCTGAACCTGGCCATCACCTTCACGGCCAACATCGCCGGGCTGACGCTCGCTTGGATTCTTCAAAGCCAGGGCGGCGTCGACGCGGGCATCGGTGCCTTTGTCCTTGGCGCGATCCTTGCCCTTGCGGTCGGAGCACTTAGTGGACTGACCATGGGGCTCGTCATCGCCTACACCAAGGCTCACCCCATCCTGGTCTCGCTGTCGATGATGATTTTCCTGCGCGGTCTCGGTGAGTTCCTGACGCACGGCGGCGACGTGTCCGGCTTCCCTAGCTTCCTGGCGCCGATCGGCTACGGGTCGATTCTTGGGATCCCAATTCCGTTGCTCATTTTCATCGCTTGTGTGCTGATCTGGCACCTCCTGCTGACGCGCATGAAGCTGGGCTTCAACACCTATATGATCGGCTCCAACATCGAGGCCACGCGCTACTCCGGCATCAATACACGCAAGGTCCAGGTTCTGGTCTACACATTGTCCGGTGCGATGTGCGCGGTCGCCGGCATCATCATGCTCGCGCGCTTCAATTCGGTGCGTGTAGGCCACGGCGAGTCTTACCTGCTGATCACTGTGCTTGCCTGCTTTCTTGGCGGGGTCAATCCGTTCGGCGGTTTCGGTCGCGTGATCCCTGTGTTCGTCGCGCTCGTGGTGCTCCAGCTTCTGTCCTCGGGACTCAATCTGATGGGCGCCAATCAGCATCTGGCGACGGCGGTCTGGGGCATTTTGATGGTCACGGTGATGATCCTGCGCTGGCTTGCCGGGCGCCTAAAGTTCCTAAACACAGACAAAGGGTGAGTTAGATGCATGGTTTTGGGGTCCACACCTCGATGTGGACGATGAACTGGGACCGGGCCGGCGCAGAGAAGGCGATCGCCGCTTCCGTCAAATACGGCATGGACTTTATCGAGATCGCGCTTCTGAACGCGCCGGCGGTCGATGCCGCGCATACGCGCGCCTTGCTCGAAAAGCACAATCTTCCAGCTGTTTGCTCGCTTGGCCTGCCGGAGCGGGCCTGGGCCTCGGTGCGGCCGGATGCCGCCATCGAATATCTCGAAGTGGCCATCGACAAGACTGCAGAGATGGGCGCTCTGGCGCTTTCCGGTGTGATTTTCGGCGGTATCGGCGAACGAACCGGCGTGCCACCCACCGAAAAGGAATACGACAACATCGCGCATGTGCTGACCGTCGCCGCCAAGCATGCCAAGACGCGCGGCATAGAGCTCGGAATCGAGGCGGTGAACCGCTACGAGAACCACCTGATAAATACTGGCGCGCAGGCCGTCTGGATGCTCGAGAAAGTCGGCGCCGACAACATCTTTGTCCATCTCGACACCTATCACATGAACATCGAGGAGAAGGGGGCCGCCAATGGCATTCTGGCCGCTCGCGAGCACCTGAAATATATTCACTTGTCAGAGAGCGATCGCGGCACCCCGGGCACCGGCAACTGCCCCTGGGACGAGATCTACGCAACGCTCGCGGCGATCGGCTTCAAGGGCGGACTTGCCATGGAAAGCTTCATCAACATGCCGCCGGAAGTCTCCTATGGCCTCTCCGTCTGGCGGCCGGTCGCGAAGGACGAGGCCGAAGTGATGGGCGATGGCTTGCCATTCCTGCGCAACAAGGCTCGCCAATACGGTCTGATCTGACCCAATGTATGACGCGCAGGAGGCGGACGGCGTGAATATCGCCGTCTTCGACGTTGGCAAAACCAACATAAAAGCGCTCGGCGATGACGTTCGACGGCGTGCTCGCCGAGAGTCTTTCTGTCCGCAACGAGGTTCGGCCCGGTTCACCTTGGCGGCACCACGGTGGCGAACCGGTTGGGCAGGCGCGGCATTGGCCGATAGAACGGGAGCTTGCTATCGACTGCTGACAGAGGGCCGCCCGCCCCCGATGAGCGCGGCATCGTCTCTCTCCCGTCGCCGACGCCTCACCAAGCCAGTCACCACGCTGCCAAGCGAGATCGCGCCGGCGCCGGCTATGGCGAGGGCGAACATGCCGCCGGCTATGGCGAGATCCTTTTCGAAATGCAGCAATTCGTTCTGGCTGGCGAAGTTGGTGTGGAATAGGGCGGCCGTTGCCAGGCAGAACAGTCCAAGGCAGACCGCGCCCAGGCGCGTCAGGAAGCCCAGGCCCACGGCAAGCGCAGCTCCCAGCTGAAGCGCTATGGTGCCGATTAGAAGCGGCGAGCTGATGCCGAGCGCGGCCATGGCTTTTGCGGCATTGTCGAAGTGGCTCGCCAACTCAAGCCCTTCATGCACGAAAAGCAGTGACAGCAGCAGCCGACCAATCAGCAGGGTCAAGTCGCGAAGGTGTAGCTTTGAGGCGATTTGTCTTGTTGTCACGATTGGCTCCAGACGGAACGAAGGGGCAGGCGCCCCGAGGCGCCTGCCTTGGCTTATTTGGTCACTTTGGTGTCGATGGCCTTTTGCAGGTCCGCGCGCTCCTCGCAGCCGGCCGGGCAGAGCTGCGTCAGCGACGCTAGCTGCTCCCTGGCTTTGGCCATATCGCCGGTCGCGACATAGAGCTCGCCGAGATATTCGCGCGCGGCCTTGTGGTCCGGCTTCAGTTCGAGCGCCTTGGTGTAGTAGGTTAGCGCCGTCTCGTAGTCGCCGGTCTTGCGCAGCGTAAAGCCAAGTAGGTTGTAGACGTCGGCCTGTTGGGTGTCTTGCGCAAGGTCGCGAAGGTCGGCCAGCGCGCCCGTATAGTTCTTGGCCTCAATCTTGGCTTTGACCCCGGTGAGGTCCGGTGCGTCGTCGCCTTCGACGTTATCCACGGCATAGGCCGGCACGATGACGGCGACGGGCACGACGGCCAGGACCGTCAGGGCACCTAGGAGCCCGACAAGGGCAGGTTTCCCGAAAACTTTGTGGTTCATTGTCTCTCTCGCTTTCTTGTGCTCCCGTTCAGATCTGCACGGGGGTGAAGCCATAGGCGTTGCCGTCCTTGACGAAGGTGCCGGTGCCAGGGAAGGGGAAATGCGAACCTGAGATTCGGATGTCGTCGGCAATCACGCGATCGATAAGCTTGTGCCGCGTGGCGATTGCCGCCGGCCCGTCCTGGTCGTAGCTGCCTTGCCATTCCGGATGCGGCGCCAGCAACGCCGGCACATACATCGTGTCGGCCGAAATCAAGATCTGTTCCTTGCCGGAGTTCGCCAGATACACCGAGTGGCCGGGCGTATGGCCGGGCGCGGCGATGATCTGGATGCCTGGCACGACTTCGGCCCCATCCTCGACCAGTTTCCAGTTCTTCCATTTCGGGAAGTTCTCGGCGATGCGCTTGCCGGCCGGCTTGCGCCCTTCAGGCAGTTTTGCAAGGCGGGCAGGGTCGGTCCACCAATTGTATTCCGTCGAATGGACGATGAGTTCGGCGTTTGGGAAGACCGGCTTGCTGGTGCTCTTTTCCATCAGGCCCCAGACGTGATCGGGATGGAAATGCGAGATCATGATGGTGTCGATCGTCTTGTAGTCGATGCCGGCGGCGGCCATGTTGGCCGGCAGATGGGTGGCATTGGTCTGCCATTGGCCGACGCCCGATCCGGCATCCATCATGATCAGCCTGCCATTCATCTTGAGAGCGAGGACGGTGAGCGGGATGGGCATGAAGTCCGTCGTCAAGCCGGCCTTGGCAAGCGCTGCCTTGGTGTCCTCGACCGAGACATCCTTGATGAAGGCAGGGTCGTGCGGCTTGCGCCAAATGCCATCATAGATGGCGGTGATCTCGATATCGCCTACCTTGTATTTGTAAAAGCCGACGGCCGGCTCGACCGGCATTTCCGCCAAGGCGGGACGGGTGAATTCCAGCTTCCGGCAAGGCCGAAGGCGGCAGCGGCGGCAGCGGATCCAAGCAGTGTGCGGCGTGTCATGTTGAACATGGTGATCTCCTGTGGGAAACTGTGATTTCCAGGGAGACGGAGCGCCCCTGGCCCTCCGTCCCTGAATCGGATTCGACCTCAGTTACCCCAGATGCCCTGCCCGGGTTCGTCCGCGTCAGACTTCGTGGTCAGCTTTAGCTTGTGCTGAGCCATGGCCGGCTTCTGGATCGAAGCCATGTAAGACTTGTCGACATTGGCCACCGGCTGGTTGGCATTATTCGAGTCGAAGTGGTCGCTGCCGGCGAGAGCGGTGCTCGTCGCAACGAGGATGGCGGCCGCGGTAATCGTGGTCTTTTTCATGTCGATAATTCCTGATTTCGAGAGTTGAGATGTTTTCGAGGGTTGATTGACGGACCGCGATCAGCGGGCCCAGATGCCGTCGCGGTTGTGCTGGGCGATGATGTCCTGAACAGTCATCTGGCTCGGCCCAGTCGTCACCTTGGTGTCGATGCCGTTCTGACGTCCGCTGTCGGGGGCCTGGATGGAAGCGGTATAGCTGTGGTCGACAGTCGAGGCCGGCTGGTTGGCGCTGTTCGAGCCGTAATGGTCGCTGCCGGCAAATGCAGTGCCTGTTGCGAGCAGCATTGCGACTGCAGCAAATGTGGTTCTGTTCATTTCGAGGTTTCCTTGTTTTGGGGTTGAGGTGCGTGCGGAGAACGGCCCCGCTACACAGCAAGACCCGGCAGCGCTTGGCTTTATTCCCGCGGTGCCGCGAATTTTTTGAGACTGCAGGATTTCGGGCTGGACAGAAATGCCGGCTGGCGAGTGATGCGGATGAAATGGAATGAAACGACGGAACTGGCTGGCGCGCCAAGGCGGCGGCCTTCAGCCTTGCCGCGCGATTGAGTCCGAGAGGACTACGCGAGGACACACTTCTGCCTGAAGTCGGCACGATGCGGCCGCCCTTGGCCTCAGCTACGCATGCAGAGAGTACCGAGGTCTGGAAGGACGGATATCAGCCGGTCACGACGGCGACACGGAAGCGCGCCACGAAATCGTCGAGCTCGGGTCGCTCCATGTCGGAAATCGCCCAATAGGAGAAGGCGCCCTCGCTCCACTGCACCAGCGAGAAGCCGCCCTCCGAAAGATCGACCGGCTCGGTTACCGCCCCGGCATTTTGAGGCTCGGCGACAAGTGTGATCAAGTGCTCACGATGGCGATACACCAGTGCGGGCACCGGGCGGCCGCCGATGACCTCGACCCTGCCGCCGACGAGGGCAAATCCCTCCTTGGCCATGTCCGGCGCGGGCGGTGAAAGCCCGAGCCTAGCGTCGAGCCAAGGCTTTACCGTGTGCCGGTCCGACGAGACGACATCTACCGGGCTGGTCGCGAGCAGGCTGCGACGATGGCCGCTGGCCACGCCGGCGGTAAAGCTGTCGGGCGCGCGCTGCATCGCCCATTGCGTCGCTCCGCTGGCCAGCACGGCGCTGATCATGATCGAGGCCGCCATGGCACGCCAGTCGAATGAGCCGAAGCTTCGCGCCGACCACACCGTTCGTGCGGGCTTCGCCTGTGCCGGGGGCGCCCTGGGCCGCAGCACCTCCACGTTGTCGGCGGCGGCCATGGCTGCGATGCGTGCGCTGAGGGCGTCGCTTGCTTTCGGCTTCGGAAGCGAACCCAAAACCTGTTGCAAGGCAACGATGCGGGCATGTTCGGCCGCGAGACTGGGATCGGCGGCCATGCGACGCTCGACCGCTATTGCTGCTGCGGCGTCAAGCTCGCCATCGACCAACGCGTGCAGCATCAGGTTCATGCCTGCAGCGTCCTCGGGCAACCCGTCATTGTGCGCGTTCATTGCGCCCTCCCAAGTTCAGAGATCAGCAGGCCGCGCGCTCGCGCCAGCCGTGACATCACCGTACCCATTGGCACGCCCAGCATGGCCGCGATATCGCGGTAGGCGAGGCCATTGATGTCTCTCAGCACGAGCGTCTCGCGAAACGGCTGCGGCAAGGCGGCTATCGCCGATTCGAGGGCCGATATGTCAGCCTTGGCGATGAGGCTTGCCTCCGGGCTTTCGCTTTCGGGCACATCGGCTGCGTGTGCGGCGCTCATCTCGTCGAGATCTTGGAGGTCACCTACGGACACGATGCTGCGCGGCCGATTTCGCGCCAGCCATGTGTAGCAGGAATTGCGAACGATAGTGAGCAGCCACGCTCGTGCATTGCCGCCGGCATAGCTGGCGATGCTTGCATGCGCCTTCATACAGGCGTCCTGCACGACATCCTCGGCGTCCGTGGCATTGCCGGTCAGCCAACGGGCAAGGGAAAGTGCGTCGGCGAGATGAGGCATCACCACTTCGCCGAAGCGGTCGGCCTGCGCATTGCTGCTCAGCGTGGGTGCGCTGTCATATGCGCCGCGCCTTGAGTGCTCGTGGGGCAAGGGTGGTTCCTTGCGAATGAATCCGGCAGAACTTTGCCGGGGCGCCAGCCGCGAATGTGAAGGCAAATGTCTCATCGATGTCAATCACACTCTGGACTGCAACCATGCATGCGTTCGAACGTATGGAGCGCAAGGATTGCCGCATTCACGATCAGGACCACACCCGCGAACACCGGGCATTCTCTACCCCGACCGGAGCAGGGTCTCACGATGAACTGGGGCGGAGCCAACCAACCTAAGGCGACAAACCTGTCGCCTTCTAGGGGCCCCAGAATCCGTCGACCGACGGGGTGGCGCTCGTCAGTGTGGGGGCTTGCAGTGTGGTGCTCCTTCGGGGTCAATCAGCAGCGTATGCATGGAAGACCAGGGCAGGACGCGGTTTATTCCCGGGTGCCTTATTCTTTTCACGGCAATGTTGGGGCCGGCACTACGCTCGCGCAGGATGCCACCCGCAGCCGGCCCTCATCCGTATCCTCGTTCCGGAGAATCCGCTCGGCGACTTGGAGCAACCGACGAGGTTCGATTAGGGCAGCAACCCGGTACGGATCGCCCGGGAAACCGTCGTCGCCAAGCCAGCGGAAGCTGAGCGCGCCAAGCCGCGTCTCTTCGGCTGCGCCGAGCAGGTAGTCGCTTTTCGCAAGGGCGCGAACGGGCACCACCTTCGCGTTCGGCGATGCGGCGCGCTGCATAGGCGACGACCCGCTATCCGGCGCCGAATCGCCTATGGAATCGAAGGTCGCCAGTCCGGCAGTAGGACCAAAGGCACCACGCATCAGTACAAATGCCGGCTCCAGCGAAAGGGTGCGGATCCTGCAGCCATGCGCCGATCGGGCGCGTGCGGCCGTCGCAGATCGACGTCCACCTCGAAGTCAGCCATCGTCAGAGGAGCCGGGGGCCCTTGCGCAGCGATGGTGGCTTCCACGCCAGCGGGGTCGCCGCGACGCCCGTTAACGTGAGTCAAGGGGCATCTGTCTCGGTCAGCATACGCGCACATTGGTGATGGACGCGCCACCATCACTGTCCATCATGCCACCGTTGGGGCTCTCATCTACTCGGCACCGGCTCTTGACGATCTGCCCGAACGAGCGCGGCCCGCAGTTTGATCCACGTCATTGAAGTGCAGCTGCCAAGGTGTGAAATTGTGGGGTCAGTGGCGAGAAAGAGGAGATCGCATCGATGCTGATCCGCACGCTGTCTTCATTGGAATGTACGAAGTTGCTGGCGGCCAATCGTATCGGCCACTTGGCATGCGCGAAGGACGGGCAACCCTACGTCGTGTGTTTCAACTACGCCTACGCTGACACTCACCTCTATGCGTTTTCCTTGCTAGGCAAGAAGATCGAATGGATGAGAGCCAATCCTTTGGTGTGCGCCCAGGTCGAGGAACACGGCCAAGGACGTGGATGGAGAAGCGTCATTGTCGAGGGCCGCTTTGAAGAACTGAGTGACCGGACCGGCCACGAGTTCCAACGCAGTCATGCGTGGGCAGTGTTGAGCAAGCACACGGACTGGTGGGAGCCTGGCGCGCTCAGGCCGATCACACCTCCCGTGTCAGACAGCTCGCCGCCCGTCTTCTTCCGGATTCTCGTTGAAGAGGTGTCGGGCCGGGAGGCAATAGAATAGGCTGTTTTACGGCAGATGACGCGTTGCACGGAACGCAAGCACCTGGCCGACAGTGGATTGCGCCGGCCCGATCGTTTTCAGCCTTTGAAATCTCAGCTCGACATTTCGATTGGCGCCGATGATCGCCAACGTGCCGGTGGCAAGGGGAAGCTATAGATCGCGAACTTGGGTCGAGACGCACAATGGCGAGGCAACAGCGCAGCGACCAGAACCCCGGAGTCTCGCGAGCACAATCCGACGCGGATCAGTGGGACTTCCCGATCGTTTGCATCAGCCTGCAGAGGCCGGGCCGCCAGCCGGCGTTCCTCGTAGTGCAGATCGATCTAATGCCATGGTCTGCTGTGTTGAGCGGCATCGACGCCTTCTGGCCGCCGTAGACAGGTTTTAAAGGAGCAGGGCCGCCAAATACTGGCCCTCCCGAGCCATCGGCTGGGTAGGTTTAGTGGCCAGTCGGTTGCTTGAGCGATCCGCGCGCCGGCAGCTGATTCGTCAAAAGCCCGTTGACAGCATTGAGGCTCAAGAGAAGATCCTCCATGTGATCGCTGCAAGCATGGTGGATAAAATGCAACTGCAGCCAGGCGAAATGGCCGACCTCGCAAACAGTGTTGGCCCGTTCCGAACCCATATTGCCGACTTGCTCCGAAGCGAGATGCGGTTCCCCTTTCGCTCGAAAAAATCATGTCTCGACCGGCAGCCGGTTCGACCGCTTGATCTGCGCAAGCGCGAAGCTGGACTCGATCGAGGAGACGCCATCGAGCCGCGTCAGCTTTTCCTTCAGGAAGCGCTCATAGGCGTGCAGGTCGCGCACCACCACACGCAGCAAATAGTCGCGCTGGCCAGTCATCAGATAGCAATCGACCACCTCCGGCCAGCGTGCGATCGCTGCGTTGAACCGCTTCAGCTCGTTCTCGCGCTGGCGCTCAAGCTTGATCGAGGCGAACACCGAGATCGGCAGATCGACCATGTCCTGGTCGATCAGGGCGGCATAGCCGGTAATCACCCCCATATCCTCCATCAGGCGGACCCGGCGGGCGCAGGGCGAGGCCGAAAGTCCGACCCGCTCGGCAAGCTGCTGCGCCGTCATCCTGCAGTCGACCTGCAGCGCGGCAATGATCTTTCGGTCGATATCGTCCAGTCGGCGTTTTGGCATGGAACGTTACTCCATTGGTCGATATTGCTGAAACCAGCTAACGCAGCTGCCAATCTCATGCAAGTTTAGCGACAATCGGTTCTTGCTCCGCCCTAGGATTGCGACGATCGCAACCGGGAGTCTTGCAGCATGGACAAACAAAAACTGGAGACACTTTCGGCGCTGGAGAAGAAGGTGCTCTGGCTGTCGACATGGATGATCCATAACGCCAATCACCTGCGCGAGAACGCCGACGGGCTAAAGGTTGGCGGACACCAGGCGTCCTCGGCCTCGCTGGTGACGATCATGACCGCACTTTATTTCTTAGTGCTGAGGCCGGACGACCGCATCGCAGTGAAGCCGCATGCCTCGCCCGTGTTTCACGCCATCCAGTATCTTCTGGGGAATCAGACGAGGGAGAAGCTCGAAGGGTTTCGCGCCTTCGGTGGCGCGCAAAGCTATCCGTCGCGGACCAAGGATGTCGACGACGTCGATTTCTCCACCGGCTCCGTAGGTCTCGGCGTCGCGCAGACGCTGTTTGCCTCCCTTGTGCAGGATTATCTCGGCGCCCGGGACCAAAACATGCCCGAGGGCCGCATGGTGGCGCTGCTCGGCGATGCTGAGATGGATGAAGGCAACATCTTCGAGGCGCTGCTCGAAGGCTGGAAACACGGCCTGCGCAATTGCTGGTGGATCGTTGACTACAATCGCCAGAGCCTCGATGCCGTTGTCCGCGAAGGACTTTGGGAACGCTTCGAAAGCATCTTCAGGAATTTCGGCTGGGATGTGGTCATCCTGAAATATGGTTCGCTGCTCGAGGCCGCCTTCGCCGAGCCGGGCGGCGAGGCGCTGAAGGCCTGGATCGACGCCTGCCCGAACCAGCTTTATTCGGCACTGACCTTTCAAGGCGGCGGCGCCTGGCGCAAGCGGCTGCTTGCCGATATCGGCGAAAAGCCGGGCCTGAAATCGCTTCTCGACCGGCGATCCGAAACCGAACTCGCCGCGCTGATGACAAATCTCGGTGGTCACGACCTGCAGTGCCTGATCGAAGCTTTCGAGACGGCGCGCGGCAACGACCGGCCGACCTGCTTCATCGCCTATACCATCAAGGGTTTCGGCCTGCCGCTGGCCGGCCACAAAGACAACCATGCCGGGCTGATGACCAAGGATCAGATGGCAGTCTTTCGCGCCTCGATGTCGATCGGTGAGGGGCGGGAGTGGGATGCCTTCGAAGGCTTGGATATTGGCAAGGTTGATTTCCGACGTTTCCTCGATGCGGTGCCTTTTGCCGCGAAAGGCCGACGCCGCCGGCACGCCCAACGCATCCGCGTCCCCGATCGTCTCGGCCCGGAAGCCAAGGGCAGCGTTTCCACCCAGGTAGGCTTCGGCAGGATCCTGGACGAGATTGCACGGGCCGGCGGGCCGCTTGCCGACGCAATCGTCACCACGTCGCCCGATGTCACCGTTTCGACCAATCTCGGCCCCTGGGTCAACCGGCGCGGCCTGTTTGCGCGTAGCTCGCTCGCCGACACGTTCCGCAGTGAACGCATAGCCTCGGCGCAGAAATGGGAATTCGGCCCCTCCGGCCAGCACATCGAGCTCGGCATTGCCGAGAACAATCTGTTCATCCTGCTGTCGGCCCTCGGGTTGTCGCATTCGGTCTTCGGCAAACGGCTGTTGCCGATCGGCACGCTCTACGATCCGTTCATCCAGCGCGGTCTCGATGCGCTCAACTATGCCTGCTACCAGGATGCGCGCTTTCTCCTTGCAGCCACCCCGTCGGGCGTCACGCTGGCGCCGGAAGGTGGCGCGCATCAGTCGATCGCCACCCAGTTGATCGGCATGGCGCAGGACGGGCTTGCGGCTTACGAGCCGGCATTCGTCGATGAGTTAAGCGTCATCGCGCGTTTTGCACTGGATTATATGCAGCGCGACGGCGACGCCGTGCAGTCGGAGCGCACCTGGCTGCGCGACGAGACCGGCGGCTCGGTCTATCTGCGGCTCTCGACGCGCCCGGTTGAGCAGATCATTCGTACCATGGAACCTGAGCTCGAGCAGGACATTGTCGACGGCGGCTATTGGCTGCGGCATCCTGGCCCGAATGCCGAGGTGATCGTCGCCTATACAGGCGCCGTCGCGCCGGAAGCCATCGAGGCGGTCGGCATGATGGCCGAGGATCGTCGCGACGTCGGTCTTTTGGCGGTAACTTCGGCCGATCGGTTGAACGCAGGCTGGACTGCGGCAAGCCGCGCACGCGAGCGCGGCCTTCTTCATGCCAGGAGCCATGTCGAACGGCTGTTCGCCGATCTTCCATCCCATTGTGCGATCGTCACCGTCGCCGACGGCCACCCAGCGGCACTCGGCTGGCTGGGCTCGGTCTACGGCCATCGCACACGTAGTCTCGGCGTCGAGCACTTTGGCCAGTCGGGGACAATCGGTGACCTTTACCGGCACTTCGGAATCGACGCCAATTCGATAGCGACAGCCGCCGACCGGATTGCTGGTGGGCGCCCCATCCGCTATCTGCGCGCGCTGGATTGACCGATGATGTCGTTGACGGCTGTTGCAGACCGGAAGGGTGAATATTGTGCCCAAGATGCGGCCTCGCCTGCTTGGCCCTTCGTCGCCATGCCGGCTCCAGGCCGCTTCGTCTCCAGTCGGGTGCCGTGACCGCAAAACTGTTCAGCCCGCGACTTTGAGCTGTTCGATCTCAGCAATCTCGGCTTGCTTCGCTCGGCCTTGGACGGCGAGGTCATAGCTGGCCTGCATGTTCATCCAGAACTGCGGCGTGGTGCCGAAGAACTTGGCCAGGCGCAGTGCGGTATCCGGAATGATCGGGGTCGCCTCGTGCGTCAAGCGCTCAATGCGGGTGCGCGGTACATGCAGCTTCTTCGCCAGCGTATAGGGCTTCAGGCCAAGCGGTGCGAGATATTCCTCGCGAAGGATTTCTCCCGGATGGATCGGAATGTCAAGGTTCAACATTGTTAAGCTCCTGGCAGTGAGCGATAGGTTGGTTTTGTCTAGATTGTTTGGCAAGGGCATCGACAGTCGCAATATGCTTAGTGATAGTCGGTGATTGCTACATCCTCTGCCGCCCCCGTCTACCCACCGAAAGAGACAGGGTATTGATCATTGATGCGGATCGAATGCTGACCGGCACGATTGCCTTTCAGCGGGGCAATTGGTGTCCGGCTCAACGTCCGATGACGCTTGGCCCGGCACGTCGTTCGAGTGCAGCTCCGATCATTGGTTCTGTGACCGAACCTAATCGTCATTATAGATGATGGCAGTCAACCGCATGCAAATCATGGCCTTGAACGTTTTTCCGTAACAGCCGAGCGCAAATCGTGTTCCTTCCACGCGGTTGACATTCCTCCCTCAGCCGCCATGCTGCATTGCAACATGGCCATCGAGGAGTTCGGCATGACGGAAGGCCGGTCATCGCGCATCGAGTGCCTGGACGGGCTTCGGGCGCTCGCCGCGATCTGGGTGCTGATTGGGCACTGCCTGCTGTTGACCGGCTGGCAGATTCCCATCCTCGGCGAACCGGATCTCGGCGTCGATCTCTTCATCATGCTGTCCGGCTTCCTGATGGTGTTCCACTACCAGCTGCGCCAGGACAAGGAGCCCTGGCAAAGGCCGGAAACCTGGCTGAAATTCTGGACCCGCCGCTATTTCAGGATAGCGCCGCTGTTCTATGTCATGCTGTTCGCTGCCCTGGCGCTTGGCCCCTATCTCTACCAGTCGAGGATGGTCATCGACGAGTTCCTGCTGCGGTCGCCGCAGGCGCCCGAGCGTTATCTCGACAGCGGCCTGAAGAATATCGGCGCCCATCTGCTGTTCCTGTTCGGCCTGGTGCCGAATTTCGCCTATCGCACGCCGCTGCCCGACTGGAGCCTGGGGCTGGAGATGCAGTTCTACGGACTCTTCCCGGCGGTCATGCTGCTGGTGCGCAGGCTTGACTGGATATGGAGCGCCATCCTTGTCGCCGCGATCGGCAGCGCGATCGTGTTCTTGATGGGACAATTATCGGTGCATTTTCCGATGCCGTCGTTCCTGCCGCTGAAGATGCAGATTTTCCTGTGCGGGATGCTGCTGGCGGGCGTCGTCCATCAAAGGCAGAAGCGGCCCTTCGCATATCTGGCATTGGCCATGGCTCTGGCCGCGCTGCCCTTCGGCGGCGGCTACGGGCTTGGCAAGTTTTTGATGCGCGAAGCGCTCGTCGTGGGTTTCTTTGCCCTGGTTCTCTACCGGATGCTGCCGGGAATGATGGGCATCGTGGCCAGAAAGATCGCCATGACGCTCGCCAACAGGTTCTTTCATTTGATGGGTGAGCTTTCCTTCAGCATCTATCTGATCCATCTGCTGGTTCTCCAGCCGGTGGCGGCTCTGGTCATCACCCGGTTCGGCCACGAATTGTCGGCGCCGGTGCGGTTTGCGATCGTTGTTGCCGTCGTCTTGCCGGTGGTGTGCCTGCTGTCCTGGATCACCTACACGCTGATCGAAGTGCCCGGCCAGAAGATGGGCCGTTTCGTCATGCAGCGCTTTGGGCGGACCCCGGCGCTCGAGGCGGTCAAGCCCGGCCCATGACCAGCCGCCAGACGGGGGTTTCGAGCTGCACCAGCGCCCTGTCATTGGGGCTGCGGGCGACGTCAATCATACTGGCCTTGTAAGTCAACGGATGCGCCATCTTGATGGCGAGCGCCGCCACCAGCATTTCGCTGAACCGCGCGTCCCGATCGTTGGGTTCGGCGAATTCGCCACCGATGCCGAGCTGGCACTGGCGGCAAACTGGGACCGCACGCCCTCGAGCCTCAAGCGCATTACGTTCATCGCGCTGAAGACGACCGAGGCGTGATCGGGCGAAGGGGCGGGCGTCAGACGTCCCACTCTTTCGGGACGCCAGGTCGGCCACTGTGGGGAATCCCAAGTTCACCCGCTGCGCTGCATCAGAGTGATGTGAATTTTGGGGTTCGCTACAACATTCATGTTGCCCTTTGGCCAATCGGCGGCACCAAACAGTTACAAGAAAGGGCGATGCTGACTGTCTCGGCAGGGGAGGTAACTATGAACGTGAAGTACAAAACAGTTCAGGAAGTGCTCCGAAAAGCGGGCATTGTCATGAGCAAGAAGGGGGAAGTTCATCGCATAAACTTCTTCAGCGGCCTGGAAAACACCGCCTACTACACACCAGCTCTTCAGGATGCCCTGGAAAAGGGCTTGGCTATGGCGGGAGGTGCCGGAAGGGTGAAAGCAAGCGTCTTTGCCAAGTCAGCCGAAACAGGGATCTCGACCAGCGCACGCATCGGCTGACACAATCCAAGCAAGACATCGCCGCGTTGCGCGGCGGTGTCCTGAAACTGCCGAAGCATTGCCGTCTTCCTTGCTCGAATGGGAAAAAGACGGCTGACGAAGCATCTGCCACGCCATTTCCTGACGGGCGGTTGGCGTCGTGACGGCCCCCGAGCACGAGACGTGCAACGTTCTGCCCAACCCAAAATCACAAGAAATCCCCAGCCGCATTGAAGCGGCTTTTTGCCGTGGAGGCACCATGCCCCGTTTTCCCCGACCAACCACACAGCCGGAGGCCTGAGCCATGGCCATCACCCCGCTCGACATCGCCAATATGGCGCTCGCCGTGCTCGACGAGGCCCCAATCGAGAGCCTCGATCAGAGAGAGATCTGCCGACAAGCAGGTGAGGGCGGTGCCAGCATTTCAGAACCGCGCCTCCCCTCACCCCCGGTGGGGCGCTCTCCCCAAAATTGTGACGGGGGAGAAGCGTTAACGGTCAATAATCGCCGTTGTAATAGCGCTCGTCGCAGGGCGCGGTGTAGATGCGGCCGCTGGTGCGGTCCTGATAGCGGCAAAGCTGTTCGCTGCGCGGCTGCGGCGTGGTGGCGTTGCCGACGACGGCGCCCAGCAAGGCGCCGGCTCCGGCACCGATGACCGTGCTCTTGGTGTTGCCGCCGATCGCCTGGCCGGCAAGCGCGCCGGCGCCGGCGCCGAGCAGCGCACCGGTGCTGGTTCTCTGCTGTGCTTCGGTCTGCGCGCAGCCTGCCAGCGCGGCGGTTACGAACATGGCGGCAATGGCTCTGGACATGGTCATCGTCTGATACTCCCTTGAAGTTTATGAACTAATACGCAGGCTGATTTGCCAAGTACGGTCGCATTTGCGGCGGAACATAGGCACCGTGCCTCACGAAATGAGACATGGTTGTTTTTGTCTGACAACTCCGGTTCGGAAAGAAATGTAACCGAACAAGACCACAGAGCTTCATCCCAAGTCGACTTTCGAGGCGCTACGCTGCCTCGATCTGCATCACCTTTTTTGCCGCAGCGGTCAGAAATCCCGATCGGCTGTAGCCGTGGCGCACCGCATATTGGTCGATCTGGTCGAGGACATCTTCCGGAATGGTGACATTGACACGCACGACCTTCGCCGCTTCGGCCTTCACGGGAACCAGAATGGCGACACCGCTCAGATTGTCCCTGTCCGACATCACTTCCTCGAGGGAGGACGGCTCGGGAATGGCTTCGCCATCCTCGATCAACCCCTCGACATGAAAGGCCAGTGCTTCCTCGGCCATAGCGCGGGCATCATCCAGGCTGACGCCAGCCGTCACCAGGCCCGGAAAATCGGGAAAGGAGACGCCGAAGTCGCTGTCCGCTTGCTTGTGGATCAATCCGATGTAGTTGCGCATTTCTCTACCTCAGCTTCACGCCGGATTGTTTTTCAATACTTTTGAGAGTGCCGATCGGGATGTCTCGCTTAGGGTGCGGTACTGTCACTCGGCCCGATTTGGCTTTGTGCTTGAACTGGGCGTGACTTCCTTTTCGAGCCACCTCGTACCAGCCATCCGCCAACAGCCTGTGAATGACATCGGCGCTCTTCATGTTGTGTATATATACACACAGCTGACCCAAATGTCCATGAGATTTGCCGCAGATTACATGCCGCGGTCCAGTTGAACCTTCCTCAAATTCCTCAAAAATGGAGAAACCAGATGACCCGAGGTCTTCCCCGGACGCTTTCGCGTGCCGCCGCCAGAGAAGCCGGCCGTGCCCCGCCAGGCGGGGCTTACCGCCAGGACGATCGGGCAGGGCGGCGCCTACCGAACCGTCTTCTCCTTCAATGAGCCGGTGCCGGTTACACTACTCTGGGGGAACTGGGGCGACAGTGCCTGAGGCCGCTTGGCTTAGACCAATGGCGTTCTGTCGGACCAGAATGGCGTAGAGTTTCATTCACCAGATAGCCGACTGAGGCCGCAGCCATGGCCTGAGATCGTCGGGGTGTGCTGCGATGCAGGCTCGCGTTCTGCAGATCTTCGAGCAACCCGTCGCGGCTTCCCTCACGTGGCGATTGCCTTCGACGTTCCAGCGCTCGACGAGATCGAAAATGTCGCTGAAGCGATCTGTCTCTCCGACCTCGAGATTGTGGATCAGGTGGAGTGCTAGCTTCGACACGGCGAGACACGGCGGTTCTTCCGGCCCATCGCACCACTCGTCCTGGGAACGGGTCCCGCTGCCCACGGAATGGCGGCTCGAACATGTTCGAGCCATCGAAGGTGAGATCTGCGGCCTCGTTCTCTCCGGTCATGCTGCCTCTTTTCGCGCGGCAGCGTGCCACCAGCGGGCACCTTGCGCCGCCACCGGCCAACTGAGACAACGGGTCCGCCCCTGTCGCCAAAAGCTGGTTTGACGGTCTTTCCGAAGGCAATCGCAACCTCGCTGAACCAATGGCTGGACCAAGCCTGACAGGCTCGATCGCGTTTTCGCCTCCTATGTGGACTGGAACGGCAGCAGGGTGAGAGCTTGCGCGTTCGACTTCTCGGTCGCTTTGAACAGGACACTTCGAAAGACACGGAAAATCGGTCAGCGATCGGACGTCGACGTTAGCTGAGGGTAGTTACGCGCTCCCGTCCGTCTCGCTTTCCTCGTCGATCGCCCGAACCGGCAAATAGGCATTCGTTTCCAGCCATTCTCGCAAAATGATCTGAATAAGATCTGGCCTGCCGATTTTCATCTCAGCTGCTATGGAATCGAGTGCATCTACGGTCGCGGACTCCAGCGGCACGCCATCGACGTTTCGGAGCATCAAAGCAGCGCGACGCAGGAGGATCTGCAAATCCGCGCGAGACATGTCGGCTATGCGCTGAGCTGCGCTTTCGAGATCTTCAGCAACAGATCGGCGTGTCATTGGTATCACTCGGTGTATGGCATCCGGCCTTCGCCCTGCTGCTCGGTTTTCGGCGCTTTTTGGAGAGGATGGCTGGCCTTCAGTACGCTCATCGTCCTTCATTTGCGGTTGCCGGGCCGGTGCGTCGGGCTCGTCTGATGGCCAGAGCTACAGGGTCGCTTCGGCTGATTGGGCCTATTGCAGCAGTGCCGACTATGGGCACCATCGACGGTTCGTCATCCTGTACTTTCCTGGTTTTTAACTCCGCGATTTCCTCGTCACGCCTGGAAATGCGACTTTCCAGATTTGCGAGACGCTCGGTCAACAAATAGCGGCCGACCGCAAATCCGCCTCCTCCGAAAAGAACGGCAAAACTGGCAAAGGCGGCCGGGTTGGCCAGCATCAGCGCGGAGTTAGTTTCCAAAAAGCTGATAAGATCCTGCATCGTCAACTCGACCCCATCATGCTGCGAACAAGCGAGCTATCGTCACCGGCTGGCTCGGCCGAGGTTGGCCTATTTGTCGCGAATCATCCGGGTTCATGTGCATCTCGAAGAACCTGAGTCGCTCGCCGTCATCACCATAGCCATCGGGCCGCATGGTCCCAACCTTCATGGCTCATCCCAAGATTGGCGGCGTGTCGTCGTAACCGAACGCCACGAGTCCAGGGTGCCGGTGAGCGAGGGCCAGAATTTTAGTCTCAAGCTCGCAGTTATACGCCATGAGCGCCTTTACGGTCTCAAGCGGGCTGTCGTATTGGGCGATGAGTTTGACCGCTTCAGAATGGAGTTCGGCTTTCGCTTCAGCGTCCAGGCGAATAATGCCCATTGTCGTTCCTCCTACTGTTTGCCCGACGCGGAGCCGAGAGTTTCGTAGAGTTCGTCAAGACGGTCTTAGAGATAGCCATTGAGGACGATCATTTCCTTGAGCGCCTTCACCGCGTCGCCCTTGTGCTGGGCGATGAATTTGTCGGCGATCGCCTGCAGCGCAGCTTCTTGCTGTCCAGCTCACAATGTGGTCCACGGCCATTGCTCCAAACCTTCTCTTTGCGAAGTGAACAAAAACGGAACAAAAATGTCAAGAGCGAATTGACTCGACGAGGAATAGATTCCTATTTTGACGGCGGTGGGGCGGGTGCTTACAGCCAAGGAGAGCCGCATGGGCAGACGAAAAAGCCGGTATGACAGACTGTTGCTCGGCACGCTGAGGAGATCATAAGGGAGGCACTAAGCCGCCGCGACGCGCTGCTTTCTGCGCAACTCAACCTGAAAGCAAACGGCCCGTTGTTTTGGCAACTTTGTGGGCTACTCGACAAATTGCACGGGGTGCTGGCCGCTGTCGCGGAGAAGGAGCCTGACTACCGCGTGCCGAACCTTGGTCTTCTACCACTCCCGGAGGAATATTCCACGCGGATATGACCACAGCGGGGCCGATGGACAGCTTGGACGCGCCAAGGCCAACATGCTGCTCATCGTCGATTGTGGCCAGAAGCGCCATGTTGCGACGATTCGCACTAAGTCGCGATGCCACGAGCGGCACCTCCAGCTCGCCATTTTAGTGATCTGTTAGACAGTAGAGTGCGCAGATTGCCGAGCCATGCGATGCGGTGCCTGACTCAGGCAGCAGGCCACGAGCGTCTGGGCCAGCCTCATTCGCTCGCGGCTGTTGCTGCTACCTCGTAGCTGTCTACCGCAGGTCCAGCTGCAACTGGCCGCTATAGTCCTCCGTCGTCAGGAAGAAGCCCTCATCGATGGCCTTGGCTTTGAACGCGGGATCGGAGCCGAGGTCCTGGAATTCCGGCTTCAATGTGCCGGAGGCGTCGAAGTAGCGATCTCGAAAGCTCGCCCGGTCAAGCCCTGCATAGTCTCCCCCCTTACCCGCGACGGTGCAGGATTTCAGTTCGGTTTGGTCGGCAGCGTCAGCCGGGAAACTCTTCCTTGCGAAATCCATGGGACCGATGCCTGGCGCTATGCTGCGGGGGAATTGTGTGACGCACCGCGCTGTCGCATCACCCGCAGCGATCGTCAGATCGAAATAGGGAGGCCTCAGGCCCTTGGTGGCGAGGTAGGCAAAGGCACGGATGCGATTGGCTGCCCTCAAGGTATCAAGGTCTGTCGTCTCCAGAATGCCGCCATTGATGGTGAGCTTTCCAGTTCCGCCAAGTGCTGCAATTTGCTTCTGCAGCCAGTCTGAGTCGCGATCGATCCAGGTCAGGAAATCGAGCGGAATCGCTTGCGGCTCCTTCATCTGCGGGTTCATGGATTGGGCGAGCGCCCCCGCGGTGGCGAGCATCGCCAGCCCGGCCAGGGCCGCCGTAAGGAGAGGGAAGTTTCGCATGTCATGCCTCCGTCCTTCTACGTTGCCGCGAATCAGTTGTAGTGGTTGCGCGGCTTGATGCCGAGCATGTCGCGCAATTGGTTCTCTGTTATGTCGTCAGGCCGCGGCGTTCCGCCGACACCGACGGTCCGCGCTTCCTCGTCCATAGAGGTATGCGGCTTTCCATCCAGCCCGTTATAGGTGGCTGGCCCCATGCCGGAGATCTGCCCCGCCTGGATGTGGGAGGCGTGGATCTGCTCATGGGCAAGCACGATGCCAGGGTCGGCCGGGTTTTTCGCGACCGTGCCGGTCGACTTGTCGAACTCGCTCGACGTGCGGATACGGGCCGCGGCCGGATCGTAAGAGATGATCGCCCCTCCCGGTGTCGTCATCGGGTTCTTCGTGGGATCGGCGAGATCGGTTCCCGTACGGCCGGCGACGTTCTGGATCGTCACTGTTTCCGGGCTGTCGACAATCCTTTTGGTGAGTTCGCGCCCTGTATCCATTCCGGTACCGGGCACGAAGAAGTCCTTGACGTCGAGCCAGGCGCCGTGGAGCCAGCTTTGCGAAACCTCGCCGGTCTTGCTGTCGACTCGGGCAGTCGGGTCGGTACGCTGGATGTCCTCCTCAACCTGCCGCCGGTAGGCGGCATCGCCGGCCACGATCTCCTTTAGGCCTGTCGGGTCGATATAGGCCATCGGATTGTTGTTGGCATAAGCGAAGAGATTGCATGAGGTTGGGTTGCCGGTGCAGCGTTCAGGATCGCCGACATAGAGCGGGTCGGGTGAGACGAAGCGGCCAAGGGCCGGATCGTAGTAGCGGGCACCGAAGTAGTAGAGCCCGGTATCGTCGTCGAGATATTTGCCGGTGAACCGATGGTGCGTCTTTTCGCGCGGCAACTCGCCCGAAACATCCGTCAAGTGATCGGCCCAGGCAGGAGCCAGCACCTCCGGCTTGTGCTCGGTTCCGTATGCCCGATAGAGCATCTGCTCCACCGGGGTGCCGCCCGAGGCGATCACATAGTCGCTGCTCTCAATATGGTCCTTGAGGTAATAAAACCATTTGCCGGTACCGTGCTCGAGCCGCACCAACTTGGTCGAGGCAATGTTGACATAGCTCTCCTCGCCCTTTGGGCCGACCTCGAATGTCTCCACCGGATAGAGATAAAGCTGGTCAGGCTTCGATCCGTCCGGAGTGGCGACCTTCTTGTATAGGCGCCGACCGGTCTGGTCGTAGCCGTAAAAGACGTCGTTCGTTGCGGTCTGCGCTCGGATGAGCCTGCCGTTGATGTCGAAGACAGTGCCGGTAAGGTTCGGCGACGTCGCCAGCTGACCGAAGCCGTCGAAACCGTATGGCTTCGACGCGCTGCCGGCCGGAATGAGGCCGGTCGCGCTGGCTGCCGCCGGGACAATCCCTGCTCCGGGATCGAGCTCGTCATTGCGGGCGAAGGTGCCGGCCGGCGAATAGCCGAATTCGGCATGCTTGCCGTAGCGATCGATGCTCACGAGCTCGTTCTTGAAGTCGTAGTGAAAGCTGCCGGAGCGATCGACGTGGGTCGCGCCGCCGGCACCACTGCCCAGCGCATCGACGATCTGTGTGATCGAGCCGTTCGAATTGAACGCCATCGCCAGGTCCTGCAGCGGAACGCCTCCCGCTTGCGAGACAATATGCGTCAGGAACAGCGTCGTCGGATCGTAGGTCATCTGCGTGAAGGCGCCGAGCCGGTAGTCGACGCGCTCGATGCGTCCTTCCGGATTGTAGGTGATGTTCTCGATCACTTTCTGCGGGCCGGCGAAGTCTGGATGGGATACCGTCACGGAGCGGAGGTTCTTGTCCGGTCCAAGCGCGAATTTCGACGCGAGGCCGCGTGGGCCGATCGATGAGTCAATCCGGCCATCGAGCGTGTGATGGAAGCGATCGACATATTTTGCGTGGTTGATCTCCACCTCGTTGGCCGTCATACGGCCATTGGCATTGTAGGCGTAGCGTTCGACGGCGTCGAACAGGCCATTGGGATCGTGG
The DNA here is from genome assembly GCF_040317925.1 of Mesorhizobium sp. M1348. Classification (NCBI taxonomy): domain Bacteria; kingdom Pseudomonadati; phylum Pseudomonadota; class Alphaproteobacteria; order Hyphomicrobiales; family Phyllobacteriaceae; genus Mesorhizobium; species Mesorhizobium sp. M1348. The sequence continues at coordinate 62,697 of NZ_JAMYLH010000004.1, read as the reverse complement.
ATTATGACCTCGGTTATTTTATCGAGCGGTAATGCGATCGGCAGTTCGAACCCGTCCGCAGAGGCGATGTCGACGCCCCGGTCGTAGCGGTATTCAAGATGGAGGACACCATCGTCAACCTCAGTGAGCTTGCGGTTGAGGAAGTCGTAGGTGGACGTCTGCACGGAAGCTTCGCCGTTCGTGCCGACGCGCGCGATCGCTGATTGCCGCCCGCGCGCGTCGTAAAAGGCGTACCGGTCGCCCATTCCGGGAATCGACTGGAATTCGATGTCGCCGACCGAATTGTAGACTAGCCGTCGAGCAGCGGTTTCGCCCGGCAGCCAAATCTCGCTCAAGTAGCCGAAGGAATCGCGCACGAAGCGGGAGATGTGCATTACGCCGTCGCCGTTGGCGGCGATGAAGCCGGTCACTCCGTTCTCGTTGCTGAGCGAATATTCCTCGCTCCGCACCGTACCGTCGAACTGATCGGCATAGGTCGTGATTGTGTGCGTTCCCCAAGGTCCGAAGGTCATCTCGGAAAGCTTGCCCGACGGGTAGGACTCGCGCACCATGCGGCCTGCCGCGTCGTATGTATATGCGTTGCCGATTTCGTGATCCGGGCGCGGAACGTCGCCGAGGTCGAAGACCTTCTGCAGGTTCAGGTCGTCGACACCGCCGAAGCTCCTGACGACGAATGGGGTCCAGCGGAACACCAATTTCTCGTTACGATTGTAAAGCGCGAAGTTGCGGACCCGCACGCCCCCCTCGGCAACGCTTTCCAGATCGGCGACCTGGTTCCCGCGCGCATTATAAGCCGCCAGTTCGGCTATGAACTCGCTTTCGCCTTCCGGCGTTTCAGTTGCACTCTTGTAGCGGCGCTTCGATGTCAGGATCAGTGAGGGCAGGCCGCTCTCGCCGATCTTGTAGCTGTAGAATTTCTCCGCACCGTCGGCTGCCTCCTCGTGGATCCTGCGGCCGAGCGCGTCATAGTCGTTGGTGACGACCATGCCGAGGGGAGTCGTCATTGTCCGCACAGCTCCGGCCCGTGGTCCGTCGTAGGTCATAGACGTGACCTGGTTGAGCTCGGACGCACCACCCGCCATTTTGGTGTGACTCAGCGGCAGGGTGCCGGTCTCCTCGTAGAGAACGGCCTCTGTCTGCCCTAGGTCGTCCGACAGCGCCGTGGTGTTGCCGAAGACGTCATAGGCCATGCTCTTGGTGAGCGTGCGGGTGGCGTTGCGGAACTGCTCGAGCGACGCCGGCAAGCTGCTGAGGCCTGAAAAGACTTCGAGCGTGCGGGTGCCCATGCGACCGCCCGCGTCGGCTAGATAGGTGAAGCTTTCACGGCTGAGCAGTCGCGTTCCGGTAAGGATACGGCGCTCGGATGCGGCGTTGACAATGCTGAGCGCGGCGAGATCGGCCCGCGATTGCGCATACCCGGTCTGGGTGGTGCGGCTAAAGCCCTGGACAGTCAAACCCGCGGGTCCCGGGATATCGCGAACCTGCACCGTTTCCGAGGCGGGCATATTGAATTCGTCGAAATCCGTGTAGGTCTGGGTTTTAACCGGATCCTTGCATTCGGGATCCGCTGGTTCCTGCTGTTCGGCCTCGCCGGCGGACTCGGTTAGAGTTTCCTTGACTTTCCTGAGGTACGACGAGCCGTCGCCGTTCGGGTGGGCTTCCCAAATCGAAGCCTCGCATTTGAGCATCATGCCGGTCGTCGGCAGCTTCTGGCTGCGCGTGGCAGTCGACAGCGAGTGCAGCGCCGCCGCCGACGGATCAAGCGTCTCGGTTGTCTCCGCGCTCGCAACGAGTGTCGCCTCGGGCTTCACTTCATAGGTCTTGCGGATCTTCAGTTTGCCGGCGAGATTCAGGTCAGCCGCCGTTTCGGCGAAGGTGTAATATTGTTCGCGATCGAGACTTGAACGCTGCGTGACACGCTGGCCGGCCGCGTTCTCGTCGCCGTAGGCGACCTTCTCGACATCCGAGAAGCCGATGAAACGGCGATTGATCACGTCGTAGAATGGGTTGTGGTAGAAATATTCGTCCGTCTGCACCTGGTCGCGAGCCTGGCCCGGTATTCCCTGCGACGTGACGAGCTGCTTGGCGACGACAACAGGGAAGTGCAGGTTGCGCGTCGGCTGGCCGTTGGCGCGGTCGCGCAGCATCTCGTCGATCGAGGTCGCATAGCGAATGTCGTGCCGCCGGCCAGAATCAAAGTCGACGACCGTGAGCAGGTTGGCCTTGACGAGCTGCATCGTGTCGGTGCGGTTGAAGTCAATGACGACGACGGGCTTCACCTCATCGCCGGACGGCTTCTGGAACACGATGATTTCGGTCTGACCGTCGCCGTCGATGTCGGCGACGCGCGAACCGAAGGTCTGCGTCGACGTGCCGAGTTGAACCCGCAGATTGAGTGTGATGCTGAGCGGATCTTTCAGGTAGGTGCCGTCGCCAAAGCCGAGCCAGATGCGCATCTGGTCGGTGCGCTCGCCCATAGACGCGAAATCGATGATGCCGTCCCCATTGGCGTCGATGTACCACATCGTGGCGAGGCTATCGCCGGGCAGCATGCCGCCAATCTTCGAGAAGGTGCCGTGACCGCAGGCCGGATCGCTGATCGCGGCATCTCCGAACAGCAACGCATTCGAGTCCGTCGAGAAGGCGTTGCCCTGGTTCTCGTAGAGGCAGAAGCCCTGGTCGGCTGGGCGGATGACGACGAGATCGGGCAGCCGGTCGCCATTGATGTCGACCATCCGCACATTGTTGCGGCCGAGTATCTGGCCGTCCTGGCTGTTGAATGGGAACGCCTTGGTCAGCGTGCCGAAGTTGACGCTGTAACCGCCATCGGCCTGGCGCCGTGTGAGATTGAGGAATATCCGCCATTCGGTGCGGCCATCAGCGTTGAGGCGCGTCGTGACGATGTCAGACAGGCTGTCCATATTGACGTCGGCGAAGCGACCATTGCCGCCCGCGAATGTCGTCGGCGAGACGCCGAGTAGCGGGATCGAGCGGCCGAGATAGGGGAAAGTCCCGTCGGCCTTGCCATCATAGACGTGCATCAACCCATCTTCGATTTCGACGATGTCGACGAAGCTGTCACCAAGGATGTCGGCAAAAGCGAAGCGGTTGTCGGTGAGCCGTGGCGCGATCTGGCGCATCAGTCCAGCCTCGGTCGGACGCGACAGGATGAGCTGGGTCGTGTCGCCGAAGGCGCTGTTCAGGTCGCCGCTGCCAAGATGCACGGTCGCGCCATCATCCTTGCTCTGCACGATGTCGACCAGCGCATCCATATTGAGGTCGGCCAACTCGAAATTGTTCGGGGGGATGTCGCCAGCGAACGCCATCTTTGGCGCTTCGAACACGACGGGGCGCGACGCCAGCTCGGCGCTTGTCCACGACGAATAGCCGAAATGGATATCCGGGAACTTCAGCGTCGATTGCGCCAGCGCCTCGCCGCCAGTGTCGCCATAGCGATAAAGCACGCGCAGCTGGTCGAGCACATTGACCGACTGGGTATCGATAAGCGGTGTCAGGTCGGCCTGAGCCTTCGCCAGGCAGTCCGGATGCGCCCGGACGATGAACTTCGACGTGTCACTGGTATCACGGCCGACATATCCCATGCACCATTGGCCGTAGACGGTGTCCTTAAACTTGGCTGTCATCTTGCCGTAGAGCCGGGCGTTTTCCTGTCTGCTGCCATTGGTGTGGCTGACGAGCGTCGATTGTGTCTCGATCAAGTCGAACTGATAGCTGCTCTGGCCGCCGGCGAAGCTGGCCTTTGTAAGATAGCTGCGTCCACCGAAACGCTGGTAGTCGTAGCGGACGGCTTCGCGGTTGGCGTTGAGCTGCAGAACCAGCGGCCATTTCGTCACGTAGGGGGCGGCTATATCGAAATTGCCCTCCGCCACGGACGGATCGCCGCTGAAGATCAGCCGCGTTCCGTTGGCATTAATCACCTCGAAGCCTGAGGGGATGGTATCGGTGTGCAGGCCGCCTGTCAGGTCGAGCGAAACGACGTCGAACGCGCCAGTGTGGTAGAGGATCTTGACGAAATCCTCGGCGTATTCGGGCTTGTACTCCCAGACGCCGTTCTGGTTTCCGAGAAAGACGAGCCGAGCGCCCATGTATGACAGGCGGGAGAAGAAATCGCCGCCCGGCTTGGTGCCGGGCAAGGCCGTGCCGAGATCGTCATTGACGGCGATCGCCTGGGTGTTGAACTGCCAGCCGATGCCGAGCCCGTTGCCGGTATCGCCCGCGAACTGGCTGTAGGTGAGGCTCATCTGCGGCCCGAACTGGCCGCGCGTCGGCAAGGTGGGCAGCGGCAAGGTGAAGTTCGCGGATCCCGTGTTGTTGTTCAGCGAGAAGCTGCCTTCCTCTTGCGAGACGGTGCCGCCCGCCGCGGGCAATTGCACGACTGACGTCGCCGATTTGTCTTCGGCGCGGGCCGGGGAGCCGAGTACTGCGGCGCCGGCGGTCAGGGCTGCGAGAGTGGCAAAGGTCTTTGCGAACATGGGACTACCTCTCCGGATGCAGGCATTACTGATGAATGTGCGGGCTCACGATGATGAGTTGCAAGCAATTCGGGCGTGGACAGATGACCGAGGGCTGGACGGCGATCGCGTCTTGCAAGTGAATGTTTCCATCGAAGATACGCAACGGCTCGCGCTTGCAGGCTTCGGCGACTTGCTGGAGGAGCGGCTGCGGGAACGAGCAGATCGGGTTGTTGCCGAGATAGGACTTTCCGATCACCGGATGGACCTGAGCGAAATTCTCAACCCGGTTACCCCTCAGATCGACGACCGACAGCGCCGGAAGCGTGCCGAGCGGCAGCGCATTGAAAACGCGGTTGTTGCGCAGATCGACATCCGACAACGCTGGCATGCTCGACAGATTGCCGACATTGGTGATCTGGTTGTTATTCATGTAGATGTATTTGAGCCCGCTCGAGCCGAAGCGCGGGATGGCCGACAGCCGGTTGGTGGCGAGGTTCAGCTTCTGAAGTCCCGTCAGCGATGCGATCGGCGACGCGTCGGTGATCAGGTTGTCGAACAGGTTGAGTTCGCCCAGCGCCCGGAAATAGACCACAGGGTTGACGGCGATGATCGACTTCTTGTTCAGCGTCAGGCTGGTCAGTGACTGCGCCCAGTTCTGCGCTGCGCTGCAATCGGTGCTGTCGATGTGGTCGGCCTGCATGCGGCTGTCGAGTGCCGCCATGAAGCCGCGCGAGTCGCCGAGCGCGATCGAATCGAACCGGTAGACGATGCAGTATTCAGCGAAGCTGGCGTACTGCAGCGGCAGGTTGCGCATTCCGGCGTCGTCGAGCAACGGCAGGTCCGCCAACGGCATAACGGATTGCACCTGGGTGTTCGAGAAATAGAGCTTGGTGAGCTTGTTGAGCAGCCCGATGCCGATCAGGTTCGACAGTGGATTGCCGTCGACGTTCAGTTGTTCAAGGCGGCGCAGTTGCAATACCCCTTGAATCGAGGGGATCTGGTTGTTGCGAATCCAAAGTTTTGTCAGCCCCGGTACTGCCGACAGCGCCGAGACGTCGGACAGCTGGTTGTCGGACAGGTCGATGGAGGTCAGATTGCCCATCACCTGGAAGAGCGAGACGCTGGTCAACCCACGGTTCTTCGCATCGGCGAACTGGCGTGAGCTGAGATCGTCATAGGCTCTGCCGCAGACAGTCTTGCCTGAGATGGACAACAGCGCGTTCACTTCTGCGGCTTGCGCGGGGGTCAGAAAGTCGGTCTGGTTGCGCATCAGGCATGCCGACAGGAAATCAGTCGCTTGCACAGGATTGTCTGAAAGATCGAGATTGATCAGGCCCGACAGCGCCGCCAGCGGCCTGACATTAGCGATCGAATTCTTTGACAGGTTGAGTATGCCGAGATTGGTCAGGCCGGCGAGCGGCGCGACGTCGGTGATGTCATTGCTCGAGAGGTTGAGCGAGGTGAGTTGCGGCAAGGTGGCGAGCGGACGCAGGTCGCTGACGATCTTGGACGACAGGTCGAGCGCCGTGGTCGCCAGCAGCTTGTTGCCGACCGCCGAACATGTTCCGCCGCCCTCCAATTCGACCATGGCGCGAATGGTCTGCCCAAGCGGGGTCGCGGCGTCGCGGTGCAGCACGCAAAGGTCAACGAAGCTCTGCCCGCCGCCCGCTACGATTGGGTTGCCGCTGAGGTTGATGGCTAGCGTCGAGGGGAAGCTTCCGAGATTGGCGAAGGTATCGATCTTGTTGTTGGCAAGGTTGAGGCTGGTCAGCCCGCCGAGCGCGCTGAGCGGTTCGAGCACGTCACCTGTGAGTCCATTGTTGCCAATGGAAAGTATCGAGAGCGCCTGCAGGAATTGCAGCGGCTCAAGGCTGGCGATCTTGTTGTTGTCGAGTGTAAGGTTCGTAAGTAACGCCAGCGCTGACAGCGCGCGGATGTCGGTGATGTCGTTGTCGGAGAGATCGGCCCGGGTCAGCGCGGTCAGTGGCGCCAGCGCGTTGATGTTGCTGATGTGATTGCCGGAAATGTCGAGGAAGGTCAGCGTCTTGAGCTTGGCCAGCGGAGCGGGCTCGGCGATCGAATTGTTGGCGATCGACAGGCTGGTGAGGTTCGTCAGCACTGTAATCGGCTCGAGCGATTGCACGCCCTTGCCGTTCAAGTTCAGCGTCGCGATCGATTCCAAGAAGGTCTGGGCGGTGGCGCAGGCGGCCGGGTTGCCGAGCGCAGAGACCCCGCCGGGCGTTGAATCGAGCACCGCCATCACGGTTGCCGTTTCAGCCGGCGTGCGGTCGCCCTTGACGCACCATTTCGCGAAGGTCGTCGGCTTATCGACCAGCGGCGCGCCGGAGAGGCACGCGATGGTGTGGATCTTGCCGACGAAGAACGGCGTGGGATCCGCGTTCAGAGCCTGGTCGAGCTTCAGCTTCAGCTCGGTGACCAGCGGCGCGCAGCTGGGAATGTAGATCCGGTCGGAAAATGTCGTCGCGCCGAAATCGGAGGGGAATTGCAGGTAATAGACGAGGCCGCTGCCATTATCGTGCGCGAACACCTTGATCGGATATGTCTCGCCCGACGGGCACAGCAGCGGGTTGGCAGCGGGATCCGCGGCGACGATCGCGCTGTCGACGGCGGTTAGCACCTCCGAGGGAACCGTCGCGAAGCCAAGTCCGCGAATCACTGCTTCCTCGTCAGCCTGGTCCTTGCAACGGATGCGATAACCGCGCCCGTCGGAGATAAGCAGCGGATAGTGCAGTCGGTTCGCCTCCAGAGACGGATCCTCGAACAACACAACCTTCGGTTCGTCCGCGCGGGTCAGGCCGGCGCCGGCGGTCACGAGCAGGACCAGACCGAGGAGCAGCGATCGGGCGATGCGTTTCATCTGGCTTCTCCTTTCGAGGCTCCAGGCTGATCGATGCAGGTCAATCAGCCCGAACCATTAGCGACGCTACCTCGCGTCCGCGGCCTTGACGGTCCAATAGCTCGACGGATCGCGATCGCAGGCGAACTGAAGGGCCGGGATGTTGTTCAAGTTGCTAATCCCGCCGGCAATCGTCAGGCACTTGCCTGTCTGGACGTTCTCCGCCTGAACTCCGTCGCGCGTCTCGATTAGATTCCAGCGGCGTGAAGGATCGCCGTCACAGTTGAACTGCAGGGCCGGGATATTGTTTTCGGTGCTGACTCCGCCGGCAATCGTCAGGCACTTGCCTGTCTGGACGTTCGCCACCTGGAAGCCGTCGCCTGTTTCGACCAGCCTCCAGCGCTGCCATTGACTATTGTCGCAGTCGAATTGCACCGTCGGCGCGTTATTGTCGGTTCTTCCTTGCGCGACCGACAGGCACTTTTCGGTTTGCCGGTTCACCAGCACGACCTCGGGGTCGGCCGCCCGTATACTCCAGAACCGTGCCGGATCGCGGTCGCAGTTGAACTGGAGGGCAGGGATGTCGTCGTCGGGGCTCACCCCGCCGGCAATCGTCAGGCATTTTTTCGTCTGCACGTTTTCAGCCTGAAAGCCGTCGCCGGTCGCGGTCAGCTTCCAGCGTCGCGACGGGTCCCGATCGCAGTTGAATTGGAGGGCCGGGATATTGTTGTCCGTGCTGATCCCGCCGGCAATGGTCAGGCATTTTCCGGACCGCACGTTCTGCAGCTGAAAACCGTCGTCCGTCTCGACCAGCTTCCAGCGGCGCCACTGGTCGCCGTCGCAGTTGAACTGTACGGCCGGCGCGTTGTTGTCGAGGCGCCCCTCGGCAACGGCCAGGCATTTGCCGGTCTGCATGTTTGCCAGCACCACGTCGGCCTCCTTGATTGCCGTGATGCAGGCTTCGAAAATCTTGCCGGAGGCGACGGTTGAATGCTCCGGTCGACTGATGCAGACCGGATTGCCGTCCAGGGAAGGGTTGAATGGCAGGATGGCGCTGACGGACTGCACCGTGGCCAGGCGGTTGGCGCGCAGGTTCAGAGCGGTAAGTTTGGTCAAGCCCGTCAAGGCGCGCGCATCCGCGATCCGGTTCTTCGACAGGTCGAGCACCGTGAGTTCTTGCAGAAAGCGCAGCGGCGACACGTCCGTGATCTTGTTGTTGGCCAGAACCAGCCGCATCAAAGCCCGCGCCGAGGCGAGCGGTCGCAGGTCGGCGATCTGGTTGGAACTGAGGTCGGCGTCGGCCAGCTTCTTCATCACGGCCGCCACGTTGATGTTGCTGATCCTGTTTCGCGACAGATCGAGGAACGTCAGCTCGGTGAGCTTTTCGAGATCGCGCGTGTCGGCAATTTCATTGCCGGACAAGGTCAGGCTCGTCAGATGGGTGAGTGTCGCCAGCGGCTCAAGGTTGGTCAGCCGTCGCCCGGCGAGGTCGAGCGTCGTGCTAGACGCGAGAAAATCCTGCGCGCTTGCGCACGCGGCCGGATTGCCCAGCGCAGAGGCACCGCCGGGTGTCAGGGCAAGCAGCTCCTCGACCGTCGTCTGCTGGGCGGGATCAAGGTCATCCTTGAAGCACCAGCTGGCAAAGGTCGTCGGCCGGCCGACAAGTGGCGCGCCGGCGACGCATGCAATGGTATGAACCTTTCCGGCGAAGAATGCGGTGGGATCGGCGTCAATCGCCTGATTGAGATTGAGTTTCAGTTCCGCGACTAGGGGGGCGCAGCCGGGAATATAGAGTTGGTCGGAGAAGGATGTTGACCCGAAATCGGTCGGGAACTGCAGGTAGTAGACGACCCCACTGCCGCCGTCGTGCGCAAAGATCTTGATCGGGTAGTTCTCGTCGGACGGACACAACAGCGGATTGGCGGCGGGGTCGGCCGCGATGACCGCATTGTCGACGGCGGTCAGCACTTGCGACGGAACGGTGGCGAAGCCCAGTCCACGGATCACCGCCTCTTCGTCAGCCTGGTCGTTGCAGCGGATGCGATAGCCGCGTCCTTCGGAGATGAGCAGGGGATAGTGCAAGCGGCTGGCATTCAGCGTCGGGTCCTCCAACAGGACGACCTTCGGCTCCTCGGCGCGGGCCGGACCGGCATCGACCGCCAGGAGCAGCGTCAGCAGAAGGAGCAGCGAGCAAGCGATGCGGTTCATCTGGTTTCTCCTTTCCGCTCTATTCGACCAGGCTGAAGCGGCCTGGCCCGCAAGCCCGGCTCGTATTGTCGCGTGCGATGTCGTTGCCCGGCAGCAGGAAACTGGCGCTTGAGCCGCTGTCTGCGAAACTGACCGCGCAGCGGAAGCCGGATACCGTCGAGGTGGTGAAATTCGCCGACGAACCGCGCTCGAGCTGGATGGCGGAGCCGATCGCAAGGCCAGTGGCCGTCGCCGCGAAGCTATCCGAGCGGCCCGCCACGATCGCCCCGCGCAGAACCAGCGGATTGGCGGCGGCGACATCGGTAAAGTCCACCCGCATCAGGCTCTCGGAGGTGAGCACCGCGCCGAAGCGCGCGCGGACAATAGTGGACCGGGCGGGCGCCTGGGCCGAGATCAGCAGCCGTGCCCTTACGCCTTGGATCGCCAGCATGTCTGCTTCCACCCTGAGGCCGCGCGCGTAAAGATCGGCCAGGCACAGAGACACGCCACGCGCCACCGGCGACAATCCGTCCGCCACGGTGCCGATCGTCACATTGTCGAGCGCGACAGTGCCGTTCTGCGCGATCACGGCGACGACCTCGTCGGTCGTTTGATCGGCTGCCCGTGCTAGATCGATCCGCTCGAGCTCGAGCCGCGGCAATCCATCCGCGACGATAATGACGCCAGTCGCGGACAGGATGCATGATGAGGTTCCGGCCGGCACGCGGTTGGCGTTGCCGACGAGCCGCGTGCGGGCGACGCCGGGGGCAGGCGCCATGTGCACCGTCTGGAACTGCAATCCCTTCAGGACCAGTGTCTGCGGCACCTGGACCGCTGCAGGCAGTTCGAGCCTGAGATTGACCCGCCCGGCGCAATCGCCCTCGGCGGAGAATTGCGTCAGCGTCAGCGTGCCGCCATCATTAATGCGGCGAACACACGTATCGCTGGCCGAGCCGCGACAATCGAAACCGGTAGCCGGCGGCGGAGCGGCTGTCAGCGCGCGATCGGTCTCGCCCATCCAGTCGCCAATGCCGGGGGCAGACAGGCCGAGCGCCGAGGTGAGAAGCGGGCAGCCCGTGAAGGACAGGCTTCGCCCTTCCGCGAAGGTCCAGTCCAGCCGCGCATTGCCGAGGGGGTCAAGCGAGCTGATGGACGGGCCGGCTGGCAGCGGCGACAGGCCGAGGTCGATGCCCGGCTGCGCGAAGGCCGCGTGCTCGCGCTGATAGCCGTCGCAATTCGACAGACACAGGTCGACGAAGGGCGCCGAACGAAGCGCGGACACCGCGTCGGCGCCGAGCAGGGTTACGGCCTCGGCCTCGGCGATTCCGAAGAATGCTCGCAATTTCTTCTCTACCGCTTCCGCCGCAGCCGCATCGACGATGATGTCGCGCGTCGCCCTGCCGTCGAGGCGCACAATGGGCAGGTAGGAGGGCTGCGCGCCTTCGCCGGGCGGCGTGTAGCGCACGACATAGACCGTGTCGCCGATGCTGTCGGCGCTGAGGAAGGTTTCAAACCGGTGCAGGCTCCAGCGGGCGACGCTCGGCACTGCTAGGTCCAACGGGCCGACGAGATCGCCGCGCCCGCAATCGAGTACGAACGGTGTCCCAACGCTGGGCGGCGTGACGAAGCCCTGGAGCACCCCCGGCAGTTGCAGTCGCTCGCGGATGGCGAGCGCCGCCTTGATCTCCGCGCAGGCGGTGGGCACGGCAAAATAGCCGCTGCCCGAGGGGGAGGGGAGATAATAATTGCCCGATGCCTCGACATCGGCCCAGATCGCGGTTGTCGCCGGCCAGTCGATGTCGAATGCGGTGCCAAGGCATGGCAGCCGCGGCTGCGCCCCAAAGCCGTTTTCAGCTTGAACCTTGGCGAGCGTCGTCTGCGAGACCGTGGCGGTGTCGGGCAGGTGCAGTAGCCGCTTCGCCTGGCCTGGGCTGGCGCAGCCGGCGAGTTCCACCGCCTTGCCCTCGAAAAGCGCGATATAGACGTCCTTATTCTGGTCGGTCACGAAAGCGGCAAGCTGCGGCTCGGCGCTGGCCACCGAAGCGCCCGCGAGAAACAGGGCGAGCAAGGCGGGCGCCTGTCTCATCGCAATTCGCTCAGGCAGCTTGCTGCGCGGACGGGATCCATGTTGACCTCGGTCATCAACGGATCGAGGCCGGCCGACTGGCACAACTCCTTGACCGAGATCGAGTGCGGCCCCTGGAAGTCGACCGTAAGATTTCCGCTGGTGATCTGCCCGTTCTGGCCGACGCAGAGCGGATTGTTGGCCAGCGCCGGCCGACGGCAGGTGCGGATGACGTCGGCCATCGCGCGGCGATTGGTCAGTTCGCAGAAGTAGATACGGCAGAGCGCGGCGACAGTGGCGCGGTTCTCGACGTCGGCATTGATGATGCGCTTGATGTCTGCGACCAGCGCGCCCGCCTTGGCTTCGAAGGCGAGGCCTTCGACGCGGGTCTTCTCGCCCGTGATCTCACCCGACCGTTCGGTGATCTTCGGCATCAGGTTGATGTTTTCCGAGGTTATGAACAGCCCGCCCTTCCAGCGGTCGAACTCGTCAAGGATCGAGGTCGCCCTGAGGATCGCCTCGCGGTAGGCGCTGTAGATCGGCCCCATCTTGGTGTCGCGCGCCGCCTCGTAGACCTGGTTCAGCGCGGCATACTCCTTGTTCACTGCATCGGCACCGGCCTTGATGTCGTCGATGCCGGCGCGCGAACTCTGCATCAGGCCCTCGGCGCGCTTCAGCTTGCGGGAAAACATCGCCGTGATCGGGCTCTCAACGCTGGCGAAGTAGCTCTCGATCACCTTGCCGGCCGCCCCGTCGGAGAAGGCATCGATCTCGGTGTCGGACAGATTGGAGATCAGGCCGCACTGGGCGTCGAAATCGGCGCTCAAGGGGCCGGCCTGGCAGGTGCTCATCTCGGCCAGCCTCTGGTCGAGCGTTCGGTTCGAACCGAGTCGGTCGGCATACTCGAACAGCGCATGGTTCCATTCGATCGCATTCAAGTCAGCCTGGCTGTGCCGCCGGTCGCGGCAGAACAGCGTCTGTTCCATCCGGCTCTGGTTGCCCGAAGCGCGGTAGGCGTCGAGATGACGCGTCGCCTCGGCACAGTTGGCCAAGCCTGAAATCAGAGCTGCGAGCTGCTGGTGCACAGGCGGCAGTCCGCGTGTCTGCGCCTCGCGCATCAGATTGGCAGCGCGTTGGCTGTCGTCGGGGCTGCGGGCCGGGCGGTGGAAGACGCAGAGGCCTTGCTCGAAGGTCTTCAGCGTGCCGTCCGAAATGGCCGGCCCCTCGCAGTTGGGAGCGTCGAGAACGCGCGATTCGATCGTATAGCCGGCGAGATTGTCGACAAACAGGTCGCGCGCAGCCGCTCCCGTCGCGCAAAGCGCCAGACCGAGCGCTGCTGTGGCGACCATGGCTCTCACGGAGCGCTCGCGAAGATGAAATAGAGGGTGAACACAGCGCCGTCGAAGGGGCAGTCGCTCGGCTGCAGCGACAGCCGGTACGAGCCGATCAGCGGCGCACCGAGATAGGGCAGGATCAGGCTGGTGTCGTTCGATGGTCCGGGCGCGCGCGGGAACTTGCGTGCCTGGTAGCGATCCTGCACCCAGTAGCGGATGATCCGGCTGATCTCGTCGCCGCTGTCGGCCTGGTTGAAAAAGGTCTGCAAAGCGACCCGCTCGGGCCCGACCGAAATGTCTGCGCGGACCTCGCTCGACCCCTTTGTCAGCGGCTTGAGGACGAAGCCGCTGCCGCGGTGTTGCAACGCGAAGCGGTTCCACTGTGCGCCAGTGCACTGGTAGTCGGTGCCGACGAAGACATCGATCAGGGTCAGGTTCTTGCGCTCACGGAATTTGTTGGGCGCCCACAGCGCGAAATAGCCGTTTGCCTTCATCAGCGCGTCGGTCGACGCGAAGGGCGAAACCTCGAACTCGACATTCTCGTCGAGCGCTAGCTTGCGGGCGAAACCGGAATTGGCGGGCACGACGATCTGGGCGACATCGATATTGATCTGCCGCTCATCGAAGAAGCGCTTGGCAACAATGTCGTCTATCATCGCCTGGAGCTGAGTTGCGTTACGCACATAAACTACGGGCACAGTCGCCGCCTCGCCGGTGAAGGCCTGCACCACTTCAAAGCGGCGGCGCATCAGATGCATCAGCCGGTTGGCGGTCTCGAGCACGCGCCGCTTGGTCACCAGATATTCGGGGATGCCCTTCATCAGGTCGGCGACGGTGTCCTGGGTTGCGATGAACAGATTCTTGCTTCTCGCCGGATCGTCAATCTGGGTGACCAGCTTCGTCATGTCCTCCTGCTGCTTCGTCACCTCGGCCTGAACGTTGCTCTGGAATTTCAAGATGCTGTCCTGCAGCGCGCGGCTCTTGAGACCGAGTTCCTTGGCCTGGTTCAGGCCTGCGACGAGTTCCTCGGTGTTGCCGCGCGACTGTGTAATGCGCTGCTCGACGAAGGCGAGCTCGGCTTCGCTCAGCGCCAGCATCTTGTCCTTCTGCCGGTCGCGCAGTTCGTTGATCAGGTTGGTAGAGGCATTTGATTCTTCGGCGAGGCCAGTCACTGTCGTCTGCGCAGCGCGGACGCGGTCGATGCGGCCATTGGTTGCGGCGACCAGTTCGGCGACACGTGCATTGTCCTCGTTGAGCTGAGCTTCCGACAGGGACAGCTTGTCGAGTTCGAGATTGAGGATAGCGATCTCGTTGGTCAGCCGGTCGATCGTGCGTTGCTGGTCGGCGATCTGGAAACTGAGCATGTCGTTTTCGCGCGCCTGAAGATCGAGCCCGGCGAGTATGCGTGCATGGTCGGACGTGAGTCGCGCCACCTGCTCGTCGATGCCGAGATCCTGGCTCTGGCAGTCGACCGCCGCCATCGAGCCCTGCAGCGTCAGTTCCTTGATCTCCTCGGCTCCCTGCGCCAGCCGACCGGCGAGCTGGAAGTGGGTGTCGATGAGTGCCCGGGCTTTGAGCGCCTTGTCGAGGTCGAGTTCCTCGTTCGCCTGGCGAAGCTGCGTGATCCGCTGCTTCAGGCCATTGATCTGGTTGATGTTCTCCTGCGTCACCCGGCCGGTCGCGATGATCGTCGACAGGATCGACTGCGCTGCTTCGAGCGATGCCTTGACGACCTTGGAGGTGTCGATCTTGGTCGCCGCGCCGCTGGCGAGCCCGCAGGCGCAGACATTGACCTCGGGTATCGCCGCGGAGATGGCGTAGGCGGCCTGGATGGCGGTGAGTGTGATCTGCGCGGCCTGCGTCGTGCCGTTGAACGCGGCGAACCAGGCGATCACCTCGGTGAGCTGGCCGTCGACCTGGTCACGCGCCTCCTCGAGGTCTGCCTTCCTCTTAGCGTAGACGTCACGCTCGGCTTGGTAGAGTTTCTTGGCGAAGTTGGTTTCCGTCTGCGTGAACGAGCCGCAACTGACGTTCGCCAGTTCCTGCGGCAGCGAGATGTTCGACGTGATCATCTGCTGATCGGACATCAGCGGCTCGACGTCGGCGAAATCGGCGTCACCGATGACGCACTTCATTAGGAAAGCCCTGGCCTGGGTCTGCGTGGTCAGGAGCTGAGCCCTGAGGCCTGATTGTCCGTCCGGGCCGCACATCTGGGCCACGTACTGGTTACGCGTGAAGGCCGGCGTTACTGTCTGGCACGGCTGTTCACCCGCCAGCAGTGGGGTGAACGGATGGGCCGGCGCCTCTCCGATCAAGGCAAGCTGGCTCTCGATGCCGCAAAGCTGCTCGCGGTCGACGGCCCGGCGGCGCTGATAGAGATCGGTCTGGCGCAGTTGCAGTTCAGTGATTGCTCCGTTCGCGCGAGCGATCGCACCCTGGTTGTTGGTGATTTGCGTTTGGAGGATCTGCCGCTGGCGAACCGCCTGTTCGAGCTGGTTGGCGTTGCGCTCGGTCTGGCGGGCATATTCGGTGATCTGGCTTTCGAGCGAGGAAATCTGCAGATCGAGGTTCATCTGCGTCATTTCCCAGTTCAGCAGCCAGCGCAGTTCGTTGCGTCGCTCGATTTCGGCCTCCTTGGAGAGGACGATCAGGTCGAGTTCCTGCCTGTCGTTGATCTGACGGCGCTGGTTCTCGAATTCGGCGATCTTGGTGGCGAGCTCGATCTCCAGCGACCTGATCTGCTGGCGATAGCCGAACGTGTCCTTCTCGGCATCGACCGCGTTGATCTCTTGCTGGACAGTGGTGGCGAAAGTCTGCGCCTCGTGTTCCAGCTTGCCGATCTTGTGGGCGATCAGGTTGACTTCTTGACTACGGATCGTCCGCTCCTCGTCGATCGCCCGCGTCGCTTCGCCCTCCTTGTTGGCGTACCATCGGTCAACCAACGTCTCGACATTGCGTTCAACATCGGTCAGCCGCTGTTCGCTCTCGGTCAGTGCCTGCTGCAGTTCCTCGAACGGGATCGTCGTGAACTGCATCGGGTCGATATTGAGGAACAGGAAACCCTTGCGCACACTGTCCATGCGTGCGTTCAGGTCGCTCTGCTGCAGCAGCAGGTCGGCTCGCAGGTCGTCGTAGGTGGACTCGCCCGGAATATCCATTTGCGTCTCGACCAGCACCCACATCGCGGCTTCGTAGTTGGTGTAGGCCTTGGAGAGGTTGGGTTGGCTGTCGAGACCAGCGCCTCCAACGGCGCCCAGTGTATCGCTGACCAGGAAGTCGAGCGCCTTGACGCGAGCCTCCGAAAGGGTCTGGTACCATACGTCGCCGGTATTCATCAGCAGCTGGATCTTCAGCGAGGACAGCGCCGTCAGCTGCCGCACGAAGGTGCGGTAGCTCGCATCCTCTCCCGCCGTGGTGCCATGGTCACCGCCTTGTTGTCGGGCGAGAATGCGAAGGCCCCGGTCGACGATCTCGATCCCTTGCCGGCCGAATTCCTGCGCGGCCTGCGGCGAAACCGGCGTATCGTTGCGGCTGACGCCGCTCGCCGAAGACAGGAAGGGCATGTCGGCGGCGAGGAACAGGCGATAGCGCCCGAGTTGCAGGTGGCAGTCGAAATCGCACACGATCGCCAGCCGTCCGGTCGTCTCGTCGCCGCAGGTCGTCAGGAACTGTTCGAGTTCGGTTGCGACTTCACCCATGTATTTCACGTCGGCTCGGAAATTGGCGATCTTGAGCAGCGTCGTCAGCTCGCCGGCATGGCCGGCGGCCGCGTCGACGTCGAGCGCCATGCAATCTTGCGCGCGCGCCATTCCCGCAGCCGCAAAGATGATGCTGAGGACCAGTCCGCAAAGCAGGAAGAACCGCCTCATGGCTGCCCCGCCGTCAGAAAGACCTCGGAAATCTGGCGCACATGCCGGGCAAGTTCGGCCATCTGCGCCTTGGAAAGCGACGGATTCTGGAACCGTCCGACGACCGCGCGGGCATGGTTGATGCAGTCCTCGTAGGGGCTGCTGATTTTCGCGGTCAGCGCGCCAGTGTCGAGCGTGAGGTCGAGCGCTGAATACGCTCCACCCAGTCCTGCGCAGGAAGAAAGCTCAGCCGTGATCGCAGGATCGTCGACAACATGCGTGAGGCCCGACAGAGCCGTCATCACCCCTTCGATCTGCCCGACGATCTGCGCCATCCTTGCCTTCCCGTCTTCGAACTCCTTCAGCGAATCCGGCTGGTTGAGGCTGGAGAGATCGACCGCTTGCAGCGTGGCGATCGTCTCGGCTGCCTTCAGCTGATCCGCCTTGACGAGCACCATGTTGGCCTGCGCGTTGCCGAGCACACGCTCCAACTCCATAACCTCGGCCGACTTGATCGACACGTCCATCTCGTTGACCAGCGACTGGTATTCGGTCGAAGCGGCGTTCATCAGGTTGAGCGTATCGTCGACCTTCGTCCTGACTGCCTTGACGATCTGGCCGCGCACCCGCGTCTCGATCAGCTCGGTCGTTTCGGCGCGCCCGCGCACTGGCTTGGCCGAACAGACCAGCTTCGCCAGCGCGTCCGAGCCGAGCCGTGCGCGCACGGCCTCGACGATCGGGAATAGCGGACGCCAGGCGGCAGGCAGCGCATCCGCGCTTGCGCCCGACAAAGGCCCGGCATCGATTTCGTTCATTCTCGTCAGATGCCGGCATTTCGCCGGCAAGTCGGCCCCCGAGAAGTAAAGCCGCCCGGTGACCAGATAAGCCTCGATGGCGGCTGCGTATTGTCGGCCGACGAGGGCGGCGAGCTCTTCGGCGCTATCGGTCGAAACTGGGGCGAAGAAGCGGTAGCGGCTGAGATAAATCTCCGCCCAGGCAAGGCGTCGCAACAGCACCGAGGCATCGTCGGCCGAAAGCGGGATGACCGGAAAACCGACGCTGCGGCTGCCGCCGGAAGGGGCCGATGCCTCGCCGATTACCTCGCCGGCGAAGGGCAGGCCGAAATCGGGCTGCGTCGCCTCGTGACTCGGTTCGACGGCGGCGGGACCGGGGGCGAGCAGGCTGAACCGGGTCGTCTCGGGCGTCGCGCTAGAGAGCGTCGCGTTCCAGAAACTGTCGAGCTTCTCCGACGTGTAAGCGCGCTCCAGGATCGATGCGGCGCCGGCTTCGCCGGCCAAGACGCAACTGACGATTAGAAACAGCGCAATGTCTCGGATGCTTGTCATCGGCAGTACCACACTCTGTCGGCCGCGCCAGCCTGGGCGCAGATTCCCGTCGCAGCGCCGTGCGCCTTCCAGTCAGCCTTTATTTTGGCGAGATCGTTGAATGCGCCCTGTGCCGCATTGTCGGCATGAACCTCGGCGTCCAGTCGCCAGAAGGGCTTTGCCGGATCGGTCGGCAGCAGCACTCCGATCATGTTGATGTGGAAGGCAGAGATTTTGAGAAAGTCCTCGGCGCTTGCAACAGTGTTGCGATTGAGATTTGCGTATTGCTCAGGCGTGACGTCGCCGAGCGCCCGCTTGAACTCTCCCTCCGAGACTTCGACGGAGCGCAGCATCTGCGTTGTCTTCGCCGCCAGCCCATCGAGGATCGAGGTGTTGGCGACCAGCGTCGCGCCCACACCGCTCACCGGTCCGAAGATCTCTGCAAAAATGGCGCGGATCGCCTTCAAGTGCGTATCGGCCGATTTGATCTCGACGCGGCGCAGAGCGATGCCTGTTTCGAGATCGGACGCTCGACTGACGAAGCTTCTCAGCGCCAGTTGCAGCGTGTCGAACGAGGAACGGGCTTCCGGCGGCGGCTGCAGGAATACCGAGCGCGCATAACGTACCGCCTCGCTACGGGCGATGTCCTCGACGGTAGCGCGTGTCAGCGCCGATTCAGGACAGCCGGTGACGTCGCCGAGGTCAATCAGAATCTGCGCGGCATGATAGATTTGATCCATCTGTCGCATGGTGCCGAACGAGCCGCTGGTGGTGAACTCAGCCTCGACGCCGGACAGATAGTCGGTCAGGTATTCGCGCGCGAACTTCACCATCTCGCACTGCACGCCGGCGGCGCGTTCGCGAATATGGCGTCCGTAGAACGATGCGCCGACGAAGTATTTCTGGTCGGGCGTCGGTTCGAACCGCTCAACGAAGAGCGACTGGATAACGGTATCATATTCGCCGCACGCATAGGTGCGTTCAAGACATGCGGGGTCGGTCTGCAGGTCGCACTGCGATAGCGCGGAGCCGCACATTTGCTGGGCTGCCGCGAGGTCAACCCCTCCGCCGAGCACAAGAACCGCGGCCAAGATGATCGCTGTATTGAAGACGCATCTCTTCAACATAACGACCAAAGGAAAATGCACAAAAGCCTCCCCTCCCGCCGAAGCGGCGGCCCCATTGCTTTTTTACTGGCAATATCTAGCAGGCTACTTTTGGTATTTGCTCGTTACAGCGAAAATTGGCCGCCAAAGGCGTGGCCAATTCAACCTCACATTCGCTATAAAATGCCTCAATAAAGTAAGTTAAAACAGTTTGTCTGTCAATACACCTGGCTTTTTGCATTCCATCCCGGAAAACCCGGCCTAAGTGCCGAGGCAGTTAACATATCGTAAAGAATTGTCTTTTCCGCTTGCTTTGGCCTCGTCCAAGCGTCGTTCGGCGCCCACCGTTCGAGTGCGGAAGGTGACGATCTGGCCTGAGAAGCCGAAGAACTGCGCTGAGGAAGAGCAGAGCAACGTCCAGCGATCGCCTGGCGATCGCCAATTTGGCAAATTCGTAACGACTCTATGATTGTCTTCCGCGATCGCGGAAATATTAGCTCGCGTAAGAGCGATATCGTGCTCAATAGGTCACGCCAGTAGCTAGTCCACGCCTGTGGCCGGCACCCCAAAAACGCACCATACGCTTGCCTTCTTGGTCGCTTCAAGCGGACGCACCAGAGTCGTGGGTGCACTGAATGTGACGACCGCGAAGGATCCTGCCAGCCCTGGCCATTCAGTGCGGGTCCAGTATTCGGTTTCGCTACGCGCGAGCGGTGGCAGCTTGTATTGCGCGAACGCTTCACGCTGCCTTGGCCAGTCCGCCGAATCGAGGCTCGTCAATTCCGCCATCGTCGGAAGTTGCCAGCCCATGTCGCCGTACGGCCCGCCTTGTCCGAGCGTAGCGCAATACCCCATCGCATCGCTCAGCGTGGCAGGCTGATCAAGCCTGTCTATCCTGGCGACGAGGCAAGTGCGTTGGTCAACGAAGGCCCTGCCGCCATGTTCAGCGAGCAGCCAGAAATTTTGGTCATTCAGCGGCTGGCGGGCCTGCTTGTGCACAATACCGCAAGGTGCGGCTTGGGACTGCGGCGGCGACATGGTGACGAAAACGGCAAAGCCGATGCTGAAAGTCGCAAGAGTGGCAATCCGAAGCATGCCTTCCTCCTCCCTGGCCGCGCGTTCCGCGTGGCAACCGAATAAGCGTACTTGAACCGGCGAACAATTAAAAGTTCCTGCACTTCGGAAATGGCAGGAACTTCCTTGAATTTACGGCCACTATGACGGACATCCCAGTTGGTGCTCTGCCGAAAATCTACTGCAAGCGGTTCTCGATACATGGGAACTGGTTGCGTGATGTATGCCAACTGCATGGAAGCATATTCACGAACAGCCGACCACAGCTAATTCATGAGATCATACGGGGGGCGCCAAAGGCCGGAAGAAACCGAGACCTAGCTGACGGCGCCATGGTCGGAGGCAAGACACCTGCAGCGCACGGCGCCCGATGACGCGCTGGTGATCGTCGACAAGCCGGCGACACAGATTAAGTTCGCGGCAGCGCCTGAACAGGCGCCGGCGCAAGGGTCGCTGTTTTAGGTGTGAGTCAACACTCGCTCCGCCCTTAAGCGAACCGGCCTGTCGCGCCGTCGCGCTAGCCATAGACCTGGTGATCGGCGGGGCCGTCCTTGACCTTGCGAGTGCCCTGCCAATGCGTCCACAGGCCAGCGAAGAAGAACAGCGGGCGGTCCTTGCCGAATGCAAACCAGTAGTTGCGCTGGATCCCGGTCTCGGGCTCCGTGTCGCCGGGCGTCGGACTGGGTTCGGCGAAGCTGGTGACGGGCACCACGCAGCGGTTCTCGATGCCGAGATATTGCTGCCAATGGCCGTATTGCGGATTGCGGATATTGGTGGTGCCGTAGTCGGCCTTGCCCTTGACCCGCTCCAGTGGCGTCGGCATGCCCCACAGCAGATTGGCCAGTTCGCGTTCGCCGTCCAGCGCATTGCGCACCACCGGCTGGTTGGGATAGATGTCGATGGAGGGTTCGAGATTGCCGAGGATGTCATGCAAGGCGCGGGTCCACTGGCGAATGGCCTCCTGGCTGGTCGTGATGTTGTAGAGATTGCACATGGCCTGGAATGTGCCCCAATCGCTGCTATGTCGCAACGTCCACAGGGCAATAGGCACGGCTTCCATTCCCCTGAAATGGCCTGGCAGAAGTTTAGCAAGACTTGCTTTGGCGAAGCGCACAGCAGGCGGCTCCTCCTAGCAGCGTAAGAATGCATCCGAGCAGTGTTGGCTGTCGCGATCTCCGAAGGGAGCGGACTACGCCCAGCCTGATCTCTGCGCAACTATATCGCGCATTTAGATGCGCGAAAAAGCTTACCACCTGAGCGCCGATAGGAATTATCGCGCATCTGTAATGCGCGATAATTCCATGCTGCACCTTGTCGGAAAGCAGTTCACGCGGGTCAGTATCGGGAACGCCTTCGCTTGCTCGGGATCAGGAATCCGCCCTTCAGTAGCTCCAGAGCGTCAAGTGCCTCTTCCCCCTGCAACTTTGTCAGAGCTACCCCGTCTGTGAAGACAACCTCGTCGTCATCTATATCATACACCTCCCAAAACCCGTTCGTGACTCTTCGGAGGGCGTGACGACGTTCCATCAGCAGATGCTAATTGAGTCGCGCGAAATGGAGGAAAAAAATTTGAGAACGGGCGAAATTTGCGGTGGAAAAGCTGGACGCACCGCGCGAGCTTGCCCTCCGAAGTCCACGCGCCATCTGCGCCTTGGCAGCTTCCCTCAACGGGTCCGGTCATTGCCGTGGGTCCTGACGAGCTGCCGAACCTGGTCTGGCGTCAGGCCATTCTGCTCGGCGAAATATTCCACCTCATGGACTTCGTGCGCCGATAAGTGGGTGCGATCTCGAACATCCAGCTTGCTGTGGTCGTCAGCCATCCTGGTGCTCCTTCAGCTTTGGATCAACGGCACCGCTGGCAAGCAACTTTCGTTGCCGAGCCTCGGAATCATCTTCTGTGCCACCGCCAGGCGCCCCAAAGAAGCAGCCGGCAATCCAGTGGGTCAAACCTGGTGTGAGAAGGCTGCGCGTCAAGCATCTTTCGTGGCGATCGCGGACGGGTGCGGCCCGGCACCCACCCGGCGGGACTGTCAGCAGGATGCCGGGCCTGACCGGCGGGGTTAGAGGGGCAGCGCCGGCTATCGAAGTATGAGCTCATGCTAATGGAAGCGAAGCATGCAAACGAAGGACGCAAAGGCCAGTCGATGGCGAGTAGGCCTAGTGTGTCTTGTCGTATAGGTGCGTTCTGCGCTGCTGTGGACGGTATTTCTCCACCAGGCGGACATTGTCCAGATCAACTGTCACCAGCGGTCCAAGATCAATCGTCACCTTCTCCTCATCGATCCGGGTGACTTCTCCCCTAAGCTCGATTTGCTGGCCTCGCTTTTCGTTCGAGGCACTGTCCTTGATGGAATGCGGGAATTTGTAGCCCGGGATAGAGACGCTTACGCGATCCTCTATAATCCGACGCCGAACTGTAGCGGTTATTGCCACCTCATCTCCAATGCTGAGCCGCGCCAGGGAATGAGGGTGGAGCGGCCTTGGTGGTAGTCAAGGTGTTGCTAATATACACCACGGCAAGCGCTTCATGAACGGATTGGTATGGAACCGCTAGCTGCTACTGCCCGTTGCTGTCAAAATGACTAAGCAGAAAAGTGGGATCAGCACGATGGATGGGCGCCAAAACAACACTTTTGAAATGTGCTGTCTCCTGGCCGTTCCGCTGTCACTGCTCCTTACGGTCCTATTGGCGGGTTTCGTCTTGAGCTGACCACGACCAGACTCAAGTCCACTACATCGCGTCGCATAGTTTTGCTCGCCCGACGATCCTCGAGAAAAGAGCGTCTCTCCGGCGCACGTCATGGCGCGACCGATCCGCGCGTCAACTTTGGCCGTTTCTTACTGGGTCATCTTGTCGCCGGCAATACAGCCGCGGTGGCCAGCGCACGATCTCTCAGCTCGTGCTTTCGCGACTGCTCGGCCAGTCCCTTGTGCAGTTCGAAGATTGCCAGCTTCTGCGGATAAGTGAGCGGCACGTTGGCTCTGCACCCGTCGCATATGAAGTGGGCGATCGTTCTTATCGCAGAGCCCTTCCTTACCATCGGATGCGAGCAATTCGGACAGTCGAACGTGAACGCAACATCAGACAAATCTTGGGCCAAAACCATTTCCACCTCCTGAGTGAGCCCTGCGGCTACACGCCAGCGAGTCTTGCTAGGCAACTCAGATGCCAATCCGGTTGTGCCAAAGCGGGACTAGTCGCCTCACAAACCGCGCTTGCCCCTGCGGCCCGAGACTATCAGGTTTGGCGTTAGGCTTTGCCCGACAGAGCCCGGCCGGCTCGCACGGCACGCGATTGCACGTTGCGCCTCGACCCTGCGTTTTCCTTCTGCGTCATGTTGTTGGCCGTGATCAGCCGCCTGAGGCTGGTGCGACCTTGCTCGGCTAAAGTTGAGCGCCGCGTCGGCGACCGGTCGATAATATGGGATGGCTGCCCGAACGATGAGCTTTAGATTGTTGCCCAGGACTTCGCGGCGTCGCGCACCGCAGCGAACGACAACAAACCCCTGAACACCCCGACCATGGAAAACGAGACCGACGGGAGTGAAGAGATTGCCTCCAGACTTGCTCCCAAGACGATCTTTCCCTTCCGCTGTATCGTAGCATATGATATGTATAAGGCATATCATTGGAATGCGCGATGCGAGCCCTTATCGACATGAACGATGCCCAGGTTGAAGCCCTCGACCGGCTTGCCAAACGGGCGCGCCAATCCCGTGCGGCCCTGATCCGCGCGGCAATAGACGATTATCTCGACCGCCATAATCGCGAACAGGTCGAGGATGGCTTCGGCCTGTGGGGTAAGCGCAAGGTTGATGGGCTGGCTTATCAGGAGAAGGTGCGCCGCGAATGGTAGGCGCGCTCTTCGACACCAATATCCTCGTCGACCATCTGAACGCCGTCCCCCAGGCCCGCGAGGAAATCGAGCGCTTCGTAAGCCGTGCCGTCAGTATCATCACCTGGATGGAAGTGATGGTTGGCGCAGACCCCGATCTGGTCGAGCCGACCCGGCTTTTCCTCGAAGGCTTCAAAGTCATCGCTCTGGACGACGAGATCGCCAACCGTGCAGTAGCGCTGCGGCGAGCACATCGCATCAAGCTGCCCGACGCGGTGATCTGGGCTACGGCGCAGACCGCCGGGCGCTTGCTTGTGACCCGCAATACCAAAGACTTTCCACCTGACGATCCGGGGATACGCGAACCATACACGCTGTAGCGAACGCGCCCCCGGCCCGTAACGATAGGAGCCAGCCGCATGACCCGTATCGCCCTTTACGCCCGTTATTCTTCCGGCAACCAGCGCGACGCCTCCACCGAGGACCAGTTGCGCCAGTGCCGTGAGCGCGCCGCGCGCGGGGGATGGAGCGTGGTAGAGAACTAGTCCGACACGGGCCATCTCCGGAGCATCCTTGTATTCAGTCGCTTCTTGCCGATGCTCAGGCGGGCCGTTTCGGCATGATTCTGTCAGAGGCGCTGGATCGCATCAGTCGCGATCAGGAGGACGTGGCAGGCGTCTTCAAGGGCCTGAGTTTCGCAGGCGTGACCATCGTCACCCTGTCCGAGGACCAGAAAAAAATCGCCGCGGTCGAAGGGCAGCACGGAATCGCGTGCGTCGAGGGTTTCGGCCGTCTCGCGACGATTCTACCATTCCGGGTCTTTGGGAGTTGCCCTGTCACTGCCTCGTTTCCATCTGGCGGGCGCCCGACACTTGCGGAAAGCCCGTATATTCCGGAATAAAGGAGTCTCGCGATGACCACCACCGTCCCCGCCGCCGCCGTCTCGAAAAATTTTGGCGCCTATCAGGATGCCGCGGTCCGCGCCCCGGTCATCATCACCAAGAACGGTCGCCCGCGCACGGTGCTGCTGGCCTACGAGGATTTTGTCCGGCTGTCGAAGCGCGACCGGCGAGTCGAGCTGACAGCGGAGCTCGGCACGAACGAGATCGCGGCGGTCGAAGCCTCTGAAATGGAGCAGGAATCTATACCGTCTTGATCTCAGGGGGCAGACGGGCGGGCGCTATACGCTGACGGACATGTTCGTGCCTAGCGGCGACTCGCCGCCGTATCGGCGCAATTGGAGGAATCTTACTTCAGCAGTTTGATCAGCACTGTGAAAGCCGCGTCGATGTCGGCGCGAACCGCGGCCCCGACCGCTTCCGCATTGCGGTCTCGCAGCGCTGCAAACATCTGCTGATGGTGCTGGTTGGCGGTCGAATAGTTTCCAGAATCGTGCAGCATGTTGAAATAGGGGCTGATCTGCAGCCACAGGTTCTCGATGATGCTGAGCATGTTTTCCGAGCCCGCGGCCCGGTAGATGGAAAAGTGAAAGGCGTAATTGGCCCTGAGATAGGATTTGACGTCGCCGGCGGCATTGGCCTGCTCGAGTGCCTCCAGATGCTGGCCCAGCAGCATCACGCCGTGATCGTCAATGCGTTCTGCGGCCCATGCGGCGGCGATCGCCTCGATTTCGAACCTGACGTTCCTGAGATCGATAAGCCGCGCACGACTTAATGCCGGGATACCGATCGAACGGCCGGAAACCACCATCAAGGCGTTGGCGGCGCTCAGACGCCGCAGTGCCTCGCGAACCGGCATCGGGCTGACGCCGAAAGCGTCGGCGAGGCTCTGGACCGTCACCATCTCACCTGGAACGATGCTGCCGTCGAGAATCAACTCGGTAACGTGCCGGTAAACCCTGTCCTGCAGGGTTTCCCTGGACAGCGGCGTGATCTCCACTCCCGGCTTCCTGAATGCCGCCCCAGCCATTTCTGCCAACCTTCCCCCATTCGGGCGACGCTCTGGTCATACCCGGCGCCTGTGCCCGGAATGCAAGGTTCGGATTGCCGCGTCAAGCGCCCGCGTTTCCGGCTTTTGCCTCTCGGCCATTTCATCATTGATCTTTGATCAAATCATGATACGGTCAGGCGCATCGAATGACAAGGTGTGCGTTTTCGTGCCCTTGGGAGGCATTCGTTCGTCTGAACTGGGAGGAGTTTCGTATGGGTATCGGATCGAAGGCCCGGCGGCTTGCGCTGCTTGCCGGCATGGCTGTTTGCGCTTTTGGGATGTCCGCCGCCGAAGCGGCTGGAAAGCACAAGATATTTCTCAGCATGAGCTTCATCGGCAATGATTGGCAGGCCGAGGCCGCCAACATGGTCAAGGCGATGGCGTCGCACAAGAGCATGGCCGACAAGGTGGACCTCCAGGTCCAGGTGGCGGGGCCGAACGCACAGCGCCAGATCCAGCAGATCAATGCTATGGTCCAGGCCGGCGCCGAGGCCATCGTTATCTTCCCGATCTCGCCGACGGCGCTCAACCAGGTGGTGAAGAACGCCTGCGATAAGGGCGTGAAGGTGTTTGCCTATGATGCCGAGATCACGGAGCCCTGCGCCTACAATGTCCATATCGACCAGGAAGAGGCTGGCCGCGTTACGGCGGAGTGGCTGGTCAAGAAGCTTAATGGTAAGGGCAACATCATTGCGGTGACCGGCGTCCCCGGCACCTCGGTCGATGACCTGCGCACGAAAGCGGCGAAGGAGGTGTTTGCCAAGCATCCCGACATCAAGATCGTCGGCGAGGCGGTCGGCATGTGGAGCCAGGCGGTGGCCCGTACCGAACTTTCCAAGATATTGGCGACGCGCAGCTGGGACGACATCAACGGGCTATGGATGCAGGTCGGCTGCTTCACCGCCAATTCCATGCAGCTCGAGGCCGGCAAGAAGACCAGCGAACTCCTGCCTTGCGCCGGCGAGGGTTCCAATGGCGGGCGTATCCAGATGCTGCCGGAGGGCACGGAGGTCGAGGGCGCGACGTCTCCCTATGCGCCGCTCGGCGCGGCGCGCATTTCCTATGCCTCGCCGCCTTATTCCGGGGCACTCGCTCTCAAGCTTGCCGTCGAGGCGCTTGAAGGCAAGGACGTTGCCAAGAAGACGATCCTGCCGCTGCCTGTCGTCACCAACGAGACGATAAAGCTTTGCGACGAGGGCACCTGGGCGGAGATGAAGGCTGGTTGCAACGCGTTCAAACCGTCGCTGGTCTCGAACCCAGGCTGGTTCGCCTCGATCTTCTCCGATCAGACACCTGAAATCGGTCTCGCAGCCGCCCTTGTAGGCCAGCCCGAGGAGTAGGCACTCGGAAAGTGGGCGTGGGGTGCTTTCGAGGCGCTCCACGCGCCTTTCATGCAGGCCGGGACTGGGATCATGATGTCAGCGCATTCGACAGCTGTCGGCATAGAGGGCGTCCGCAAGGCGTTTGGCGCAACAGTCGCCCTCGATGGCGTTTCCTTCGAGATCGCTTCCGGCAGCGTGCATGCCTTGCTTGGCGAGAACGGTGCGGGCAAGTCCACGCTCGTCAAGCTGCTGTCGGGGCTGGTACGGCCCGACGACGGACAAATCACCCTGTCAGGCGAACCGGCGCCACTCGGTTCGCCGCGCGCCGCGCACGCCAAAGGCGTGCAGACAGCCTTCCAGGAAATGACGCTGGTACGCGATCTCAGCGTTCTCGACAATATTTTGCTGCCTTACGCGCCCGTTGGCCCGATCGGCCTGATCAGGCGGTTGAGCGCGCGCAAGGCAGTCCGCAAGCACATCTCCGATCTGGGGTTTTCGGTCGATCTCGATGCCGAGGTAGCGACGCTCGATCTCGCCGTCCGCCAGAAGATCGAAATCGCGCGCGCGCTCTATCGCAAGCCGCGGATCCTTCTGCTCGACGAGCCGACTTCGACACTGTCAGGTGGCGACGTCGAGTGGCTGGGCGCCATCATCGCGCAGTTGAAAGCGGCCGGTACCACGGTCATGTTCATCACCCATCGCATGCGCGAGGTGCGAGCTTTCTGCGACACGCTGACCATTCTCAGGAACGGCCGCCACATCGTGACCGCGCCGGTTGCCGACGTTTCGGATGGTGAGGTGATCGAAAAGATCATCGGCCGCAGCATCGCCCAGACCTTCCCGCCGAAACCAGAAAGCGCGGCCGCCTTTGGTCCGCCGGTGCTCGGCGTACGCGATCTCAAAGCCGGGAGGAAGCTCGACGGCGTTCGTTTCGACCTGCGCAAGGGCGAGATCCTCGGCATTGCCGGATTGCAGGGCATGGGTCAGCTCGACCTGTTCCTCGCCTGTTTCGGCATGGCCGAGATCGAGCGCGGCCACATCCTGGTCGACGGGCGCAATGTGTGGCTCGGCTCGCCCGCCGATGCGCTCAAGCCCAATATGGCAATCGGGCTGGTGCCGGAGGACCGCAAGACCGAAGGCCTGTTCCTGAAGCTCTCGGGCCGGCAGAATGCATCGCTGCCGGTCGTCGCACGCTTCACCCGGTTTGGCCTGATCAGAACAGACGAGGAGGCAAAGGCCGTACAGTCCGCCTTCTCGACCGTGGAGGTCGATAGCAGTGCCTTGTGGACGAGGGCAGGGGCGTTCTCTGGCGGCAACCAGCAAAAGATAGCCATTGCCAAATGGCTCGTCGCCGAAAGCCGGATCCTGCTGCTTTTCGATCCAACCCGGGGCATCGATGTCGGCACCAAGCACGAGCTCTACGTGATGATGCGCGACTATGTGGCGGCCGGCGGCTCGATCCTCCTGCATTCAACCGAAATTCCCGAGCTGGTCCATCAATGCGACCGGGTGCTCGTCCTCTATGACGGCCATCTGGTGGCGGAGCTTACCGGCGACGAGATCACTGAAGGCGCGATCATGCGGCCGGCGCTTGGCCATCGGAACGTGGTCCGGGAGGCGGCGGAATGAGCGTGACGAGCTTGGCCGCCGCGGCACCTGCTGCGACATTGTCGCGGTTCCTCGCGCGGCATCGCGGCGCGATCATCGCGGCGATCGTCTTTGCGGTGCTCCTGCTGATCGTCGATCTGGTCAGTGCCGGGCGGCTCACTTATTTCGACATTTCGTTCCTGTCGAGCGGCGGCGCCACTTCGGCACTGGCGGCGATCGGCCAGACCCTGGTCATTCTGTCCGGCGGTTTCGACCTGTCCGCCGGCGCGGTGATCTCACTGGTCAATGTCGTCCTGGCAAACGGCATGGATCCGATGGCGACCGGCACGAGCGTTGCGCTGTGGACTTTGGCAGGAATTGGGGTCGGCATGCTGATCGGCGCCTTCAACGGCTTCTTCATTGCGGTCCTGCGTATGCAGCCTATCGTCGTCACGCTGTCGACCATGTTCATCCTGCAGGGGGTAACGCTGCTGGTCATGGACAAGCCCGGCGGCTTCGTCTCGCCCGATCTTGGCACCTTCTATCTCGGTGATGCTATCGCAGGCTGGATACCGATGCCGCTGGTGGTCATCGGCGTCGTCCTGCTCGGCTGGTTTTGGCTCAAGGGCACACGCTTCGGGACGGCGCTCTATGCGGTCGGCAGCGATCCGGATGCCGCCGCCTCGGTCGGCGTGCGCGTCGTTCTTGTGCGCTTCCTGGTCTATGTCATTGCCGGAGGCTGCTATGGGCTTGCCGGCGTTTTCATCAGCGCCCAGACCGGCAGCGGCGATCCGCTGGTTGGCAACCCGTTGTTGCTGTCGATGTTCGCGGCGGTCGTGGTCGGCGGTACAAGGCTGGGCGGCGGTCAAGGTGGGCCGGTGGGCACCGTCTTCGGCGCCTACATCCTGATGATGGTCGTCAACATCCTGCTCGTGCTCAACGTCTCGGCCTATTACTCGACGATCGCCGAGGGCACGATCCTGATCCTTGCCGTGCTTGCAGGCTCGCTGTCGCATGGCTCCGTGCTTGCCCGCCAACTGCGTGCTCTGCGGGCTCGCCTGGCCGCGCGGCGCGCCGGAATGCTGCCCTCGCAGATCGATCGCACCGACCGGCGACTGAGAATTGCCCGGGGCAGCGCCGGCGAGCAGCAGGCGCCGCAACCTGCCTTCCATGTCCGTAATGCCGAGACGCTGCGCTATGCGCTGCCGGCCTATGTCTGTCTTGCCATCGTCGTGATCGTCACCCAGATCTGGCTCGGACGCGCTATCGTCAATTTTGGCTACTGGAATTCGCTGTTCGTGCTGTCGAGCTTCCTCGCCATCCTGGCGCTTGGGCAAGGCAGCGTGATTCTTACCGGCGGGCTTGACCTGTCAGTGCCGTGGACGATCGGCCTGTCGGGAATCCTGCTTGCCGGTATGGTCAACGGATCCGACGCTGCACTGGCCTATGCGCTGCCGGCGGTGCTCGCCGTCGCTTGCCTCATCGGACTCGCCAACGGCATCGGTATCGTCTTCCTCGGCATCTCGCCGATCGTTATGACGCTGGCCACCAACGGCATTCTGCAAGGTTTCGCTTTGCTCTACTCGCAAGGCACGCCGGCCGGCTTCTCCTCGCCGATGCTGCGCTGGTTCATGACTGGCAAGGTATTCGCCATCACGCCGGTGGTGCTGTTCATGATCGCCTTCGTCGTCTTTGCCGTGCTACTGCTCGGCCGCACCGCTTTCGGCCGCCGCGTCTACGGCATCGGCAACAGCCTGCGCGCAGCCCAGCTCTCCGGCATAGCGGTCGGTCGCACGCTCATCCTCGTCTATGTGCTGTCGGCGGGCTGCGCGGCACTGGTCGGCATCATGCTGACCGGCTTTTCCGGCCAGGCCAGCCTCGGCATGGGCGACGACTATCTGCTGCCCTCCATCGCCGTCGTCGTAGTCGGCGGTGCGCTGATCACCGGCGGGCGCGGCCATTACCTCGGCATGCTGGGTGGGGTGCTGCTCCTGACCGCGTTGCAGATGCTCCTCGCCGGCACGACGCTGCCTTATGCGACGCGGGCGATCCTGTTCGGGCTGGTGGTGCTCGGTGCCGTCATGGCACTGCGCGAAAGGCGGATTCAGTGAAAGGAATGGAACAATGAGCTCAAGCGCACCGGCATCCGCGGACGAATTCCTGACCGGGCTCAAAGGCCAGCGCGTGCTGGTCACGGCGGGCGCTGGCGGCATCGGCTTTGCCATTGCAGAGACGCTATCGCGGCTCGGCGCGCGTGTCGTGATCTGCGATATTTCCGACGAGGCGCTGGCTGCCGCTCCAGAGAGGATTACGCTCGCCGCCGCAGTCAAAGCCGACGTTTCGCGCGACGACGATGTCGACCGGCTGTTCGAGACTGTCAAGGAGAAGCTCGGCGGGCTCGACGCCCTGATCAACAATGCTGGTATTGCCGGCCCGACCGGCGGCGTCGACGAGATCGATCCGGCAGACTGGCGGCGTTGCATAGATATCTGCCTGACCGGCCAGTTCCTGTGCGCGCGCCGTGCCGTGCCGCTGATCAAGGCGGCGGGAGGCGGCTCGATCGTCTCGATGTCTTCGGCCGCCGGCCGCCATGGCTACGCGTTCCGCACCCCCTATTCGGCTGCCAAGTTCGGCGTCGTCGGCCTGACCCAGAGTCTTGCCAAGGAACTCGGACCGCATGGCATCAGGGTCAATGCCATCTTGCCCGGCATCATCGAAGGGCCGCGCATCGACAAGGTCATTGCCGACCGAGCAAAGCAATTAGGCATTTCAAACGAGGAGATGACACAACGCTATCTGCAGAACATCTCGCTGCGCCGTATGACCAGCCCATACGATGTCGCTGCGATGGTGGCTTTCCTGCTTTCCGATGCGGGCGTCAACATTTCCGGCCAATCGCTCGGCGTCGACGGCAACGTCGAGACACTCTGAGGAGGGCGAGCATGGCGAAGGTAGCAATTGTCGGAAGCGGCTTCATCGGGCGGGCGTGGGCGATCAGCTTCGCTCGTGCCGGGCACGATGTGCGCATGTGGGACCAGGCGCCTGCCGCGACCAGCGGTGCGCGCGACTATATCGCCGGCGTGCTCGGCGACCTCGCCGCCAACGATTTGCTGCGGGGACAGGCGGTTGATGCAGTGCTCGGCCGCATCACCATTGTGGCGGAGCTTGGCGAGGCCCTGGCCGATGCCGTCCACGTCCAGGAGAACACACCGGAAAACCTCGAGGTGAAGCGTGACGTGTTCTCCCGGATCGACGTCCTTGCGGGTCCGCAGGCGGTGCTCGCCAGTTCCACCTCGGCGCTGTTGCTGTCGAAATTCACCGATCATCTGCAGGGGCGCCATCGCTGCCTCGTCGTACACCCGATCAATCCGCCCTATCTCATCCCGGCAGCGGAAGTCGTGCCGGCGCCATGGACCTCCGCCGAAACGGTGGAAAGGACCCGCGCCTTTCTTGTCGAAGCGGGCCACGCGCCGCTGGTGATGAAGCGCGAACTCGACGGCTTCATCATGAATCGCTTGCAGGGCGCGCTGTTGGAGGAGGCGTTCCGGCTCGTCGCCGACGGCTATGCCAGCGTCGAGGACGTCGATACGGGCCTGCGCGAGGGGCTGGCGCTGCGCTGGTCGTTCATGGGTCCGTTCGAAACGATCGACCTCAACGCACCTGGTGGTGTGCGCGACTATGTAGAGCGCTACCAGACGATCTATTCCAACATCTTCCCGCAGATGCTGCGTCGGGTCGACTGGGCGGGCGAGGTCATGGAAACGGTCGAGGCCGAGCGCCGCAAGCGCCTGCCGCGGGAAGAACTCGGCGATCGGCAGGTCTGGCGCGACCGCCGGCTGATGGCGCTGGCGGCGCACAAGAAAAAATCGGATCAGGAGTTTGGACGATGACGGAAGCAAGCCGCAAGCCCGGCGCCCCGCAGGCCAAGGGCAAGGTCATCATCACCTGTGCGGTGACGGGGGCAATCCATACGCCGACCATGTCGCCCTATCTGCCGATCACGCCGGACCAGATCGCCTCGCAGGCGATCGCGGCGGCGGAGGCTGGTGCGGCGATCCTGCATCTGCATGCCCGCGACCCTGAGACCGGCAAGCCCGACCAGACGCCGGAGGCGTTCGCGCGTTTCCTGCCGCGCGTCAAGCAAGGCACCAATGCCGCCATCAACATCACCACCGGCGGCAGTCCTTACATGAAGGTGGAGGAGCGTGTGCGCCCCGCCGCCCAGTTCAAGCCGGAAGTCGCCTCGCTCAACATGGGGTCGATCAATTTCGGGCTCTATCACCTCGTAGACAAATACGAAACGTTCAAGTTCGACTGGGAAAGGCCGCACCTGGAAGCGACGCGTGACCTGGTCTTCCGCAACTCGTTCAAGGACATCGAGTACATACTGGAGACCTGTTACGACAACGGCACGCGCTTCGAGTTCGAGTGCTACGACATCGCCCATCTCTATAACCTCTCCCATTTCGCAGATCGCGGGCTGGTGAAACCACCGTTCTTCGTGCAGTCCGTATTCGGCCTGCTCGGCGGCATCGGTACGCATCCCGAAGACGTCGCCCATATGAAGCGCACCGCCGATCGCCTGTTCGGCTTGCAGTACCGCTGGTCGGTGCTGGGTGCCGGCGCGAGCCAGTTGCGCATTGCCGCGCAATCGGCAGCGCTTGGCGGCAATATCCGCGTTGGGCTTGAAGACAGTCTTTGGGCCGGTAAGGGCAAGCTTGCCAAGTCAAATGCCGAGCAGGTGGTGCTTGCCCGCAAGATCATCGAAGGCCTCGGCATGGAAGTGGCAACGCCCGACGAGGCCCGCGAAATCCTGTCATTGAAGGGCGGCGACCAGGTCGCGTTCTGACCGGTTTCTGCAAGGTTCGAACAGAGGAGGACGGCATGAAGATCGAGGTCGTGGTGGACGTGAAGACCACGCTGGGCGAGGGACCGCTGTGGGACGTTGAACAGGAGCGCCTCTACTGGATAGACAGTTTCGACGGGCGTGTGTTTCGGGCGACCGCCGACGGCCGCGAGATCCGTTGCTGGGACGTGCCGATGAAGATCGGTTCGATGGCATTGCGCAAGGACGGCGGTGGCGCAGTGGTGTCGCTACAGCGCGGTTTCCATCTGCTTGATTTCGCCACCGGCGAGGTGACGCTGATCCACGATCCAGAGCCGGACAGGCCGATGAACCGGCTCAATGACGGCAAGGTCGATCGGCGCGGCCGCTTCTTCGCCGGCTCAATGGACACGATGGAAGAGGGACCCTCCGGCGGGCTCTACCGGCTCGATCCCGATTTCTCCGTGACCAGGATCGATTCCGGCATCATCTGCTCCAACGGCCCATGCTGGAGTCCCGACGACCGCACCTTCTATTTCGCCGACACCTGGACCGGCGAGATCTGGGCCTACGACTATGATATCGAAACCGGTGCCGCCACCAACAGGCGCACTTTCACGCGCGTCGATACCAGCCGGGGAGGGGCGGCCGACGGCTCGACAGTCGATGCGGAAGGATTCCTCTGGAACGCACTGGTCTATGACGGCAGGCTGGTGCGTTACGCGCCCGACGGCAGCGTTGATCGCATCATCGACATGCCCGTCAAGAAGATCACCAGCGTCATGTTCGGCGGGCCGAAGCTTGATACCCTGTACGTCACGTCGATGGCCAAGCCGCCGCTGCCGCGCTTTCCGGGCGACGGAGTTTTACGCGGCAGCCTTTTTGCCATTACCGGCCTCGGTGTAACGGGAGTTCCGGAGCCAAGATTTGCTGCGTGAAGCTCGGCATCAAGCTGTTGCTTTATGGCGTTCATCGTCTCGGCAGCTTTCCGCAATACTCAGTCTCTAGCAGCCTGCCATCCGACGGGCGTGGCCGGCGGCCGGCATGATCCTCGCGCCCGAATTCGTTTCAACAGGCTCGCCGGGACAAGCCTTCTCCGCGTACCTCGTCGCTGCGGCCCGCCAACTGAGTCAGCGGCGCTTGGATGGGCTCTCTCGCCCTATTGAGAGAATTGGCAACCCCGACCGGGAGGCCTATTTTTCGGCACTTTGAATGTCAGTAAAAAAATATGCTATTTTCTGACACATCAAGACGGTCGTTTCTTCAGTTTCCTGATCGGATTTTGAGGCGCGCCCGCGGCAGCGCTTTCACGTCCAGCGAGTTTCTTGATCTGGCGGAACGGTCAGCGATCGATCAGGCGCTCTCGCTCTCGCTTCATCAAAAGAGGTAGGTTGGCGTCTCGCCCGCGGACGCGCTGCCGCCCGAGGAGCAAGCCGGCACGTTCAGGCATCGCACCTGAGCGGATTGCGAATGGGAGGGCTATCGCGAGCGGAGGCAGGCCGACACTAGCTGCGCGTCCGATGGCCGGGCATGCACCAACGCTCGTTCGCCGGCAGGGCGAAGGCGCTCTGTTCAGCACGGTAAAGGGGCGCTTGTCTTCTGCACGAGCTGCGACTGAGGCGGGCCGGTGTGGAGATCCACAAGCAGTCTCAATGATGGCCTTTGCAAGCGCCTCGCCCTCATGCAACGGCAACGGTCCATAGAGCAAGTTGACCGTCTCTCGCTCGGCAGCACGCCGGCCGGGCAGGTCAGCTCGATCGCCATGCGCACGAGCTGCAGGCCGGTTCAGCCCACGCCGCATTCGCTTCGCATGAGCAAGGCCTATCGCTCTGCTGCTAAATCGCTGTGCGGCTTTCGGCCAATAGGCTCAAACCTTGTGAGCTGGTCCGTGCGGGCAGGCTGACCAGGCTCGATCTTCGTCAACCGCAATCTCGCCTCGGCCACGCGTCGTTGCGCAGCCCGGATCCTGCTGCACAGCGCGATATTGATGCCGACACCGCAGCCTTCATCCAGCATTTCATTCGCACGTTCGAGGGAGCGCTCGGCCCGGTTAAGCCGCTGTCGGGCTCTCGCCAGTTCCATCTCCAAAAGTTCCATTATTCCGAATCCATTGCGGTCCCTTCGATTGGTAAACCGCTTGTGGTCGCCGTTGGTTCCGGCTGTTCGCAAGCGTGCAGCCCAGACGGTCGATGTGGCTGGCACAATTCTAGAGCGAG
Source organism: Mesorhizobium sp. M1348 (assembly GCF_040317925.1). Classification (NCBI taxonomy): domain Bacteria; kingdom Pseudomonadati; phylum Pseudomonadota; class Alphaproteobacteria; order Hyphomicrobiales; family Phyllobacteriaceae; genus Mesorhizobium; species Mesorhizobium sp. M1348. The sequence goes on along the minus strand of NZ_JAMYLH010000004.1, from coordinate 26,691 downwards.
AGTGATGGCGCAGGTGGCCTGAAGGTCGCGACGAATGAAACGCCGGCCCAGTTCAACCCACGCGACGTCCTTCAACGCTGAGGGGATCGATCTTCACCAAGCGGTCTGCGGCCTCGACCGCAGTTCGTATCCTGCTGGACAGCGCGAGATTCTCGGCCAGCATTTCTTCGGTGCGTTTAAGCGCGACCTCGGTCCGGCGGATGCGCTGCCTGGCATTGGCAACTTCCGATGTCAAAATATCGGCCGCCATCCCGTGGCCCTTGGGTTCCATAGTGTCCATGGATTTCTAACACATGGGGGCCGACATCGTTCCCTGATGTCGGGCGAAACGGGGTGTCGCAGTTCCTCTATCAGTGATGAGCGGTGCCAATATGGCCCGGCCGTCATTGCGGCCGCAAAAAACGCGCGATGGGCCTAATGACCAATGCGCATCCTGCCAAAACAGCGCCTGAATGAGCCCTCGGCGACGCGAGCGCCAGCCGCGCCGGCGCGCCGACCGCGAACTGCTCGTCGATGAACGCTGGTACGCGACGCGTACGGTGCAAGAGGTTCTATACATAATCATTCAAGTGAATGATGGGTGATCTATCGGAACATCAACGGGGAGCTCATCGGCCTCCCAACGGTGCAGGCCGTCCTTGCCTCAGGCGAGTTCGCGCATCCCCGCATCACAGCTACCAGGCACGATCTGGCGCTGACGAACGCTGCGGCTGGCCAAAGCAGCGTGGGCGCCTGGCCAGTCAATCGCCCTCCATGCCCGTTGCGACCGGAACGGTATTGGTTAATGCAACCTCCGCCGTGTCTTGGCGTTTAGCCGCGTCCAAACGCGCGGAGCGACAAGAATGCCAACGTTCATTCCGATTACGATATACCTCAATGGCAACGCGACGGTGGTCAAAACGATAGCAGACGCCGCTAAGGCGCTTGAACAACCATGGCCACATACGGCCAAGCCAGGACGGCTCAAAGCGATGCGGATGATCAAAGAATGCATGGCCGGCCATTGCAGCCAATATGCTGCATTCGGTGCCTTCAAGGCGGCGGCAACGGAACAGGGGCTTCTTAGAAAACGTCTGTGACCACCGCCAAATGAATCAGGTCGACCCGCACGCCTGGCCCACCCCGCCCCTCGAGCGCACCGCCAGTGGCCGGCTATACAGCGATATCGACGCCGTTACGCCATGGAACTACCTGCGCTGAACGGCCTTCGCTGCACGACGCACGCACGGGACCAGGGCCTCGATCAGTGAGCTTATCGCTTCGCGTGGCTCATCACGATGGTGCGAACCCAGAGGCGCGATGCTGACTAGCGAGTCCGCTAGGCGCACGGCTGGCTCACTCCCATGCTCAAACCTGAGTGCTATGACCGGCTTCGCCGCTAGGCGACAAGTTGGTCCCCAGCCTCCTTCGGCGTTTCGGTGGGAGGTGCGATGACATCCCCCTCCATGTGAAGAGCGTGATTACATGCGTACGACCATAATGAGCATCATCAAGCCCCTTCTGGGTGTTAGCTTTCACAGCGCCGCTATCTGCGTAGCTCTGTGCCCGTCCCCATCATAGCCAGGACCATGGCGGCTGTGCCGTCGAGGCTACCCCTTGACCGCTGAGCCGATGATTGAATCCACGAAGAAGCGCTGCAGAAAGACGAAGAGCACCAACGGCGGCAGCACAGCAAGTGTGGCCCCAGCCATCACCAGTCCCGTATTGAGGGCGCCTCTGTTGTAGCTGAGCAGGCGGCTCAGGCTGATAACGATAGGATAGTCGTGTGCATTGCCCTGTAGAACCGTCAGCGGCCATAGATAGCTGTTCCAGTGGTAGACGAAGGCAAACAGCGCCAGTGCCGCGATTGCCGGCGCCACGCTCGGCGCGACGATCTTGAACAGGATCAGGAGTTCCGACGCCCCGTCCATCCGCGCGGCGTCGATCAGATCGTCCGGCACGCCGGCTATGAACTGGCGCATCAGGAAAATGCCGAACGCATTGGCGAGGTTGGGTACGATAATGCCGGCAAGGCTGGCATTCAGGCCGATTGATCCGACGAGACGGTACAGCGGGATCAGGGTGACGATCGGCGGCAGGAACATGGTGGCGATCAGCACCGAAAACAGCAGTGAGCGGCCGGGAAAGTGATGCTTGGCGAAGGCATAGCCAGCCATCATGCTGGTGACCAGAATGCCGGCGGTGGTGATCGTGGCGATCACCAGCGAATTCCACATCGAGCGGCCGACATTGATGACGCCGGACACTTTCTCATACGCTTCAATGCTCGGCGTGCGCGGTATCCAGACCGGCGGCACCTGCATGGTTTCGGCCGTCGTCTTCAGACTGGAGAGCACCATCCACAACAGCGGAAAGGCGGAGGCGACGGCAACCAGCAGCATCAGCGTGGCGAGCAGCGTTCTGCGGCCTGCCAGGCGCTTGCGCGCCAGCCGGCGCGATCCTGAGCGGCCCGGCGCGCTCATTCGTCATCCTTCCGGTTGGCATAGGCGAACAGCGCGCACACAACGACGATCAGCGCCAGCATCAGCATCACTGCCATGGCCGAGCCCAACCCGCCTTGCGCGCGCTCGATGCCGACTCGGCGGATATGGTAGGTCAGCACGTTGGTCGAGCCGACCGGCCCGCCTTGGGTGATCAGCGCCACCGGCTCGAATACCTGCACGGCGTTGATGATGGCGATGACGGCGCTGAACAGGAGCGTGCGGCGCATTAGCGGCAAGGTGATGAAGCGGAACTGTTCGCGTCGGTTGGCGCCGTCCAGCGTCGCCGCCTCGTAAAGACTGCCCGGGATCTGGGTCAGCCCGGCAACCGCCAGCACCGTAAAATAGCCGATCTGCTGCCAGACATTGAGCACGACGATTGAGATCAACGCCGATCTTGGCGAAGACAGCCAGGGTTGCGGGCCGATGCCGGCGAGGCCGAGCATCTGGTTGAGCGGCCCTTCGCTCGGCGAATAAAGCTTCGACCAGACCAGCGTCACGGCGATCATCGGCACCATGTAGGTGGAAAACAACACGGTCCGCAGCGCCGTGCCGCCTGCGACATCGCGCTGGTAGACCATCAAGCCGAACGCTACCGAAAGGGGCAGGATAAGCATCACCGACAATGCCGTGTAGATGGCGGTGTTGAGCAGCGCTCGCTTGAAATCCCGCCCGACCGAGGTCGGGCCGAATATTTCGCGAAAATTGTCGAAGCCAATGAAGCTCGCATTGGAAAAAGGTGTCTGCGCCGACCAGTCCTGGAATGACAGCCAGATGGTGAGCAGCATCGGCAACAGGATGAAAATGCCGATCAATGTCACGGCGGGCGCCAGCATGATGCCCGCCGAGGCACGATAGGTCTTGATCATCGCTCTGCTTCCAAAGCGTTGGGCTCTCGAAACAGCGCCTTCGCTATTTGGCGGCACGCTCCAGGATCGAGACGGCATCGGCCTGCGCGTTCGCCTGCGCATCCTTGGCCGAGAGCTGACCATACTGCAACGCCTCGAGCGTCTGCTGCAGCGATTCGCTGAACTCCTGGCCGCCCGGCACGACGGGGAAGGGCTTGGCGTCGGCGAGCACGCTGACATAGCCGGATAGGAACTCGGAGCCGAGCTTGTCCTTATGGGCTTCGATGTCGGAGGTCCGCGTCGGCAGGATGCCCATCGACATCAGAATATCCGACATTGCCGAGGCGCCGTTCTTGCCGGACTTCGGACTGTTCAGCCATGCCAGGAAATCCCATGCCGCTTTTTGTTCGGCCTGACCGGCATTGGCGTTGACGACGGTCATCCATGAATAGGAGATCGAGTGCGGCTTGTCGCCGCTCGGACCGACCGGGATGGGTGCGGTGGCGATATTGGAGAACTTGTCGCCCATGCCGGTCTTCAATGCGCTTTCCCACCAGTTGGCCATGATGATCATGCCGGTCTTGCCGGAGACGAAATTGTCGAGGAAGGGACCGGTTGTGTTGGCGTCGGCGGTGGCCATCGCCGGATCGCTGACGCCGGATTTGATCAGATCCTCGTAGAGCTGGAAAGTCTCACCGGCTTGAGGACTGTCGAGCATCGGTTTGCCGTCCTTGACCAGCTCGCCGCCATTGGAGACCAGCAGCGAGGCGAAGGGATGGACGACGCCCGCCGCCCAGGAATTGATCATGCCGAAACCTTGCTGGCCGGCATCTTTCCTGGTCAGCTTCTCGGCCGCATCCTTCAACTCGGACCAGGTCTTCGGCGCGGCCGTAATGCCTGCCTGTTTGAACAGCTCCTTATTGTAGTTCAGCGCATAGACGTCGATCTCGTTCGGAATGCCGTAGAGCGTGCCACCAACGGAGGCTGCGCTGACGACACCGGCCGGCCACGCACTTTTGACCTCGCCGGCAACCACATCGGGGGCCGGCGCGACCAGCTTGTCTCGCGCCAGTTCGGGCAGCCACAAATCATAGATGCCGCCGATTGTCGGCCCATCGGAACTGCCGCCCTGGGAACGCAGTGTCGTCAGGAGGTCGCCGAAGGGAACGGCGCGAATGGCGACGGTCACATCTGGATTGGTCTTGGCGTAGTCCTTGGCCGCGGCGTCCAGCAAGGCCACCGTCTCCGGCGACCAGTGGGTCAGATAGGAGATGTTGACCGACTGAGCCCAGCCGACGGTGGGCGATGTCAACAACCCTGCAGCCAGTGCCAGTTTCGAAATCCAAGCCAAAGACATCCAGACCCTCCGCACAGCCGCACAGCGATGTCAATGACGTTATGACAACATGAAGCAGCGATGCAAGCGCTATCTTCGTGGAGAGCTCCTGCCGGAACTGCGGCGTTTTCTTACTGTGGCCCATAAAGGCGCGAGATCACGTTTTGAAAACAGGTAATTAGCTGAAATCGCTCGAGCTGTTTCTCCCTGCCGGCCATGCCCCACCTACCGCAAAGGCCCTTGCGATCGAAGTCATGTCGTTATAATGAGATGAGAAAAGCTATGACTGCCTTTGCGGCTTTTGAACCGTCGTAGGGATCACAATATCGACAAGAATGGGAGACTGAGCATGTTTTCAATTCATCGACGCGCTGCACTCGGCCTGATCGGCGGCTTTGCCGCAGTCTGCGCCGGGGTCTTCACCGCACTGCCGGCCAAGGCCGACGACACCGTGACCCTGTGGAGCTGGCGCACCGAGGACGAGGCTGCGATGCGCCGCATCTTCGACGCCTTCGAGGCCAAGACTCCCGGCATTAAGGTCAACATCCAGTTCACCCCCGACGCCGACTACCAGAACCGGCTGAGCACGGCGCTGCGTGGCGGCCGCGGGCCTGATATCGCTCAGCTCAAGGCTTACGGCGAACTGCAACCGTTCATCGAGGGGGGGTATCTCGACGCGCTCGACGACAGCGTGCCGGAGCTGAAGAACATGCCCGATAGCGCGCTGGGCGGCGCTCGTGGCCGTGCCGACGGCAAGATCTATGGCGTGCCCTATTCGGTGCCGATGATGGGGGTCTTCTACAATCAAGACATCTTCGCCGCCCAGGGCATCGAGATTCCCAAGACCTACAAAGATTTCGTCGCCGCCTGCGAGAAGCTGAAAGGGGCGGGGATAACGCCAATAGCCGCCGGCGGTGCCAACGGCTCCGCCTGGGCGCTGGAGATCGGCGTCGGTGTTGTCGGCCCGACTATCTATGGCCCGGGCTTCTACGACGAAATGATGAGCGGCAAGGCGACCTTCGAGGATCCGCGCTACGTGGCTGCCCTGAAACGCTATGCCGAGTTGAAGCCGTATTTCTCCGACGGCTTTGCCGGTGTCGATTACACCACTTCGACACAGCAATTCATCGGCGGCAAGGCGGCGATGTTCTTCGGCGGCTCGTTCGAGAACGGCAGCTTCAAGGCGCAGAACCCGAAGCTGAAATTCTCGATTTTCCCATTCCCCGCCGACGATCCTGCCACCAAGCTCTACACCTCGGCCTTTTCGGACGGCTCCTATGGTCTCGTCTCTGAAAGCACCAACAAGGAGGCAGCGATCAAGGTGCTCAACTTCATGGCTTCGGCCGAGTTCGCGCAGCTCTTCGCCGACGAGTTGGGCTGGCCGCCGGCCCGTACCGACGTCACCGTGAAAGACCCGGTACTCGCCACGATGATGGAGATGTCGAAGAATTCCACACCCTATCTGACGCTTGTCGGCTTCCGCTGGCAGACGCCGACGGCCTCCTCGATCCTGCAGTCCGAGATCATCGACATGGTCGAAGGCAACATTACGCCGCAGAAGCTGGCGGCGGATATGCAGGCCGCTGTCAGCAGCTGGTTCAAGCCGAAGCAGTAGGCCGTCACACCCTGCGCGAAACAGCACATGATCGCCCGTCGCCGCAAAAGCAGCCTTCAGCGCACCCAGCAGCGCATGGCCGTGCTGTTCATCGTGCCGGCACTGGCCGTTTATGCGCTGTTCGTCCTTTATCCCCTGGTGATGTCGCTGTGGGGCAGCTTCTTCGTCTGGAGGGGCCTGCGCATGCTGGAGTTCGCCGGCGTCTCGAATTTTACCCGCCTGTTCGTTTTCCCGAGCGGTGGACGGCTCTATGGGGCGCTCTGGCACAACGTCGCCTGGTTCTTCGGCATCATGCTGTTCCAGAACGGCCTTGGTCTGCTGTTTGCCTGGCTGCTGTTCCTGCGCGACAAGGGCGCTGCCTTCTTCCAGTCGGTATTCTTCTTCCCGGCGGTGCTGAGCCCCGTCATCGTCGGCGCCCTGTGGCGGCTGCTGCTGGCTCCCGGCGGCACCATCGAATGGATGCTCAACGGCCTTGGCCTGCATCAAGGCAGCCTGACCGTCCTCGGCAACAGCCATACGGCACTAGTGATGCTGATCGCCGTCGACGCCTGGAACTGGATGGGCCTGCCGGTGCTGATCTACACCGCCGGCCTCAGGCAGATTTCGGCCCAGATATTCGAGGCTGCCAGGCTGGACGGCGCTGGCAGCGGCCGCATGCTGGTCTCGGTTGCCGTGCCTTTGCTGATGCCGGCCATCGGCACGTTGACGACGCTGTCGTTCATCAACACCTTCAACCAGTTCGACATCGTCTATGTCATGCAAGGCGTGCAGGGCAACCCAAGCTATTCCACAGACACGCTGGTGACCTATTTCTACCGGCTCGCTTTCGGCGCCGAAGGCGCAGTCGGTATCACCGATATAGGCCTGGCGCTTGCGCTCGGCACGCTGCTGTTCCTGATCCTGAGCGTCGGCACGCTTTTAATGTTGCGCTTCTTCGACCGTCGCACGGTGCAAATGTGAATATGCTCGCCATCCCTCAACAGCTTGCACGGCTGCCCGGCTGGACGGCGCTGGTTGTATGGACCGCAGCGGTGCTGTTGCCGCTCTACATTCTCGTCGTCTCGTGTTTCAAGACCACGGCGGAAATCTACGACAATAGGCTCGGCCTGCCGCAAAGCTGGGTTTTTGACAATTTCGCCGCTGCCTGGACGCGCGCCGATCTCGGCCAGAATTTTCTCAACAGCCTGATCGTCACCGCTGGTGCGGTGCTCCTGACGATTGTCGTGTCGGCAATGGCCGCCTATCCGCTGAGCCGCTACCGGCTGGGATGGAACGGCATCATGCTCGGCCTGTTCCTGGCCGGCATCATGCTGCCGATCCGGCTTGCCTCGGTGGAGCTGTTCACGTTGATGCGCAACCTTGGCCTGCTCGATTCGCTGACTGGCCTGATCCTCGTCTATTCGGCGATCCGCATTCCCTTCGCCGTCTTCATCTTCGCAAACTTCATGCGGGTCCTGCCGTCCGAGATCGACGAGGCGGCGCGCATGGACGGGGCCGGTGAGGCGCGCATCCTGTTCCAAATCGTGCTGCCGATGGTGAAGCCCGCTATATCGATCGTTGCCATCTTCACCGCCATCGCCGTCTGGAACGACTTCTTCTTCCCGCTGATCTTCATTTTCGACGACCGCTACAAGACCGTGCCGCTGGCCATCAGCGTGTTTGTCGGCCAGTTCCGCACGGATTGGGGCCTTGCGTTCGCCTCGCTTGCCATCTCCATGACGCCCATCCTGATCATGTACTGTCTGCTTGCCCGCCAGATTCGCGAAGGCGTCGGCTCCGGGGGAGGCGCGAAATGATCGAGGACAAGGTCTATGCCGCACGTACGATCCTGGTCGTCGGGGCGCATGCCTTCGATGCCGAGGTGATTGCTGGTCCACTGGCGGCGGCGGCAGTGCAAGGTGGCGCCGAAGTCACCTTCCTGCATCTCAGCATGGGCGAGCGGGGCCATCCAAGCCTCATCCCCGAGCGCTATCGCGTCCAGAAGGAGGAGGAGGCGGCAAAGGCGGCAGCGAGGCTCGGGGTTACCATGCGCAGTCTCGGGCTGCACGACGCCTTTGTGCCTTGCGACGACGAGACGGCGCTCAAGGTTTGCGATGTTGTCCGCGATTTGAAGCCGGAAATCGTCATCACCCATTGGCATGGCAGCTGGCACAAGGACCATCGCGCCGCGGGCCGACTGACGCAGGCCGGCATTTTCTTTGCGGCATTGCCGACGTTGAAGCGCGACCACGCCGCACACACGCCGCAACTGCTGCTGTTCGGCGAAAATTGGGAGGATGACGAAGGCTTTCGCACCGAGCACCTCGTCGATGTCAGTGACGGCTTCGACATCTGGAGTGAGGCGGTGCAGGAATACGAACTGGCACGTGGCCTGAGCAGTTTTCCCTACGTCGATTATTACAGCGCACTTTATCGGCTGCGCGGGTGCCTGCGCGGCACGCGCTACGCGCAGGGTTTTGTGGCGGCTTCGCAATCCTGGCATGCCGGCAGCGGGTTGTTCGCGCCGGCTGCCAATCGGAGCCGCTCTCGATGACACGCGTTCTCGCCATCGATCTTGGCGGCACCAATTTGCGCGCCGCTATCCATACCGGCGATGTTCGCTGGCTGGAGATGCTGAGCCGCGAGCCTGCGCCGGCAAGCCTTGATGCCTTCGTTGCTCGTATCGACGCCTTGCGCGCCGAGGCCGGCCCGGTCGAGGCACTCGGCCTGGCGGTGCCGGGGCTAGTCGAAGGCTCGGTCTGCCGCTGGGTTCCCAACCTGCCCTATCTCGACGGTATCGATGTGGCGGCCTTGTTTCCTCGTCTGCCTGTTGCCATTGGCAATGACGCGCAGATCGCCATGCTGGCCGAGGCGGTCGAAGGTGCTGCAAAAGGCATGTCCGACGCGATCCTGCTGGCGATCGGCACCGGCATCGGCTCCGCCGTTCTGGCCAATAACCGCATCGTCGCCGGTGCACATGGCGGCGCCTGCTCATTCGGCTGGGCTTGCGCCGACGTCGAAGATGAAGGCGAAGACCGGAGCGGCTGGCTGGAGCGCTTCGCTTCCGGGCGGGCGTTCGACGCCGCGGCGCGCCAGATCGGGCTGGCCAATGGCGGCAGGCTCGTCGAGGCCGCCCGGGCTGGCAAGACGGCCGCACTTGACGCCTTGGAGCTGCCGGCGCGCCGGCTGGGCACCGCCCTTGCGGGTGCGGTCGCGCTGCTCGATCCGCACGCGATCCTGATTTCCGGCGGCCTTGCCGATGCGCTGGACGTGGTAGGGCCGCCGCTGCTTTCGGCTTTGCGGCGTCAGCTGCCGCCGCATCTGCGCGACATCGTTCTGCGTTCCGGCGAATTCGGTTCCCGCGCCGGTCTCGTCGGCGCCTCGCTGGCCGGCCTCGCCGGAGCGCAGTGGAGGCAGATAAGATGAGCGAGCCGAGCTTTCAGCAGCCCGACCGCCGAAGGCCCGAGCCGCTGTGGTATCAGGTGGAAGAGGCCATCCGCGCCATCGTCAAGAGCGGCGAGTGGGCGACCGGCGACCAGATTCCGGCCGAAGACAGACTGTGCGCACTGTTCGGGGTGAGCCGTATCACGCTGCGTCACGCACTCCGCAATCTTGAGGAGCACGGGCTGCTCAGGCGCGAACATGGCCGCGGCACCTTCGTGCGCTCCACCACGCTGGTCGCCGGCACCCGCGAACTCACCAGCTTCACGCAGGAAATGGGCAATATGGGCGTGGTCGCCGGCTCGCGCTTGCTCGACTGCAGCCTGACCACCGCCAATGCCGCCGCGGCCGGGGCGCTGGAGATCGAGGAGGGCGACCCGGTGGTGCGCATCCGGCGGCTCAGGCTCGGCAACAACGAGCCGATCGGTATTCAGACGGCGCAGCTCTCGTCCGCGCGCGTGCCCGGCTTTCTCGATGCCGGCCTCCTGCAGGGCTCGCTCTACGAAGCGCTGGAACGCCATTACGGCATCGTGCCGGTCGCGGCGCGCGAAAACTACCGTGTCGGCGCTGTCGGGGCGGCGGATGCCGAGTTGCTCGATCTGCCCACCGGAAGTCCCGCTTTCGTGGTCGAGCGCATCACCACCGACGAGCGCGGCCCGTTCGAATTCACCGTCTCCGTGATGCGTGGCGACCGCTACGAAATCCGCTCGACGCTGCGTGCCGGTCGCGCCGCGCCAACCGCAAGAAGCTGAGCCATACCCAAGCCGACCCATAACAGGAGTACCGACGTGTCCGATCTTTACATACCCCGCCTTGCCGCCCTCATCGAACAGGCCTCGAAAGCCAATGCCGAAGCCTTTGGCGAAGCGGCCAGCCGCTTTGCCGACACGCTCGAGAGCGGCGGGTTGGTTCATCTTTACGGCTCGGGCCACTCGGTGTTGCCGGTCCAGGAAGTGTTTCCGCGCTACGGCAGCTATGTCGGCTTCAATCCGCTGACCGACCCGCGTGTCATGTGGCATAACGTGCTCGGCGCCGGCGGCGTGCGCGAACTTCTGTGGCTGGAGCGGACCGAGAAATACGCCGAGAAATTCCTCGACCACCAGCCGCTGAACAAAGGCGATTCGATCATCATCTTTGGCCACAGCGGCCGCAATTCGTCCGGCATCGACACCGCGCTTTATGCGAAAAAACGCGGCATCTTCGTCGTTGCGATAACTAGCAAGAACAATCTCGACAAGCCGGCGACGCACTCTTCCGGCAAACGGCTTGCCGATGCCGCCGACCTTGTCATCGACACCTGCTCGCCGATCGAGGATGCCATCGTGCCGGTCGAGGGCTGGAGCCGGCCGGTCTCCGGTTCGTCGACCGTGCTTGCCATGATCCTGGCGCATGAGCTGATCGCGCGCACCGCCGAGGCGCTTTCGAAACGCGGCATCGAACTGCCGGTTTTTGCCTCGCCGACAATTGCCGGCGTCACACTGCACGACACCGACGTCATCTATGGCGTCTATCGCGAGAAAATGCTCGAGGCGCAGAAGAAGCACCTGCCGACGTTCCAGGCGACCATGCGCGGCGAATGACAACCGGGCAGGGCACGCAAAACGCTAGGACGTAGACTCATCACCGCGTAGCCAGATGCGAGTTGACACGAGTTTCAGGGCAGCAAGGTAGTTTTCTGCCAGCTTGTCATATCGAGTTGCGATGCGACGGAACTGCTTGGCCTTGTTGAAGAACGTTCGACGAGGTTGCGGGCCTTGTAGAGAAAGGGGCTGAAGCACATCGGGTCCTTGCGGTTGGCCTTGGGCGGGATGTTGGCCCATGCCTTTTGCTCGGTGACGGCATTGCGCAAGGCGTTGGCATCATAGCCCTTGTCGGCGAGCAGCATGGCACCCTCGGGCAAATCCTTGATCAAGTCCGCTGTGTAGGCGATGTCACTCATTTAACCTGCCGTGAGCGTCAGCTTGATCGGCCTGCCTTCGGCGTCGACAAGAGCATGGATTTTGGTCGTCAGCCCGCATCGGGAACGACCGAGACAATAATCTCGATCCCCCTTTTTGCTGTCGCGCCTTGCTGATGGACGCGAACAATGGAGGTATCGATCATCTGCACCGTTGCATCGTGGGCTTTGGTGATGCCATGCATGAGGCGGTCCCACACACCTGCTTTCCGCCATCGAACGAAGCGATTGTAGCAGGTGGTGCGTGGGCCGTATCGCCCCCTGGAAGATCGCGGCATGGCGCACCCGATCGCAGCACCCAGAAGATGCCGTCTGCCCGCTGTGCCTGGACGGTGATCGTGCCGAAGAAAACCAGTGCTGCAGCGAACATTCCTCGTAATATTGCGTTTAACCATGAAAGACAACGATTCGCCCAAAGCATGCAAAAGGGCCCATCGGCTCTCGCGCCGCGATGCAAGGCCAGGAAAGCCTTACGCCAGATCAGTTTGTGAAAAGTCATCGCCCTTGTAAAGCAGGGCAAGCCGGTGAGCCTTCGCGCAAGCGTAGGCAAAACAATCGCCGAAATTGAGATCGGCTTTGTGCCCGACTGCTTTGCCGTATTTCATGCTGGCTTCGATCGCCCGGTCGCCGATGTCGCCGGATATCATGATTTCCTTGCCGGCGATCTCGATCAAAAAGGCGTCGACGGTATCACGGGCTTGCGCCAGTATGTCGGCCGTGGGCTTGGCGTTCTTTTTGATGGCTTCGGCCGATGCTCGCGCGAGACCCTGGACTGCCTCGAACCGGACGAGCGGGGAGATATACAGCGGCTTGGTCGCGGCCGCGAGCCGCTTTTCCAGTTCTTCCGCGCCAGGTTCCTCGTTCAGGATGGCAACGATCACCGAGGCATCGACGAACATCAGTCGTCGCTCCACATTTGGTCGGTGAATTTCTTCATATCGAAATCAGGGTTGGCCGGCCCGATCCGCCGCGCCATTTCCTTGACTTTGGCAAGTCTCTCGCGCAGCGGGACGCTGCCGCGGTTGCGCTCGATCTCATGGCGCAAGGCGGTTCTGACGGCCTCGGTCTTGCTGCGCGCGTTGGTAATCTGCTGCAGCTCGACGGCCATGGCATCGACGTCGGGATCGCGAATGAAGAGCGGCATTTGTATATCCTCTGAGTGATATATGTATATCATATCGCAGATATACTGGCCAGCGAATTCGCGAGCGGCGGTTTTGATAAGGAGGGGAGGGAGGAATGCAGCTCGCGAAAATCCGTCGGAAGGTTCGGTTCAGTCCTTGGAATTGCTCGGCGTCTGAAACACGTCGCTGCGGCCATGTCACTGTCAACGCCCACATGCCCAAGGCGCATCGGCGCTACGTACGCCGACGCCTGCGCATCCCAACATCCGCGGCGACCGATTGATGTCGATAGACCGCCCACGCGCCCGACGAGGCCAGCGCCAGCTGCATCGATTGCGTCAGGTTCATAACGGCCATAATCCCGGCCCAGCGAACTCTCTCGTTAGGGCAGCTCGGGGAGTGCTACGGCTGGATGCTCTTGGGAACATCCCGAGCGCATGATCCGGCGGCGAGGATAAACAATCTGAACCACGCGCTGCCTCCACATGATGGCGCCGGCGAACTCAACGAAGCCGTGCTGCCATTCGTGGTGAACTGGATAACACGGCCTATCTTCTCGCTCGAAAATTCGGCGGCCTCGACAATCATTGCCGGGGTTACCTCGACGGATCCCTTCGCCGTCTATCCGCGTCTCATCGGCTGTCGCGCTGATCCGGATTGACAGCCACCCGCAATTAAAGGGCCGTTTGATGACACCTAGGCCTCCCCAGCAGTATTAGTTCACAAAGCAGGTCGGCACCCCTGCCATCCGCTGGATCCGGTCAGCGTGTGCTTCGGGTTCGGGGTGCAAGATCAGGCGGTGCCATTTGCACGGATGGCGGCGAACCAACCACCACGGCAGGGGCGCCAGATTGCTCACCACGTTGGCTCTCTACTTCGCGGCTCATACCTTGGTGAGCAGCTTGCATCTCCGGAACGGTGAAAACCGGCACCTCGCCCTTGAAACCCTGGAGCTCAAAAGCGCCTGCCTGGACGACCGGCATCGATGCTCCTGCCGCAAAGCCGGGACCAAGCACCAGGGGGATGCCCAGCTTCTTGGTCGTCGACTCGAGCCGTGCCGTGCGGTTCACCGGGGAGCCGATCGCGGTGTAATCGAAGCGCCGTTCGGAGCCGAAATTGCCTACCGAGCAGATGCCGGTCTCGATGGCGACGCCGATTGCGATGGAGGGGTGGCCGTCCGCGGTGAAGGCGGCGTCTTCACGCTTCACCCGTTCGATCAGGGCAAGCCCCGCGTCGAGCGCGCGCTCGCGATGGTCCGGCTGATCAAGCGGCGCGTTCCAGAAGGCGAGCACCGCATCGCCCATGAACTTGTCGATGGTGCCGTCGCGCTTGAGGATCTCATCGGTCGCAATGCCGAGGAAGTGATTGACCACCTTGGCGATTTCCTGGGTATCGAGTTGTTCGCTCATCGTCGTGAAGCCGCGTATGTCGCTGAGCAGGATCGTAATCTCGCGCTTCTCGCCGGACAGGATCGCTTCGGTGTCCGAGCTTGCGAGGCGCTGCACCACGGAGGGCGACAGATACTGGGAGAACTGCCGTGCCAGGGTGGACCGGCGCTGCTCGCTGCGCCTGTAGAGAACATAGCCTTCGAAGCCGGCTACCAGGATCGTCGCAAGCGCCGGCTGCAGCGGGTCATAGAGTGCACCCTGCAGGCTGTATTCGAGAGCGCCGAACACGAACGGCGTGACGGCCAGCAGCACGAGAGCCAGGGCACCAAGCACGACGCGCCCGGCGAGCACTCCGGAAAGCCCGATGAAAACGACGGCACTGAGGACAAACCAGAGCCGCTCGAGCGTACGCGCGTGCGTTGGCTCTGCAAGGTAGCGCCCGGCAAGCATCTGGCCGATTGCATCGGCGTGGATGTCTGCGCCTGGTCGCGCTGGACGCGTCGGGGTGGGCAGGTACTGCGTCAGTCCCACGGCCGACAGATCGACAATGGCGATGGCGTCCCGCAGCCGCGGATCACTGCCGCCCGAAAGGATAGTGCTGGCAGATATGCGGGGCGTATCCGTGGCGGTTTCCCAGAGGCGGATGCTCCCCTCCGGCTCGAGCGGCACGATGGCGCCGGCCATCCTGAGTGCGTCGAACCCGGCGGCATTCATCCGGGCTATGTAGCCGTCCTGCCCGGCGTAAAGGCGCAGAAGCTCGAGCGCGAAGGACGGCCACAGCTGCACGCCTTGAGCGGTATTGCGAAGCCACAGCAGCGGCACATGGCGCAGTACGCCGTCGGGATCGGGCAAGGTGCGAATTACGCCGAGGCCCGCGGCGGCGTTCGAGAATTCGGCAAGCGAGCCGGTCAGGCCGGTGAAGCCGGGAAGTGTATCGGGTACCTGCCCGACGATCGACCAGCCGGCTTTGGGTTCTGCTTCTGAAACCGTCGCCTCATTGCCTAGGCTGACGGCAAGCGCCGTTCGATTTTTGGCCAGCGCCGCTGCCAGGCGCTTGTCTCCGCCGATGCCCTCAGGCGAGGTGTCGGCCTCGGGGAGTACCAGCGCAAGCCCGACCACCGCCGCGCCGGATGCGGTGATGCCATCGACCAGATCGGCCAAGAGGCCACGGTTCCAGGGCCATCGCCCATGTGCCTTGAGGCTGGCGTCGTCTATCGAGACGATCACGACAGGATTGCTCGTCGCCTGGCGTGGGGCGAGAAACTGGTAGAAGTCGTACGTCCGCTCACGCAGGCGCGACAACGGCCCGTCAAAAGCCAAATGGCAAGCGAGCAGCAGGAGCACGACCACAAGGCCGGATATTTTGCGCCTGCCAGCTTGCCGCCAATCAGCCCAGCGCCAACCGGCCAAAAGGCTCATGTCGTGCGGCCAGGCCTAATCGCAGTAGTAGTCGCAGCCCTCGCCATCGCCATCGCCCTCATCCTTCACCCCGCCACCGGCAGGTGGCGTTGGGCTGTCGGGGAACTCCATGACCACTCCTGGCAATGCGCCATCGCTGGACTCGCAGACCTTGAGCGAGCCGCCGAGTGCCGACGCACAAAGCGCGCTTACGTCCAATCCCGGACCCGGTGCGCCTGGCAGGCCGGTGCCGGCAATCCGGTCGATGCTGTCCAATATCGGGAAGGTGTCGATTCCGCCGTAGCCGGTCAGCAGCTTGCCATTTTCCGACGTGCAGGCGAAGCCCGGGTTTGTGATGACCAGCCGTTTGCCATTCATCGTGCAGGTCATGCGGCCGGCGCGCAGTATGCCGACGGTCTGGCCGGCTGCCACCAGCACTTCGATGATGCCGCCTCTGGCCCCGAGCACCATGTGCGGCGTCGCAACCTGCATGACGCCGCCTTTCGAAACCTGGCCGCCATAGAATCGGGCCAGGCCGCTGTTCATCCCGATGTCGATCTTTCCCGATCCGGATCCCGGATTGTAGACGAATTCATCGATCGTCAGGCTGGTGTTCGGACCAATCTTGGCGCTCGATTCGTCCCGGAACACCAGCATTCCAAGACCGGTGGGATTGCTGCGCAGCTGGTCGCCGAGTTCGACGCCCGCACCGACGTTCATTGTCCCGCCGTTGTTGCGGACGATGTTGGTCTGGTAGGCCGTCATCGACCCGACCGTGTCAGCGGCGGAAGGTGCCGCAAAGGCAAGGCAGGCGACAAAAATGGCGATCTGACGGTACGGGGTCCTCATCGCGGCCTCTTTCAATTGAGCGTCAACGTGTAGCTCATGAGCATTTCGAACGATTTTCGGTCGCGGTTGGCGATGTCGAAGTTGGTTTCGCGATAGGCGAGATCGACGCTGATCTTCTGCGCCTCCGTCAGCTGAAAATCGCTTTCCGAGGCAATGCGCCAGAAGTCGCTCTTGATATTTGTGCCGATGCCGACGGACAGATCGGGAGTGTTGCTGTGGCCGGCCGAAAAGGCGATCTGGTGCGACCATGCGAAAAGATCCGGTACGTTCATCAACAGGCCGCCATAGCGGACCTCGCCCGTGTAGCTGTGGCCGATTTCAGATCCGGAGGCGAAGTCATTAGAGCCGACAAAGCGCAGTCCGAGCGCCTGGCCATTGCGGAAGCGGTAGCTGCCGCCTGCCTCATAGAAAACCCTGCTATCGGCGAAAATGCCTTGCGAGGCGCTTAGATCGATGTAGCCGCCACCGGCGAAGAGCGTCGTCTCGACCGTCGGGCGTACAAGAAAGCGCCCACTGACGCCGACGCCGGTTTCCTGGATATCGCTGTCGAAGCGATCCGTAACTGTGAAGGCGGAAAGCAGCAGGCGCAGCGAATCGATCCCACTGTTGGGCAGCCCCTTGTCCCAGGTGATCGCGGCGTTGCCGTGGATGAAGGTCTCCTTGCTACCCGGAACCGACAGGTCTTCCGTGAAAAAACGCTGTGTCGCCGTCAATGACCCCGAAAGGACGAGAGCGTCGGCGCTTGGCGTGCCGAGGTCCCACCGGACAAAGCCTTCCGCCCGCCCATAGGGCGAGACGAAGCTGTCGTCGTCTTGCGCCCCGCCCGGCTCAAAATCGGTAAATGCGCTGAACACGCCGCCGGTCAGGGCGAGTTCCCAGGTGACGCCGCGCAACGCGCGATCGATGCGGGCGAGCAGGCGAGCAGCTTCCTGCTGCTCACTTGCGGACAAGCCACCGACTTCGATGCCGTACTGCACCTGCCGCCGGGCCAATTCATAGGAGCCGACATGATAGTACAACCGGCTGGCCGCCAGCCGGGCGCGCGCATCGCGGGGGTATTTGATCAGATACTGCTCGATTGACGAGATCGCCTGATCGTATTGTCCCGCGTTGACGGCAACTGTGACGAACTGGGCGAGCGTTCCGTTGTCGGCCGGACTGGCGATGCGGGCTGAAAAAGCATCGTCATAGGCAGAAAAAAGACCCTGCCCGCCGGCCGGCAATACGCCGGTACAAAGCAGCGCTGCGGCGCAGCCGGCGATCGTTCGAAACGAGAATTGCATGCCGAGAACCCACCCCAAACCCGACTAGTGCGAAGGACTTAGCACGACTACAAGAAAAAGGCGACTGAACGGATACCAGATCATGCGAGTCTCAGCAGCTGTTGCAGCTGCGCAACAAACCATCGGGTTCATTCGCATTTTGGCTGCGCTGGTTGTAAAAACATCTTCTCGGCGTTGCTGTAGCAAGTGAAGTATTCGGCACCGGTGGCAACTAACTCAAATCATCACCAGTCGTGGATCCCACAGCCGACAAGATCAATATTGTTTGCGCGATTCTGCGGGTACCTGGTCACCGAATGAGCCATCAAGGTCGTCCACGGCTCATCCAAAGGTCTTCCGTGGCAGTGCGCAAGCGGTCGGAGAGTTGCCGCGAGGTGCTTCTTACGACGCGCGCGCGATGCGGCACGGCTCTTGCTATTTCGTTGAACGCGACGAGGTCAGCTTATAGGAACTACATCTGTCCAGGGACGCGTCCACCGGACGCGCCTTGCTACAGCACGAGCATGGTGGCCAGCCCCAGCATCAGGCCCATGCCTACAATATCGGTCACGGTGGTGAGAAAAATCGCCGAAGCGACCGCCGGATCGGCGCCGACCCGGCGCAGGCCCAGCGGGATCAGCACGCCGGAGATTCCGGACATCAGGCACGATCCAGACATTGCGAGCAGGATCACAAGTGCCAGCATGGGCGCCTGGGCCGCCGACTCCGGTTGCCGCGAGGCGTAGAACCACATCGCCGCAGCCGCCACAAGACCGACGAGCACGCCGTTGGCGATCCCGAGCGCGCCCTCCCTCATCACCAGGTGCAGCTTCGGTCGTTTGTCCACATCGCCCAGGGCAAGGCCACGCAGCGTCATGGCCAGTGCCTGGCAGCCGGTGTTTCCGCTCTGCCCGGCCAAGACCGGGAGGAACGCTGCCAAGGCGACGATCTTTTCGATCGTGCCTGTGAACGAACTGACCACGAAAGCGGCCATGAAGGCCGTCAGCAGGTTCAGCTGCAGCCACGGATGACGCTTCAAGAAGGCTGAAATCAGCGGCGTAAAAGAACGCTCCTCCTTCTGGACACCCACCATCTGGCCAGACTGGGCGGAAATCTCAATGATTTGCTGCTCGAACAGCCGCCAGCCGCGGACCTGCCCGAGCAGCCGGTTCTCCGCGTCCACCACGGGATAGACAGGGTAGTGACGGCGTACCGCCGCCTTGCATGCGTCGCTCAAAGAGAGATCGACGTTAAGGGCGAACGGCCTGGGCAGCATGATCTGATCGACCATCGCGTCCGGTTCGCTCAGCATCAGATCGCGCAGGACCACCAGGCCAACCAGCTTATCGCCGCCCTCCGTGACGTAGAGATAAGTGAGCTCGGTCGGCACCTGGGTGCGTCTGACGGCCTCCACCGCGGCGGCTATCGTCGTGCCGACAGGAACGCTGGCGGGAATCGGGTCCATCAGTTCGACGAGCGACTCAGGGATCGCAAGGTCCTTGCCACCGGCATCAGGCTTGACAGGCCGCATATGCGGCGGCAAATGCTCCGCCACCTTACGGGCGTGCCTGTCCGGCAACAACTTTAGTGTGTCCCGGATGAACTCGGGAGATTCTCGGGCCAGCAATTCAGCCGCGTCATCAGGTGCTCGAGCACGCAGCGTGCGTACCAGCTTCTGAACGTCGTTCTCTTCCTTCATCTGCCGCCGCCCCCAAATTGCTAGTGTCTTGCCTCTGACAGTATGACACGGATCGGATCGCTCTGTCTGGCGCGCAGTGGCTCAAGCGCCTCGATCCCGAAATCTTCGCCTCTCGGGCGCCGAGTGGACCGAACCCAGACAGATCTGAGCCGTTGCGGCGTACATAAAGGCGGGCTGTAACCTCTGCGTGTCGCCGAGAATTTAACGTGTTGCGAACTTCACCGGTCTTTTTCTGAGGTCTGCGAGCAGCCGCAGATTATTGCGGTAGACCGGTCGATCGCACCTGGGGAGCGAACGAAGACTCGTTTCGAAAGTGGCATCTGTTCGGTAGTTGCATCTCACCTGACCAGCGATCCAGATTGGCTGGCATTCCTGGCCGTCATTGGGGATGCATATGAGCACACTATCGCGTCCTAACGTCGGCCAGAACTGCCAAAGTCGGCAGCGAGCCACTTCTTACAGCAAGAGATCGGGCTGCGATGCGTTTGATCCATACGCCCTTCGAGTGAAACGTAACGGGAGCGCTCAGGTCTGCTGATCGACGATATGATGGTCAGCATTTTGGCTTGGTGGTCGAGCACGGGCGAGGGCCCACCCACCCGTTAGGCAGCCGGGCGGCCGGCTGATTTCCGCTCTCTGCAATCGCTTGCCTGCTGCCAATTCGATTTTGAAGTTGCGAGAAGCCACGCAACCGTCATCAAGACCTTTGTCGGCCGTTTGCTGCAAGTCATTTGCTTTCCAGAGGGCGTGCCAGCCGAACGCCAGGCCCGCCGCCATTCTCGGGGATGAAGTCGACGCCACCGGCTTCCAATGCACGCTTCAGTGCTTCGATCGTCACTTGGTTGGCTTTCAATATGCCAGCGAGCGGCTCAAGCCGCTTGATGGTCGCGACTGACACCCTTGATTTCGCAGCGAGGGTTTTTTGATCCCATTGCAAAAGGGCGCGGGCTGCTCGCAACTGCTCACTCGTTATCATTATTATACCTACCGCATCATTTGATGCCAAAAGTCTTGACTAGGCCCACGATTTCACCTAAAACCGTAGAGTGGATGCTGCGCTCGCTTTCTCCGACAATACTCGACCCGGCAGGACGGGCCCGCGCGAAACGGCCGAATAAGGTGGTGCAACACCTTACCCGGCCTGACCACAACCCTAAGCTTCTGAGGAGCTCGGATCATGGCTGATTCCGACAATATCACGAGTCTGCCATTCGTCACCCGCAGGCGAGTGCTTGCGGGAACAGTGGTGGCTACTACCGCGTGGACGCTTGAAGGTAATGCGTCCGCAGGAACCAATGTGCCCGTTGACCCAGCTTTGGCACTTCAGCGAGAATGGCAGAGAGCCCACAAATTGACAGAGCGGCTTTGCCGCAGGCAGCAGCGCCTGGAGACGAGACTCGTCGAAGATATCGGCTTTCCTTGTGTAGACGTCCGCCTGCCCAATGGCGAGGAATTGACAGTCTATTCGATCGAGTCGCTCAATCAGGTGCTCGGCAACGGGCCGGATACCGCCGCTCTCCGGGAGAAGGCCGAAAGTGAGTTTGCTGCGCATCAGGCACGCTGGGACGCGGCTGCCGAGAAGACCGGTTACGCTGCTGCGCTCAGAGCCGAACGCGAAGCTGGCGAGCGGGCGAAGAATCTTCTGGAAGCCTTCTCAACCACCCCTGCTACGACTCTTGCCGGTGTGGCGGGCAAGCTCGATGCAGTGTTGCTCGAGGGCGAAGCGTGCGAGGAATGCTGTGACTTTCCTTGGCCACAAATCCGCTCAGCGTTCAGCGATCTAGTGCGCATCGCCGAAGCATTCGGTGCTGACCGGGTGGCCTCGAAAGATCCATCGTAACCCGGCTGAAACTCTCCGCCATTCCCGATGACCGTCCGGTCCACGATCGAAGTGCCCGGCGCCGTTCGTCGCGGTCTCGTCGCCTATGCTGAATTGCTAGGCCGCAAGTCGCCGACCCGGCACAGTCGGCTCCTCGATCCTGACTCGGGTTATAACAACTGACAGTGCGTTTGCCAGGCCCGGCGCACTCTGAGACCGGGTGACTGTTCGTGTCATGCCGGTCGGATGACTGTCAGCACGAATACCGATCGCGCAGGAATGAGATGAAGGTCGGCAGGGCCGGATTGGCGTTGGGGCGCCAACGGGCCAAACTGGAGATCTGGATTGGTTTGCCGCCGATCCGCAGCTTACGACAGGCCAAGGTGCAAAAGGATGCGCACTGACGTGATGTTCGACGATTGGAGGGAGCTCCACGCCGCGTCCAACAGCGTCGGCGAGCTGAAACGCTTCGCCCCTGCGCACCAGCAACGTCTCCTGGTACAAGTCGTGCCACTCGATGACGGAACGGCTGGCGAGGGAATGATTTGAGGCAAGAACAACAGCCAGAGTGTCTTTCCACAGCGTCAATTCGAACGCGCCGCCGGTAAACCGGAGGGGGAGGTCACGACCACGTCGACCTGGGTGGCACCCAGAGCGACCTCAGTTGATTGCATCCAAGGCTCGCCCGGCGAGGATGATCCCGTTGGAGCCGATGGAAAGCTTTTGTTGGTCATCTTTCCTGCCGGACCTGGCCAGAGTGAGTGTGTTGTCGAGCTCGAGCAGCACGGAGCGCAGACGCTCCAGGAAGCGCTAGCCGGCCGGGGTTGGGTCGACGCCGCGAGCATGGCGATGGAATATCCTCGTACCCGTCGCGTATTTGCCCTGGAGGGCATTCACCAGACGGATGACCCGGTCCTCGGACCAAACGCAAATCCCGCAAAATCGAACGCTTAGCGTTTGATGAGAAGGATTCTCGAGTTGCTGTGCGAACTGCGCCGTTCACATAGTCCCATTCGCTATGGTTTGCTGTGCCGTGCACGAAGCCATTTTCTGGCGTTTTGCGGAAAGACAGAGCTCCGTCGCTCGCACACGCTAACCCTCCTTGACCCAGTTCAGGACAGGCGCACGAGATGCTGGGTTCCTCGCTCGGAATAGCCTGATTGATTTTGGGCGCCCTGCTCAGGGATGATTGACTTGTCATCTTCGCAGCGATTGTCGACTACCAAAGAACAGCTTGCCGATCTTAAAGTTCGCTTCCAACGCCAGATCGAAGAATCCGGCTGGCTTTCCCAGATCACCGTATCTATCATTTCGGTTGAGACTTCGCGATGATTACAAAAGACGAGAACGACAGAAGCCCTCTAGGACTGAGCCAGCGGACGGTCGCCACCGGTGTGGCCGTTATGATATTGTTGGTGATGATAGGGCTCACTTATTTAGCGATCCGCTGAACAACACCCCAGGCAAATAGCCGAAGTATGTCTCACTTGAACAAATAGCCGTCTCAATTTGGCTTGATCGCTATCGCGCGACCATGGCAAGCTAGCCGACTGCGTGAGGCTGAATTTGGAACGCTACGAACTCGCCGCACCCGAGGGCGCGGAACAGCTCACGTCCGGTGTCGCGCCAGTTTTCATCTGCGAAGCGTACCATACCAAGCCGATCGAAAGATGATCGCGTTCATGCACTGGCATGACAACACTGCCCGATCGCGAGAAAAAGGCGTCATCAAGTCGCCCAAGGACTATAGGCTAAGCTGCCTCGCAGGCCAACTCACCTCTTTAATCGATTTCCCAAAGGGTGCGATGACAAACATCAGATATGCCGCAGCAGCGCACCAAAGCCCTGTTGAGGGAGATACATCTTCATCGCGCACGACGGACGATGACGAACAGCTATCAACGTATTCTTACTGGTAGCTTTCTGCACTGAGCGCCCGGCGTAGCTTTTGCTCTTCGCCGTTGAGCAGCCCTCTGCTTCCTGATACGTCGTACGGCTTCAACGATTCCGATTTGGCTTGTCTGGGCAAATCTGTATGCGGTATGCGTCCAACAGAGAAGCCGATCCGGCGCTCCGCCGGCCAACCGGCAAAGCTGCCGTTCTGCATTTGGGGTAAGCTGATGACCTTCGACGTTCAGGGCAAGCGCGTTTTCGTGGCCGGACATCGCGGCATGGTCGGCTCGGCCATCCTGCGCAGATTGGCCGACGAGGATTGCGAGGTCCTGACCGCCTCGCGCGCCGAGCTCGATCTTCTCGACCAGGCCGGGGTGCGGCGCTGGATGGCCGACCGCAAGCCGGATGCAGTGGTGATGGCAGCGGCCAAGGTCGGCGGTATCCTGGCCAACGACAGGCTTCCGGTCGATTTTCTGCAGGACAACCTCGTCATGCAGAACAATGTCATCGACAGCGCCTTCCGTAACGAGGTGCAGAAGCTGCTGTTTCTCGGTTCATCCTGCATCTATCCCAAATTCGCGGCGCAGCCGATCTCCGAGGACGCCTTGCTGAGCGGCCCGCTCGAACCCACCAACGAATGGTATGCGATCGCCAAGATCGCCGGACTGAAACTGTGCCAGGCCTACCGGCGCCAATACGGTGTCGACTACATCTCGGCGATGCCGACCAATCTCTACGGCCCGGGCGACAATTTCGACCTCAATTCCAGCCATGTCGTGCCCGCTCTGATGCGCAAGGCGCACGAGGCCAGGCGCGCCGGCCGCAAGAGCCTGGAGGTGTGGGGATCGGGCACGCCGATGCGCGAATTCCTGCATGTCGACGACGCCGCCGACGCCCTGGTCTGGCTGTTGAAGAATTATGCCGGCGACAGCCACATCAATGTCGGCTCTGGGGAAGACATCACCATTGCCGACCTTGCCCGCACCATCGTGTCGGTCGCCGGCGCCGATGCCACGATCACATTCGATCCGACAAAGCCGGACGGCACGCCGCGCAAGCTGATGGACGTATCGCGCCTGTTCGCCACCGGCTGGCGCCCGCGCTATTCGCTGCGCAGCGGATTGGAACAGACCTATGCCTGGTTTCTAGAGCACGTCGAGACCGGCGATCTCCGCCTCGGCGCGGCCTGAGGGTGGTACTGGCTTAACAAGACAAATGACTGTGCACCGCACCTGTGTTCCACTTCACCGCAGGCGCTGATTTCGTTTGCTGGCGGCGCAGCCGTTGCTGGCTGGTCTGTTCGAAAGCATAGGCGCAGTTGCCGCACTCCCAATCCATTTTATAGCAGTTGGCCTTCAAAAACGCCTCGGTGATCCCTGGCAATCGTCAACTGGCTGGTCATCAACGTGTCACGGCAAAAGTGCCTTATCGTTCCTACACTGATTGCCAAAGTCCGGCGACACGTCTGACCCATACAGCTGGTACCCGCGCGAGTGACTTGGAGATGATTGTGTTCCTCGACAATCGTAGGTCAGGCGAGGCGCGCACTTACATCTTACATCAAGAAAAGCCACTCGAAAACGGCTTGGCCACAATGGCATGGGCTGGTTGCGAGAAGAAAAAGGAACGGGTTTATCCGGAGGTCCATCCGCGTTAACGCGGTGCGCCCAAGGGAAGCCCTGTCGCGATCAGGGCCTCTCCGATCTGCGCTCGCAGAGTTCGTAAGATCGCTTGCCTCGCATCCGCACTCGCAACGGAAAACGCCTTAGAACGGCCTGTCCGGTGTCACATTGGGCAACGGCATAGCCGTTGCGACGTATCTCCGCGGAAGCGTCGGGCAAAATTTTAGAGCAGCGGACCCGGCTCGAGCAGAAGGTCCGCCGTTCCGGGTCGTTCAGATCACGAGAAACGAACCTGCTGCAAGCGACAGACCTGGGGAGAGAGTGGCGAACTGTATTTGAGCTGCGCCACCGATCCCGTCGCTGTCGAAGGACAGCGCCCCGGTTGAGCTGTTGTAGATGATATGGTCGGAGCTGTCATGCGCGGCCGTACCAGCAAAGTATGCGTCGGATGAAAGGCCTCCCAGTTTAAGCCCGGCAAAGACGGCATCGTCGAGGTGAATCTTGTCCTGGACCTTGTTGAAGTCGATGACCTTGTCGATATTACCGGCTCCAAGAGCGCTGTTGAACACAAATGCGTCGTTGCCTCCGTTACCGGTCAGGACGTCCGCGCCACCGCCGCCATTGATGATGTTAGCGCCGGCATTGCCTTGGATAGTCTGGGCAAAGCCGTTGCCTGTGAGATTGACCGCCGTCGTACCGGACTGGTTGTTGGTCGCGAGAAGTTCGATCTCCGATCCGGCCAAAAGGGCATGGCTCACCGAAGTTAACACTTTGTCAGTACCACCACTTATCGCTTCAAACACCCTGTCGCCGGTATTGTCGACAAAGAACGTATCATTACCGCCATAGCCTGCCATCGTATCGGCACCACCACCGCCGTTGATGACATTGGCGCCAGCATTGCCCCCGATGGACTGTACGAACTCATTGCCGCTTAGATTGATCGGCGTCATACCAGCATTGTTTGTGGTAGTGAGAAGCTCGACCTCCGCGCCGGCCAAAAGAGCATGACTCACCGCAGTGAACACCCATTCGGTGCCGCCGCCTACCGCCTCGAACACCCTGTCTCCGGCATTGTCGACAAAGTATTTGTCATTGCCGCCATAGCCTGCCATCGTATCGGCGCCACTGCCGCCGTTAATGACATTGGCGCCTTCATTGCCCCCGATGGACTGGGCGAACTCATTGCCGGTGAGATTAATTGCCGCGGTGCCGGCCTTGTTCGTGGTAGCGAGAAGCTCGACCTCCGCGCCGGCGGAAAGTGTATGGCTCACTGCAGCCAACACCCACTCCGTACCGCCGCCCACCGCCTCAACCACCTTGTCTCCGGCATTGTCAACATAATAGGTGTCGTTGCCACCATAGCCGCTCATCATGTCGGCGCCGCCGAGGCCGTTGATGACATTGGCGCCGGCATTGCCCTGGATGGTCTGGGCGAACGCATTGCCGGTCAGGTTGATCGCCGTCGTGCCGGACGGGCTGTTGGTGGCGAGAAGCTCGATCTCGGAGCCGGCCGCAAGCGCATGACTTACTGACGCGAACACTTTGTCGGCACCGCCGCCCGCCGCCTCAATCTCCTTATCGCGGACATCCTCGACATAATAAGTGTCATTGCCGCCATAGCCGATCATCGTGTGGCCGCCGGCGCCGTGGAACACATCGTCACCGCTGGTGCCGTACAAGGTGTCGCTTGTGTCGACGGGAGGCGGTTCGGTCCCGGAGGTAGCGAGGTTGTGCTCCCGGAAAACGGCCTGCAGTTCCGGGGAGCTTTCAAGCGCGGTGTCGCCGTTCTGCGTTCCCCATTTATAGGTGTAGTCGAAGGCAGGTGACGGCACCAGTGCGGCCCAATGATCGATCATAATTTGCATCTGTTCGGGAGTGGGCATGACCTGTCTTCCGCCGTCGGAAGTCTCCCAGTTACCGCCGCCGAAGGCCTGATAGACCGGAACGATATTGCTAACCGGGATGCCGGATTTCACCG